>JBFGRM010000257.1:0-1798 GCA_041563675.1 Nitrospiraceae bacterium | reverse complement strand
GTCGTCCACAGCAGCGAGTCGTCGACCAGCCTGTATCCGGTGGGCACCGCAGTCGAGCTGCAAGTCGTCGCCACGCACACCGTGCTCTTCGAGCAAGCCACGGACTCAGCGCTCAGCATGGTCGACCCGCCAACAGCCTAGAGAAGGCAGGCTCCAGGTCGATCCCGTGTTTTCCTTCCGTCATCCCTGCGCAAGCAGGGATCCCGCAGGCATGACGAGCATAAGGCGTCGCTTCTGGTTTCTCATTTCCTTTTTTGACGCAACCGACGCCACGGATGCGAGAGACCCTTTTGACGCCTCACGCCTAACGAGTCTTTTTGCAATCCCGCCGCGCCTGCTCTCGCAGGATACCGTCCCGATCGAATGTGAGGACGCTCTCCCAGCAGGTGCGCCGACCGACGGCTGCCGTGCCGCCGTGGGTGGTGTACGAGTAGCGATAAATCCATTCCTCGCCGCCCCCTTCGATTCCCCGCGTCTCCTGCGGCTCGCCGAAAAAGAGGGCGATCTCCTGCTTCGTGGCCTTGCCGATGTGCTCGTCCAGACGCTCGGCCTGGTACTGCACGGATGTGCAGGCGCTGATCCCCATGATCAGTGCCAGCCAGAGACTCCCGAGCCTGGCCAGTCCCTTCACCGTCATGGCTTCTGGGCGCCTTCCGTGTCCGCCACGAGCCGCACGCGGCCGCGAAGGCCTGACGACACTCGGACGGTCCCCGTGTCGTCCACGATGACCGCCTCCACATCCGGCAACCGTTCAACGAGTTCCATGCCCAGCTCGGGACCCATCACGAAGATGCCGGTGTCCAGGCCGTCCGCCATGACACCGTGCTCGGCAACGACGGTGACGCTCCGGCACGCGCGAGCCGGTTGAAGGGTGAGGGGATCAAGAATGTGATGATAGAGCACGCCCTCCTCGAGAAAATAGCGCTGATAGTCGCCCGCCGTCGAGACCGCCTCGTTCTCGAGCTCCAAGGTCGCCACGACCGCTCCTTCGCGGCGTGGATGTTGAATACCGAACAGAAACCGCTCTCCTCCGGGCAGGCGGCCGAAGGTCTTGATGTCGCCGGAGAGCGCGACGACGGCGGCCGTGGCACCCGCCCGCTTGACCACTGCCGCCGCGAGGTCAGCGGCGTACCCCTTTCCGATGCCCCCCACGTCCAACTTCATCCCACGACGCTCGAGGAAAATGGTCCGCGACAGAGGATCCATCCGCACCGCGGAGAGGTCGACAAGCGGACGGACCGCTTGAAGGTCGCGCTCCGAAGGAACGTGCGGCTCCGCCGGAAACCCCCACGCTTTGACCGCCGGGCCGATGGCCACGTTGAAGCTGCCCTTGGTCAGCCGCCCGACCTCCAATGACAATCGGATCAGGTCGTAGGTCTCGGCACTCACGGCGACGCGCTTCTGCCCCGCGTTCGCGTTGACTTGCGATATTTCACTCGAAGGAATCCAGGTGGACCAGAGTTCCTCGAGTCGGCGGATCTCGGCCAAACCGGCGGCGGCCGCCGCCTGCGCGGTGGCTTCGTCCGGCGCGACGGCCGTCACGAAGACGACGGTGCCCATGAGCATCTGACTGCGCTTGACCAGCGCGGGCCCTGGGCCAGGGCCGTCACCCCCGCTTGAACGGACCGCGCACCCGGCCCCGAGCAGAAGGATCAGGGCGAGCGACAACGCCGAGCACGTTCGAATCGTCATCATGTCGTGTGGTGCCGACGAAACCACCAGCTGAGCGGGTACGGCTCCGTCTCGTACAGGCGCGTGACGGAATCGGTGGGGGTCGGCATCTGATTGGTGATCGAGG
>JBFGRM010000256.1:0-2355 GCA_041563675.1 Nitrospiraceae bacterium | reverse complement strand
CGCAATCTGTCGGCTGTTTTGGTAACGCCGCAGCCGCGTCAGTCAGGTCGGCTGGCGACGACTCGGCTGTGTCGGGATCTCAAAGGTGTCCTTGTTGGCCGCCCACCAATCGGTCCATTCTTGCGCCCATTGCTCGCGATCCTCCGGCGTCGAGATCGACCAATCATGGAGCTCGGCTTCGTACCGCGTGAGCCGCAGCAGTGATTGGACCGCCGTCTCCGCCACATAGCGTTCCTCATCCTTCATCAGCTCGATCAGAATTGGGATGATCGCCGTGTCGCGAACATAGCGGCTCTCGAAGGCCGCGGTCTTGCGAATCGTGTCGTGGGAATCCTGCGCCATCATCCGAATGGCATCCACGGTGACGGAAGGATCCAGTCGAACGGCCACACGCAGCGCATGCTCGCGTACGCGCAGGACCTCGTTCGGCTCCATGGCCGACTCGACGAGCGCCGGTGCGGCCGAAGGCGCCTTGAGCATGCTCATGGTTTCAATGGCGTTGTACCGAAGGCGCGGGTCAGGCATCTTGAGTGCCTTGACCAGGACAGGCACGACGGGGGCGCCGAGATGCACGAACTCGCCCATGGCCCACAGCTCCTGGTTGCCCGAGAGCAAGGGCAGCAGGGCCTCCGCCCGCGCCAACTCCTGCTCGGTGAGCGGCTCGGTGTTGGGCGGAACGGCGTTCGGTGGGACGGGCTCCGTCCCCGGGGGACCGAAATACGGGACCTGGACCAGCAGCGCGTGACCGTGGTCACCCGTCCAGTGGGCCAGCGCCGTGGTCGTCATCAGAAACGTGAACGAGATGACCAAAACCAGCCAGCGTGTCGTCTCTCCCATTGTCCTCACTCCTGCTCGAAGGGTCGAAGCCGTGTACTCATCGCGCCATTATACCGGGTCCCCGCCGGTCGGTGGAATATCCCCCGGGGAGGGCCCCTCATCTCATCTTGAGCTCCGTCCAGGCCCGATCGTAGAGGCGAATGGCATCGCCCACGTCCACCATCCATTCAAGGCGGTCACGCGCCTCCTCGGGGGGATAGACCGCCGGGTTCTCGCGAACGCGGGGGTCGACCCGGTCCTTGACCTCCCGGTTCGCCGAGGCGAAGCGCAGGCGATTGGTCGTGTGCACGGCCACATCGGTCTCCAACAGATAATTGATGAACTGCATGGCGAGATCCTTGTTCTGCGAGGAGCGCAGGACGACGAGGCAGTCGGCCCAAATAGTGGCGCCCTCCCTGGGGATGACGTATCGGAGCGAGGGCCGCTCGTCCATCACCCGGGCGACGGCGCCGCCCCACCCGTGCGCCAGCGCCACCTCCCCGGCCGCCAGCAGATTATCGTAGTTTTCGCTCGTGTACATCTTCACCAGAGGCTTCTGCGCGAGGAGCCTGCGCTTGGCTTGCTCGATCGCCGCGGGGGTCGTCTCGTTCAGCGAATGCCCCATGGCGCGCAGCGCCACGCCGAAGACCTCCCGCTGGTCATTGAGCATGCTGATCTTTCCCCGATAGCGCGGATCCCACAGCACCTCCCAACTGTCCGGTTGCGTCGTCACGACCTCCGAGTCGAATCCGATTCCGACGGTCCCCCAGAGATACGGAACGGCGTAGCGTTGCCCCGGATCAAACGGCAACTCGCTCAGCCACGGCGAGAGAGAGGTCACGTTCGGGATACGCGCGAGGTCCAGCTCCGCCAGGAAGCCTTCCCTGATCATGATCGAGACCATGAAGTCGGAGGGTGCCGCGACGTCGTAGCCACCGGCCCCGCCTTGAATCTTCGCGAGCAGCTCCTCGTTGCTGCTGAACGTATCCACCACGACACGCGCGCCGGTCCGCGCCTCGAACCCGGCGAGCTGCTCGCGGTCCACGTAATCGGACCACGTGAAATAGTACAGGGTTCGCGCCGCCTCCGGACGGGCGCGCGCCGGATCGCCGGGGCTCGACGCCTGCTCACATCCAGCCGCGCAAAGAAAAACGACGAAGATGATCAGGCACCGGACACCCAGTGTGGATGTGATCACGTGCATCCCCAATGTCTTCTGTCATTCCTGCGAAAGCAGGAATCCAGGCTCCGATGAAAAAAAGATGGATGCCCGCTTACGCGGGCATGACGGAGAGAAAATCCGTCCTATTCCCGAAATAAGGCCATCCCGCCCTTCCGTTGGAACCAGAGCGAGATCGCGATCAAGACCATCGACACCAACACCAAAACGGCCGACAAGGCGTTGATCGCAGGGGACACCCCGGATTTGACCATAGAGTAGACTTTCAAGGGAAGCGTCGTCGATCCCGGCCCGGCCGTGAAGAAGGCCACGATGAAGTCGTCCAGCGAGATGGTGAAGGCCATGAGGACCGCGCCGAT
>JBFGRM010000255.1:0-2513 GCA_041563675.1 Nitrospiraceae bacterium | reverse complement strand
GGCGGGCCCCGGAGGGACCGATCCGCTTGCTCACGCATCTGCGCTACTACGGGTACGGCTTCAACCCCGTGAGCTTTTATTTCTGCCTGAACCCCGATGATGCGCACGTCGAAACGATCGTGGCCGAGGTGAACAACACCCCCTGGGGAGAGCAACATTGTTACGTGCTGGGCCCCGAGACGAACGAGGGACGCGGCGAAAAAAGGCGCCATCGTTTCCAAAAGACCTTCCATGTCTCGCCCTTCATGGACATGGACGTGGGGTATGACTGGCGGTTCACCAAACCCGGCTCGACCCTCTCAATCCACATGGACAACCTGAAAGGGGAACGCAAGTTCTTCGACGCCACGATGAGGCTGAAGCGTCGGGATATCTCTTCGCGTGCGCTCGCCGGCGTCCTGTTGCGCTACCCCTTCATGACCGGCAAGGTCATTGGGGCCATCTACCTTCAGGCGCTGCGGCTCTGGCTCCACCACGTCCCGTTTTATCCTCATCCGAAAAAGGAGGCGCCGCAAGCGACGGCGCGCAAGACATGCTCTTGATACCTGGTACGGATCTCTCGGATCGTGCGGAACAGGAAAAGCTTAATATCCGGGCTCCAGTCCATCCTTGGCGGCCGACCGTGCTTCAGCGGATGGCAAAGAAGGCGCTGCTGCGCACGCTCAGCCGGTTGGTCGAGGGATCCATCGTGCTGCGGGATGGGGCCGGAGAGGCTCGCGTCGGATCCGCGACGGGATCAGAGCCGCTCCAGGCGACGATTGACATTCGTGAGCCCCGCTTTTACACCGACCTGGCGTTCGAGGGCAGCATCGGAGCCGGGCGCGCCTATAGCGAGGGACTGTGGACCTGCGACGATTTGACCACCGTCGTCCGCATCCTCGTCCGTAATCGCGCCGTGCTGGACGAGTGCGAGCAGGGCCTCGCCCGCCTGTCCGGGCCGGTCCGCAAGCTGCTCCACGGCTTGCGGCGCAACACCAAATCCGGCAGCCGCGACAACATCGCGGCCCATTACGATCTCAGCAATGAGTTCTTCGGCGCGTTCCTCGACGACACGATGACCTACTCCTGCGGGTTCTTCGAGGGACCTGATCGCAGCCTGCGCGACGCGTCACGTGCCAAAAACGAGCGAATCTGCCGAAAGCTGGCTCTCTCCGCCGACGACCACATCCTGGAGATCGGCACCGGGTGGGGAGGCTTCGCCCTGCACGCCGCCGGGCAATACGGCTGCCGGGTGACGACGACGACCGTCTCCAGGCAGCAATGCGAGTTCGCCCGCCGACGTGTCCGGGAAGCCGGGCTGGCCGACCGTATTACGATCCTGCTCGAAGATTATCGCGACCTCGCCGGAACCTATGACAAAGTCGTCTCGATCGAGATGATCGAGGCGGTCGGGCATCAATACTATGAGACCTACTTCCGCAAGTGCAGTGGGCTGCTGAAGCCGGACGGCATGATGCTCCTGCAGGCCATCGTGATCGAAGATCACCGGTACGAGCAGGCGAGACGTTCGGTGGACTTTATCAAACACTTCATCTTCCCCGGCAGCTGCATTCCCTCGATCGGCGCCATCTGCGCGGCGTTGGCGCAGGCGACAGATCTGCGGCTGCACGACCTGGAAGATCTCGGCACCCATTACGTCCCGACGTTGAAGGCGTGGCGACGACGGCTGCAGACCAATGCGGAGCGGATCCGGGCGCTCGGATTTCCGGAATCGTTCCTCAAAATGTGGGAGTTTTACCTGTGCTACTGCGAAGGTGGGTTTGCGGAGCGCTCCATCAGTGACGTCCACATGTTGTTCGTGAAACCACAGTGCCGGCTTCGTGCCGTCGCACGATGAAAGACGCACCGCGCTGTCCATAACGTGCAGAACAAGGCGGTCATGACGACGCAGGGATATCGCATCAAAGAGATGGCCGAGCTCTCGGGGCTCAGCGATCACGTGATTCGCATGTGGGAACGGCGGTATGAATTGCTTCGGCCAAGGCGCACCGACAACGGCTACCGCCTCTACACGGAGGACGATCTGCAGCTGCTCCTCTATCTCAAATCGCAGATCGACTCGGGTCGCTCCATCGGCGAGCTTGCCCGGGATGGTCTTGAAAAATTACGGGAGCACATGACTCATACGCCGGTGACGCTTCCCGAGGTGCCGGAAGGGCTTCGCCAGCAGGCGCTGGCGATCATCCACAGCGCCCGGTGCTCGGACCAGCGCACAACGGCGGAGCGGATCCACCGAACCGTCACGCTGCTCGGCATCGAACGCGCGGTGATACAGGTCCTCTTTCCAGTCCTCCGGGTTGTCGGGGAGCTCTGGCACCGGGGCGAGATCGGCAATCAGGGCGAGCAAGCCATCACGAGGACGGTGCGCCAAGAGCTCGTCCAGGCCCTGACGTCGCAGCGGGGCACCGGACCGCTCGCCGTCGTGGCCTGCACGCCGAAAGAATTTCACGAGATTGGGGCCATGACGGCCGCGCTGCTTCTCCAGCAGATCGGCTGGCAGGTCATCTACCTGG
>JBFGRM010000254.1:0-2530 GCA_041563675.1 Nitrospiraceae bacterium | reverse complement strand
TTGGATGCTCGAGTACTTGGGGCATCGGAACCTTCGCATTCTCGACGGCGGCTGGGTGAAATGGGTCGACGAGAAGCGGCCATACGAGCACGGTACTGCCGCGCCGAAACCGGGTCATTTCAAAGCCGTGCCCAATCCCGACCTGATCGTGAGGAAGGATGAGTTGAAAAAAATCGTGAAGTCGCGCGGGGCGGGTGTTACGCTCGTGGATGCCAGAAGCCTGGAGGAGTTTGCCGGCAGAGAGATGCCGGGGATCCCGAGGCCGGGACACATCCCATCAGCGGTCAATGTGCCCTGGAATCTGTTTCTCAACGGCGACGCGACGGTGAAGACCCCTGACAGCGTCCGGGCCTTACTCGAAGAGCGAGGGGTGACGCCGGATCAGCCCGTGATCTGTTACTGTACGGGGGGGGTCCGGTCGAGCTGGCTCTACGTGATGCTCAAGCTTGCCGGCCACCAACAGGTTCGCAATTATCCCGGCTCGTGGTGGGAGTGGAGTCGCGATTACGGGGCCCCGGTCGAGAAAGATGCCAAGTTGCTCCACAAGGTGATCACGGAGGAGCCCGCCCAGCCGTCATGAAGGTGCAGTAGAATCAGCACAAGGTGCCGTGATACGGTTTAATCGTTGACCGGAGGTCCGGCCCATGCCGGATCGCTCATTTGCTGACAGAGGAGGTGTTGCATGCGTCGAGTCGGTCTTTGGGCATTGATGGTCTTTGCGCTCACGTCTGCGCTGGTTGTCGCACCGGTCCTGACAAGCTCCGCAACGGCCGGCAATCCTCACGTGGCTGAAGCCATTTCCCACGCCCAGGAAGCCGTTGATCACGGCGAGCTGGGGCACGCGAAAGAAATCGTCAAGCATGCCCAGGTTGCGCTCCAGCACGCCAAGATGGCCCAAAAGGAAGTGAGCAATCCTCACCTCAATGAGGGGGTGAGCGAGCTCGAAGAAGCCGTTTCACATGGCGCCCAGGGGCATGCCGGGGTCGCGACGAAGCACGCCAAGAGCGCAGTGATGCACCTATCGGAAGTGAAATAGGATCGGGTAAGGGGCGGGGGGCAGGTGGCCAGAGGCAACCCTTGCCGCGTGCCCCGAGCCCCGCGCCCTTCTTCATATGCGCGTCGGTTTTTACCAGTTTGATCCCGTCTTCGGTGAGGTCAAGCGCAACCTCGACACCGTCACCGAGAAGCTCGCCACCGTCGACAGCGACCTCCTCGTCCTTCCAGAACTGTTTGCTTCTGGATATCAATTCGTGTCCGAGCACGAGGTCGAGCTGCTGGCGGAGCCCGTCCCCGACGGTCCGACCACCACCAGGCTGATCGAGATCGCGCGCGCGCGGAGGATGGTGCTCGCGGCGGGGCTGCCAGAACGTGCAGGGGGGCGGTGCTACAACTCCGCGGTGCTTGTTGGCCCGGCGGGGATCATCGGCCTGTATCGCAAGGCGCATTTGTTCTACGAGGAGACGCTGTATTTCTCGCCCGGCGACACCGGCTTTCAGGTCTGGGATGTCGGATCCGTGAAGCTCGGCCTCATGGTGTGTTTCGACTGGATTTATCCGGAAGCCGCGCGGACGCTCGCGCTCAAGGGCGCGCACATTGTGTGCCACCCGTCCAACCTGGTCCTGCCGCACTGTCCCGATGCGATGGTCACACGGTGCCTCGAGAACCGCGTCTTCTGTGTGACAGCGAATCGGATGGGATCGGAGGCACGGGGGGGAAAAGAGCGCCTGACCTACATCGGAAACAGTGAGGTCGTCACCCCGAAGGGTCAGATTCTGCACCGTGCCCCGCGCGATCAGGAGGATCTGGCCGTCATCGATATCGACCCTGCCTTGGCGGAGGATAAAAAGCTGAATATCTACAACGAGTTGGTGAAAGACAGGAGGCCGGACCTTTACGAGCTCTGAAGGTGTGGGGGAGGACACGGTCACCTTGATTGAGACGCCGAGACCGTTGTAGCATTCGGGCTATGGATGTGTCGCTCGATAAAGGTCTCTTCCTCGTCGCGGCTCCTTCCCTGAGGGATCCCAACTTCAGGCAGACGGTGGTGCTGCTCTGCGAGCACGGCAAGGAGGGAGCGCTGGGGGTGGTCGTCAACCGACCAACCGCCATGCATTTGTCCGAGGCACTCCCCCAGATCCCGATCCTCGAGGCGCAACGGCACGTGTTGTTTTCCGGAGGCCCCGTCCAGCCCAATCAGGTGCTCGTGCTCTATCGCCTGACAGAGCGTCCGTCCGAGTCTCACCACGTCTTTGACGGCGTCTACCTCGGTGGTGACGTGCAGATGGTGGAGCGGTTGTTGACCCACACCCCGGTGAGCAATGCGTTTCGTGCCTATATCGGGTACTCCGGCTGGGCGCCAGGACAGCTCGAAAATGAGATGAAGACCGGCTCCTGGATCACGATGCCCGCCGATCCTTCGATCGTCTTCGACAAGGACCCCTCGCAGATCTGGCCCGATATCCTCCGCTCGCTCGGCGGCTCCTATCGGTTGTACGCCGAGATGCCGTCAGACCCAAATCTGAACTAGGAA
>JBFGRM010000253.1:0-2533 GCA_041563675.1 Nitrospiraceae bacterium | reverse complement strand
CAGATCCTGGCCTATCTCGAATCGCGGTTCGGCGAAATCGAGTACATGCCCGGGGCCATGGTCCGGGGGCTGAATCAGCAGTACACGTGGCGAGGCCCGGACACCGAGATCAACCTCACGTATCAAGGGTACGGCGAGCGCGGGTTTCTGTTTCTTGAAAGCCGCACCCACGCGGCGCGGTTCAACGACGTGCTGCCCGAGCATGCCTACTAACTCCGTCATGCCGCCTGCGCATCGCGTTCTAAATTTTCATTGACATCGAAAGGGTGGTCTCGCATCATGCGCCCCATGCACAACGCGACCAAGCTTCGACAACTCCTGGCTCGACCCGGTATCGTGAAGGCCGTCGGCGCCCACGACGCTTTGAGCGCCAAGCTGATCCAGCAAGCCGGCTTTGACGCCATCTGGGCGAGCGGCTTCGGCATCTCGACCGCCCTGAAATGCATCCCCGACGCCAGCTTCGTCACCGCGACCGAGCAGCTCGACGTCGAGCGGAACATGGTGGAGTCCGCACAGATCCCCATCATCGCCGATTGCGACACGGGTTTCGGCAATGCGTTGAACGTCATGCGCACCGTCAACGATCTCGAACGGGCGGGCGTCGCGGCGATCTGCATCGAGGACAACGTATTCCCCAAGCGCTGCAGTTTTTACGCCGGCGTGCGGAGGGAGCTCATCTCGGTCGAGGAGCATTGCGGCAAGATCAAAGCCGCCAAAGCGGCCCAGACCGTGTCCGATTTCGTGGTCATTGCCCGCACGGAGGCCCTCATCGCGGGGTGGGGGCGCGAGGAAGCGCTCAAACGCGCCGAGGCCTACGCCAAGGCCGGAGCGGATGCGGTCCTGATTCACTCGAAGTCCCGCACCTTTGCCGAGCTGAAGGCAGTGGCCGAGGACTGGGCCGGAGAGGTTCCTCTGGTCGTCGTGCCCACGATCTTCGACGGCGTCACGGCGGCTGAGTTGGAAGAGGCCGGCTTCAAGATCGTCATCTACGCCAACCAGCTGGTTCGGGCGAGCATCCGGGTCATGCGCGAGACATTGGACGTGCTCCGGACCGACACCAGACCCGGCTCGGTGAACGATCGTATCGTGCCGCTCAAGGAGGTCTACGATCTGGTCGGCCTGTCACAGATGGAGGAGCAGGAGCGCCAATTCCTGCCCGTCGGCGGGCAGCAGGTCACGACGATCATCGCGGCGGCGGGGTTCGAGAAACACCTCCTCCCGCTGATCGAGGACAAACCCAAATGCCTGCTCGACATCAAGGGGAAGACCATCCTGGAGCGTCAGATCGCGGCGCTGAACGAATGCGACCTCAAGGACATCGCCCTGGTCAGAGGGTATCGCAAGGACGCGATCACCGTCCCCAATCTGCGCTATTACGACAATGACCGCTACGAGGATACGGGAGATCTCTTCTCGCTCTTCTGTGCGGAGAACGAGATGACGGGGCGCAGCCTCATCCTGTATGGAGACATCGTCTTCGAGACTGCCGTCCTCGAGAAGTTGCTCCGGAGCCCCGCGGACATCAGTCTGGTCGTCGATCTCGCCTGGCACGACCAACAGAAACAGGGGCTTCCGCGCCTGCAGCTGAGGCCCGACCTGGTGACGCTGAATCCCGCGCCCACGCAGGCCGCCGCCACGCGCTTCATCACGCCCGACGAGCCGTATCAGATTCACAAGATCGGCCAGCAGCTCGCGCCGGAGGACGCCCACGGCGAATTCATCGGCATGGCCATGTTCTCGGAGCGCGGGACCGAGCTGCTGCGGGACTGCTATCACCAAGCCTCCGCGTCCTACGCCGACAAAGGATTCCACGAGGCGGGCGCCTTCGTGAAAGCCTCCTTCACCGATCTCGTCCAGGAGCTCATCGATCGGGGCCACCCCGTCCATTGCGTCCCCATCTACAAGGGGTGGATGGAAGTGGACTCCTTCGAGGAATACCAAAAAGCCTGGGCGGCGATCCGCAAGTAGTCTCCTTCGCCAGCACCGCCACCTCGATCTGTCCGTGCCGCTCTCGGCCCGCAAGAGACTCTCTCACCTCTGCGCATCGCACAGCGACCTTTGAAAAGCCAAGAGCCGGCGGGTGACGAACGGCGGGGGCGGCTCCGGTGGGGCGAGGGGCACGCCCGTCCTGCTCAGCGCTGCGGTTCGACCGCACTAAGGCTCGCATCCGGTCGGCTGCGGAACTCGCTGCGTGCGACCTGACGGGCACGCAGCTTCAGACAGTCCTCGCCGTCCGGCACCCAGTGCAACGAAAGAGCTATGTGTGCCGGACCCCGTCTGCTCGCCAAGTGCGGGGCCCGAACCTCCGCGATTCGCAATGACAGGCGTGCCCCTCGCCCCACACGCACACAGAAGTGCAACCCAGCGTTGATGGGTGTCAACAATCCCGCCTGCCGCACCAAAAACCTTTCTCGCCCAAACTAGTCCTTGCGTCGATTTCATAACAGGTTGGGTGTATTCTTAATGAGGTTCAGAAAGTAATGTTATTTGTTGACCCCGTGTAATCAGTAGAGACACCGCTATGGCCTATTCT
>JBFGRM010000252.1:0-2754 GCA_041563675.1 Nitrospiraceae bacterium | reverse complement strand
TGAACTCCTGAAGGTCGAGACGATTGTCCGCATGGGCCCCGCCGTTGATGATGTTCATCATCGGCACGGGCAGCGTTCGCCCGCCGGCCCCGCCGAGATACCGGTAGAGCGGCTGGCCCGTTTCCGTCGCCGCCGCGCGAGCCACGGCCAAAGACACACCCAAGATCGCGTTGGCACCGAGGCGGCCCTTGTTGGGGGTTCCGTCAAGGGCGATCATGGCGTGATCCACCTCGGCTTGACTCAGGGCATCGAGGCCGATCAGTCGAGGCGCGATCGTCTTAGCGACGTTGGACACCGCCTTGGACACACCTTTTCCCATCCACCGCTTCTTGTCCCCGTCCCGCAGCTCGATCGCTTCCTTCTCCCCCGTCGAGGCCCCGGAGGGCACGGCTGCACGCCCGCTCGCGCCACTCTCAAGCGTCACGTCGACTTCGACGGTCGGATTGCCGCGGCTGTCCAAGATTTGACGGGCTTTGATCTCTCGTATCGCGCTCATTGCATTCTCAGTTTCAGATTGTGAGCTCCAGCTGTCATCCCCGCAGTTTTTAGCGGGGATCCATCTTTTGTTTTCCTTGTGGAAAAGATGGATTCCCGCCTGCGCGGGAATGACGGAAAGAGCAAAACCTAGCCTTGCAATTTGTTTTTCAGCAGCTCGTTGACCTTGCCCGGGTTCGCCTTCCCGCCCGAGGCCTTCATGACCTGGCCGACGAAGAACCCAAGGACGGCCGGCTTTCCACCACGATACTGCGCCACCTGATTCGGGTTCGCGGCGACGACCTCGTCGACCAGTCGCCCGAGGAGCCCTTCGTCCGACACCTGCGTCAGCCCCTTCTCCTCGACCAGTTGCTCCGGAGACTTGCCGGTTGCGTAGAGCTCCGGGAACAGGTCACGCGCCACTTTCAGGCTCACCGTGCCGTTCTCGACGAGCTGGAGCAGGTTCGCCAGTCGCTCGGGAGTCACCGGCGAACGCTCGACCGGGGTGTGGGCGGCATTGAGCTCTCGCCTCAGCTCGCCCATGACCCAATTGCTCACGGTTTTGGGCTGGCTGAACAAGCTCACGCAGGCCTCGAAGTAGTCGGCGAGCGGCTTGGACGCGATCAACACCCCCGCGTCATATTCCGGCAGCCCATACTGCTGGACGAATCGGGCCTGACGCGTCGCCGGCAGCTCCGAGATGTCCCGGCGCCAGGCCTCGAGCTGCTCCTGGGGCAGGCTCAACGGCACCAGGTCCGGGTCGGGGAAATACCGGTAGTCATGCGCCTCCTCCTTGCTGCGCATGACGAAGGTCTTCCCCTGATCCACGTCCCAGAGGCGCGTTTCCTGCTCGACCCTGCCGCCGTCGCGGAGCACGGCCCCCTGGCGCTTGATCTCGTACTCCAACGCGTCCTTGACGAACTTGAAGGAGTTGATGTTCTTGAGCTCGACCTTCGTCCCCAGTGCCTCCTGCCCGGCCGGGCGGAGCGAAAGGTTCGGCTCGCAGCGGAGGTTCCCCTGCTCCATGTTTCCGTCGCACACGCCCAAATACACGAGTGTGTCGCGCAGGCTCTTGAGGTAGGCGACCACCTCCTCGGCGGTTCGCATATCCGGCTCGGTGACGATCTCCAACAGAGGGGTCCCGGCTCGATTGAGATCCACACGGCTCTGGGGTCCCGAGCCCTCGTGGAGATTTTTCCCGGCGTCCTCCTCGAGATGCGCCCGCCGGATACGGATCCGTTTTGTCTCGCCGCTGACGGTGACGTCCACCCACCCGTCCCGGCAGATCGGAGCTTCGTACTGCGAGATCTGATAGCCCTTCGGCAGATCAGGATAGAAGTAATTCTTGCGGGCGAACCGATTGGCCGCCCCCACCTCACAGTTCAGCGCCACCCCGGTCTTGACCGCGAGCTCGACCGCCCGACGGTTGATGACGGGCAAGGAGCCCGGCAAGCCGAGGCAAATGGGACAGGTTTGCGTGTTGGCGGGCAACCCGAACTCCGTCCCGCACCCACAGAACATCTTGGACTGCGTGCTCAACTGAGCGTGGACCTCGAGCCCGATCACCGCCTCGAAGGTCATTGGTCAGACTTCCTTTTTCTCCCCTAGCCGGTCTCGCTCTCGCTTCATCGCATCGCGCCCGGCATCGAACGCCTCGTTCAGCACCGATTTGTTCTCTTCATAGATGTCCCGCCCCGCCTGAACCACGCGTTCAAATTCTTTTCCGGCCTTTTCCCCAATGTCGCGAATCCCCTCCTCGGCTCTTCGCGCATAGGACCGCAATTGCTGGCGCGATTCCTCCCCAGACTGCGGGGCCAGCAGCAGGGCCGCCACGGCTCCCGCCAATGCTCCGGTCACCATCGCCAAGAATACGGTTCCAACCGACACTCCGCCGTTATCACTGGCCATCGGTATTCCCTCCTTCTTTATGCGCCCGGTGCTTCAACACATTCGATGCCGCCTTCACGCCTGCCAGCATGCTCGCCAAATTGACCAGGAACGTCGAGCCCTTGCCCCGCACCGCCTGGTGGACCTGGTGTACGGATTCGCCCACCTCTCCCACGGCATGGAGCAACGCCGAGGCGTGCTCGACACTATCCCTGGCCTCGCTTGTGACGGCGTTGAGATTCTCCGTCACCATGCGGATTTCCTTCACCAACCCCGGCATCTCCGCGTCAAGATGGGCAATCAGCCGCTGGGACTCGGCCACCGTCTTCTTCAGCTCGATCAGCGCTGGGATCAGAAAGCCGACCAAGACGACAAATGCCACGGCCACCACCG
>JBFGRM010000251.1:0-2776 GCA_041563675.1 Nitrospiraceae bacterium | reverse complement strand
GGCCGAACCCCGACCGCTTACCGCTCGGCAATAAGGCTTGCGACGCGAGCCTGAGCCCGGTGCAGGCGGGATCACCTGAGTCGACCTCGCTGCTTTTCCCTCCGGATAAAGAATTTTTAACGAGACCAGCCGTCGGTCTACGTCACCGACCGATCTGCCCTTACCCGCCAGGGCTCTGCCCGTCAACACCTGTTCGCAAACACAGATTGACAAGGCGATGGGAAAAAGGGCATCTTATGGCCCTTCGAGAGCATCACCGGGCGTCAGCCTCTGCAAAGGGAGGGGGCGTTCGTCTTCACTTTTTAGAGCAATCGTCAACTTCGAGGGAGGGGTCGATCCATGAAAAGACTGATGGCAAGTTTGAGCGGCTCTATTTGTGCTTCGCTACCAACCTTGGCATTGGCCTCAGAGCCCAGCAGCGGATACCAGGGCATCGCGGCGATGTATTACACGTTGATCGCCGTCGTGCTGATTTACGGGTCCTACGATACGTTCGGTAAGATGGGCCTGTTTATCGGGACCCCGATCATCGTCATCCTGGCCACCATCCTCATTATGGCGGCGCCGGCCTAAGCTCGAGACCGACCGCGCGGGGGAGCTTCCGCTCCCCCGCGGTCATCGAATCCCCAGCACATCCGCCATATCGTAGAGGCCCGGGGGCTGGCGTACGGCCCATTCAGCCGCCCGCAAGGCCCCCGCGGCAAAGGTGTCCCTGCTCTGCGCGCGATGAGTGACCTCAATGCGCTCGCCCATACCGCCAAACAGCACGGTATGGTCGCCCACGATGTCGCCGGCGCGTATCGTCTGGATGCCGATCTCGTCCCGCTTGCGCTCCCCGATCAAGCCTTTCCGTGCATACACGCCAACCTGATCAAGATTGCGACCGGTCGCCTCGGCAAGGATCTGGGCCATCTTCAGCGCGGTTCCGCTGGGCGCATCCTTCTTCAACCGATGATGCGCTTCGATCACCTCGATGTCATAGCCGTCTCGCAACACCCTGGCCATCTCCGCGATCAGCTTGAAGACGAGATTGACCCCCGCGCTCATGTTCGGAGACCACACGCAGGGGATGCTCTTCGCCCGTGATCTGATCTCCTCCGACTGGTCCGCTGAGAATCCCGTCGTCCCGATGACCATGGCGCGCTTGTGCTGGGCCGCGACCGCCAGGTGTTGGAGCGTCGCGGCAGGCGAGGAAAAGTCGACCACGACCTCCCCTTGCTCCACGCAAGACGCCAGCTCGTCGGTAATCTTGATCCCGAGGCTCCCGCAGCCCGCCACCAGCCCGGCATCCTCACCCATGGACGGATTTCCGCGGCCCTCGATCGCGCCGGCAAGCGAGAGCGATTCAGATTGATAGACGAGGGCGACAAGCCGTCGCCCCATGCGTCCGGCTGCACCCGTCACGATGACCTTCACCACAGGAAGCCTCTTTTGGCTGACAACCAAGAAAGGTGTTGTGCGTCTTTCGTGTTTAGATCAGCCCGTACTCTTTTAGAACACGGGCGAGCTTCTCTTTGTTTTCGCTCGACATGGGTGTAAGCGGGAGGCGGATCTCGCCATCAATCATGCCCATCATGGCGAGAGCTTCCTTGACCGGGATGGGATTCGTCTCATAGAACAGCGCGGAGAACAGGCCGAACATCTTGTAGTGCAATCGCCGGGCTTCTTCGTGGCGCCCCGCGGCAAAGGCATCCATCATGGCAGCCATGTCCTGGGGCGCGATGTTGGCCGTCACGGTGATGACGCCTTTGGCCCCGACCGCCAACATCGGCAGGGTGAGGGGGTCATCCCCGGAGAGGACCACGATGCGATCGCCGCAGGCCTTAATGATCTCCGACACCTGCTGCAGTGATCCGCTCCCTTCCTTAATGGCGACGATGTTGCGCTGGGCGGTCAGTCGCGCGACGGTGGTAGGCGCCATGTTGACGCAGGTCCGGCCCGGAATGTTGTACAGCACCACCGGCAGGTCGACGGCGTCCGCCACGGCCTTGTAGTGCCGGAACAGCCCCTCCTGGGTCGGCTTGTTGTAATAAGGCGTAATGAGGAGCGCGCCATCCGCCCCGACCTGTTTGGCGTGCTTCGTCAGGGCGATGGCCTCCTCGGTCGAGTTGGATCCAGCGCCAGCGATCACCGGCACCCGCCGATTGACCACCTCAACCGTCAGCGCCACCACGCGCTCGTGTTCCGTGTGGGTGAGTGTGGCGGATTCTCCGGTGGTGCCGCACGGCACGATGCCGTCCGTCCCGTTTGAAATCTGAAACTCAATCAGATCGGCCAGGGCCCGCTCATCGACCCGGCCCTTCCTAAACGGGGTCACGATCGCAACCAACGAACCGGAAAACATACCGAAACCTCCTCGGGCCAGTGGCACGCGGCAAGTGGCAAGGGAATATTATTCCCGAGCCCCGAGCCGCTGGCCTCGAGCCCCGCTTTGCTATTGCCAGGCTTCCGGCAGGATGCGCCCCTCGTGTACCGCCCGAGCGTCCCCCTGCAAGTAAATCTCCGAGAAGCTGTGGCTGTCCGACTTGAAGTGGACGGTCAACTCGAGACCGCTCTCGGGTAGCACCGTCACCGGCGATTCCACCTTGGCCACCAGACTCGCGACGAGCGCCGATGCGATGGAGCCGGTCCCGCAGGCCAAAGTCTCGTCCTCCACACCTCGCTCGTAGGTGCGAATGCGGATTCGATGGGGCTCGAGGATTTTGATGAAATTCACATTCGTTCCGGCCGGGTAAAATTCCTCGTGATAGCGCGTCGGCCGACCCAGTTGGACGAT
>JBFGRM010000250.1:0-2809 GCA_041563675.1 Nitrospiraceae bacterium | reverse complement strand
GCTCAACCGGTACCAGGACAGCCCCACGCTATGCCGGCGGTTGAAGCGGAACAGTGAGTCGACCCTGATCCCACTATAGTTGTCACTCGCACCCAAGGTGTCCTGGAAGTCGATCGTGGCACCAAGCCCTGGAACAGCAGGCAGTGTGAGGGTTGCGTCCGCAGCGAAGATGTATGACCACCCTGCACGAAGCATCAGGCGATCCGGATTCTCAACGCCCTTCGATTCTTCACTTTGCGCTAGGGTCGGATTGACAAGCGAGAGCGCTGCGAAGACCGTTAGGATATATCCGCATAAGGCCAAGGTGCCGTTTTCGCGGACAGCCGATGAATGCGAAGACAGCGCCGGTCGCGTGTGTGTACCCTCTCCCATTGACCCTTCCTCTCATGCTCCCATTTCGGCCTCAAGAACAAATTCGGGGCTGAATGAATGGCTCGCCCGCTTATACAGGAGCGAGTCCGCGGTTTGCAACCTGGGAACATAAAAGACGTAGTGTTCTGCTTCTTTTCAAGTCGGGCGGTGCCAGGCATCGATGCTGGTGGCCGTGCACAGTCCTAGCCCCTCGCACCGCGCGACCTGTCTGTGTTATGCAAGGTGAGTGGGAGGGTCCATGAACATCGCGCGGGTCTACCATGACCGATCCATGACACTGCTCGCTCTCGCCACGCTCGCCGTTGCCGGCGCGGTGCTGTGGGCAGCCTATGTGTTGCTGGATCCCACGCCGCCCCGCACGGTCGTGATGACCACCGGTCCTGAGGGGAGCGCCTACCAAGAGTTTGCAAGACGGTACCGGGAAATCCTCGCCCGCGACGGCATCGAGCTTCGGTTGCGGCCTTCCAACGGATCCGGGGACAACCTGGATCGCCTTCGAGATCCGCAGTCCGGGGCCCATGTGGGCTTCGTCTTGGGGGGCGCGACCAGCGAGCAGGAGTCTCCCCAGCTCGCATCGCTCGGCACCCTGTTCTATGAGCCGGTCTGGCTGTTCTACCGAGGGTTTGAGCCGGGCGCGCGAGGTGAAGGTCTCCTGGGCCGACGCATCTCAATGGGGCTCGAAGGCAGCGGGACGCGCGCGATGGCCTCGAAGCTCCTCGCCTTGAATGGCATCAACGAAAGTGCCGTCGTACTGCTGTCACTATCGCCACTGGAAGCCAGCCAGGCCCTGCTACAGGGCCGAATTGACGTGGCGGTCATGGCGAGTCCCTGGGACACACCGATCGTACAACAGCTCATCGCCTCCGAAGCGGTGGAGGTCCTGTCGTTCCCGCGTGCGGACGCTTACGTGGCCCTCCTGCCCTACCTTAGTCGGCTCGTGTTACCCGAGGGGGTCGGAGACATGGCGACAAACCGTCCACCCTCTGACGTCTTGTTGGTTTCCCCTAAAGCGAGCCTTGTCGTGCAGAAGGACCTACATCCCGCCATTCAGTATCTTCTGCTGGAAGCCGCCGCACAGATTCATTCCGGGCCGGGCATTTTCAGAGGGGCGGGGCAGTTTCCCGGTGCAGAATCGGTCGACCTTCCCCTGAGCGCGCCGGCTCGCCAATACTACAAGTCCGGGTCGCCCTTGCTGCAGCGCTATCTGCCGTTCTGGATGGCCGTGCTGGTCGTGCAAGGATTGGTCATCCTCATTCCCTTTTTTGCCGTCGTCTACCCCGTGCTGCGGGTTGCGCCCTTGTTGTACGACTGGCGGGTCCGCGGCCGGATCTACAAGCTGTATGGAGAGCTGAAGTTCCTGGACGCCGACCTTGACAGACGCGAACGTAAAGAATCCGTGGACGACCTAGTCGCCCAGCTCGACGGATTGGAAACTCGGGCACACCAGATCAAGGTTCCGATGTTTTGGTCGCATTACCTCTACACGCTGCGACAACACATCTGGCTGGTGCGCGAACGTCTCGAGCGCTGGCAGGCTGAGCGCCGGAACCCCCAGCATCCAGGTAAAGGGCCAAGTGACAGCCGTGGGTAGATTCAGGCCGTGGAAGGCTGCTGCGGTCGCGATCGTGCCCGTCGCTCTCGCGCTCTCGGGCTGTCGGGCGACGCCAGTCCATACCCTGCAGCCCGCAACCGCCGAGCGGAGCTGCGCCGTACCCATCCACGATGAGGATGTCCTCATCGGGCTGGCTGTGTCGGGTGGAGGGAGCCGGGCGGCCCTCTTTGCGGCCGGCGCCTTCGAGGCGCTCGCCCGGTTGCGGGTCGGAGCTGACCACCGTTCGCTGCTCGAACGGGTTTCACATATTTCGAGCGTTTCGGGAGGCAGCCTGGCTTCCGCCTATTTCGCCCTGCGGAAGCCGCCGCGTGAGATCCCGATGTTGACTCGAGGCGGCGACGTGACCGAGGAGTATCAACGCTTCTTCACGAACTTTGTCGAAGCCATGGCGTACGACTATGAAGGCCCCTTGTTCTGGCGCCAACTGTCTTCTTTTCGCTGGTTCAATCCGGCCTGGACTGCGAAATCGCTCGCTGAAATTCTCGCGGAAGAGTATCTGGGCACGGCGACGTTTGCCGAGTTGGCGCAGCGCGAAGCGCGCGGGGACAGCCCTCGCTTGCTGATCAACACGACGCTGTACAATGACGGGCGACGGTTTTTACTCAGCTCCATGCCTCGGGAGGCCTCCCGCTTCGACCTGATCCGGAATGTGTTTGAGCTTTCCTCTGAAAATGGACTCCTAAAGGAGCATGAATCCCTGCTCCGGGCCCGGTGGGAAAGCTTGCTGTCGGTGACCCCGCAAGACCTGAATCTCGACCTTTGTCCCCTTCGAGTCGCCGCAGGGGTGGCCGGATCGATGTCATTTCCACCGATTATCGGACCGAT
>JBFGRM010000249.1:0-2873 GCA_041563675.1 Nitrospiraceae bacterium | reverse complement strand
TCACGAGCTGGACAGGCGCCCTGTCCGCGTGACGGTCGAGCAGGCCCTGCAGCCAGGCGCGCACCAGCTCGATATCCTCCTGCGCCCGCAGTGCCTGGGCCTGGGTCTGCCACGCCTCCGGGATCTCACCACGCATGTGGTGCGCGACGTTGAGCGCAAAGTAGGCACGCGGGTCCGCCGGTTGCCCCGCCTCCACTGACTCAACCCAGGCCTTTCCCTCTCGATAGACCCCAGACCAGTCCGCCTTGATCAGCGCGTCCTGGATGAGTTCCGCTCGATCCATTACCCGTGTTTCTTTCCTTTATGATGCTTGCCCTGCGACTCGGCCGAATCCGGCACAGGCACGCCGACCCGGTGACGATACACGAGCTCGCCGCCATACCACCCCTGGATGCCCAGGACCGCGACGGCAATGACGTTGACGGCGACGGGCAAGCCGATCGACCCGGTTGTCGGGAGCACCCCGACGTTTCTGACGCCGAGATTCAACCCCTGGACGACGAGGAGGCCCAGGCCGAAGACCAGGTGCGAGGTCGCCGCACGCCTGGCCTCCTTCTGGTCCGGGCCGCCGCGGGCCACCGCCAGGAAGTCGGGGAGCCCCGTCGCCGCCGCCGCAAGGTGCGTCACGACCCCGAACACAATGGCCCAGAAGGCGACCCGAAACCAGAACGCGTCGCCCAGGGCGAGGTACAGGACGTCGCAGAGCAGCGCGGACGTGTACAGCGCGATGGGGTAGCCGACAACCATCGCATGGATCGGATGTCCCGCGATTTGCAGACGACTCTTCATCTCGCACCCCCCTCTCTGAAACGAGGAGCGATGAGCGCTGAACGATGAGCGTCAGAGCAAGGCCGTCAGCTCCCCGCTCATCGTTCCTCGTTCAGCGTTATCTTGTGAGATTGTCTTCCTCCTCCGGCGGCGTGGCCTGAATGAGATCGGCAAGGAAAGGGTGTCTTGCCGCGACCTGCCGCTTCATCTCCCAGGCCACCGTCCGATACGACCAGTGCCCCTTGACCCCGGATCGCAGCTGCGAAATATACTCCGCCTCGGCAAAATCCATCTTGAAGAGGCACCGCACCTTGAATCCGAAGGGGATCGCGTAGAGCGCCGCCTCCTGGTTCGCTTTGCGGAGCTCTTCGATGTCCTGGCGCACGGCATCCATCGCGTCCCGGTAATCTCGCTCCACCCCGGCCTCCGCCAGGACAGAAGGGACGTCGTACCCGTGCAGGGTGGTGAAGTTCTGTTGGATCTGCTGGCAGCGGCGATGCCGGTGCATGTCCCGCCACCCGCCAATGTCCATGAGCACGTCGAAGATGAACGCCGAACCGCTACGGAATTCGCGGATGAGCTCGTCGTGCGGCCCGCGTTTCCGTATGGCAACTTCGATGATTTCCTGCTTCTCCTTGTCCGTCCAGTCCCTGACGAGCGCGAGGATCTTGCGGTACGGCGCATGCGCCACACGGTAAAGGAGCGTTGCGACGATCTCATCCATCACCGGGTGGGGCTCGATCAGGTCCACGGGCGTCAACTGATCGTTCCATGAAGTCGGCCGATCCAGCCCCGCGGCCTTCAGGACCTCCCGGGCATGCTTGGCCAGGTCGGCGTAGACGGTCGCCTGGTAGTCGCTTGGTCGCGCATGCCGCGCGAGCGTAGGGGCGAGGGCTTCGCCCGGTCCGGCGGACTGACCGGACAGGTCGTCCCAGAGGTTCACCGGTGGTCGCTGACACGCCTCTTTGAGGTCGTCACCGATTGCACGCAGCTCGGGGAGCGCCGAGGACAGGAGCCGGGTGATCTGCTTTTCGAGAGTCCGAATGCTCACGACTTGACCCACGTTGGTCCGTACCCCCAGCGGAAGCAGATACCGGGTGACGTCAAACGCGCGCGCCGCAATGGTCCGGTCGTAGTCGGCTTGCTTCATGCCATCGGGCTTCGGGGCGCGCCCCGCCAGATGGTCCTTCAAAGGGCCGTGCAGCTGTTGGTAGATGTTCGTGAGGCTGCGAAGGATACCGTCGTACAGCCCCTCCGTCTCCGTACCGACAATGTCGGCGGGCACGAAGCAGCCGCCGGGCGCGAAGTTCTGGTAGCGACTCGACTTGGCCTGTCCGTCCCAGAGCGGCTCGTCCTCGATGCGCGTCGCCGCCAGCTCGGACACGTTCTCGAAGCAGATGATCACGTGGCCGAGGTCCGCGATCGAGGCATGGCCGTAAGCGAAATAGAACTGTTCCCAGAATTTCTCGGAGGAGTGGCCGTGCACCCACCGGAGGCTTTCCTCGATGCTGTCCGGAGAGCGGCTGTAGCGCGCCAGGGCGTAGGCGGATTTTTCCGGAGGCATGGGCGCGAGGGCCAACACACGACGCACAGGCTTGTCTCTCATCGGTAGTCCGACCTCGTTGTTCGCTGGCGAGCGGCTCGATCGCGATTGCGGCCCGCATGATACCCTCACGCTCGCGACCACCGCAACCGCCGACTGCTCCTTCTGTTGCGTTGACTTGCTCCAAAATCGAGCGCTATAGTGCGCGCACCTCGGACAATGGGTGCGCATTGAGGGGGCAGGGCTTAGCGGATAAGAAAACCTACCCCTGACCGCGTACGTCGAACCTCGAACCCCCTCTGACACGAGCGATGATTCGCGGAATTAAGGGCGTTAAAGACATCCTGCCCGATGATATGCCGAAATGGCGTCTGGTCGAAGAGACCGCGCGCCGTGTGGCATCGTCTTACGGGTTTCGGGAAGTGCGTATCCCGATCTTCGAAGTCACCGAGCTCTTCGCCCGGAGCATCGGGGCGACGACGGACATCGTCGAGAAGGAAATGTACACGTTCCAGGACCGCGACGGCACGTCGCTCACCCTGCGCCCCGAGGGGACCGCCGG
>JBFGRM010000248.1:0-2886 GCA_041563675.1 Nitrospiraceae bacterium | reverse complement strand
ATATCCGGTACCCGGCTGTTGCGGAGGTCGGGCACGTTTTCCTTGAACGTGAGGCCCAGGATGGCCACGCGCAGGCTGTTCACGGGCCGGTCGAGCTTCGTCAAGAGCTTGACGGCCTGCTCCGCCACGAACTTGCCCATGCCGTTGTTGATGCGGCGGCCGGCCAGGATGACCTGGGGATGGTAGCCGACGGATTCAGCCTTGGCCGTCAAATAATAGGGGTCGACACCGATGCAATGCCCACCGACCAAGCCGGGGGAAAACTTCAGAAAGTTCCACTTTGTCTCGGCGGCATCGAGCACCGCCCTCGTATCGATACCCAGCCGATGGAAGATCAGCGCCAACTCGTTCATGAGCGCGATGTTCAAGTCGCGCTGCGTGTTCTCGATGACCTTGGCGGCCTCCGCGACCTTAATGCTCGGGGCCCGATGGATCCCTGCCTTGACCACCGAGGCATAGGTCTCGGCGACCACGTCCAGCGTGGCCGCATCCTGGGCTGCCACGACCTTGACGACCCGCTCGAGCGTGTGCTCCTTGTCCCCCGGGTTGATCCGCTCAGGCGAGTACGCCACGCGGAAATCACTTCCACACCGGAGGCCCGCGCAGCGTTCCAGGATCGGGACACAGACCTCCTCGGTTGCGCCCGGGAAAACGGTGGACTCATAGACGACGATGGCGCCAGCCGAGAGGTTCGATCCAATCAGCTCGGAGGCGCGCATGAGGGCCGTGAGATCGGGCTGGAGCGCGTCGTTGATGGGGGTCGGAACCGCCACGATGATGAAGTGGGCCCGCTTGAGATTCGACGGATCGGCGGTGTATTCGACGTCGGCGGCAGACAAGTCCTTCGCCGACACCTCGTGGGTCCGGTCGAGGCCGCGGGACAGCTCGTCGACCTTGTCCCGGTCCACGTCGAACCCGATCACGTGCCTCGTCTTCCCAAACGCCACCGCGATGGGAAGCCCGACGTATCCGAGCCCGACGACGGCCAACTGAAGGTTTTGTCTCATGGAGGCGCGGGGACCTTCGGCACTCAGGCAGCATTTCTAGCATGACAGAAGGGTGGCACGCAGTCAATCAGACCCTCACGTTCCGCACGCCGGGTTTCGGCACGCGTGCTCCGCGTCAGGCCCGGAGTCGACTGTGTCGTTCCGCGCGGACAGGATGGTGCCGGAACGTGGCTTTTTCTTGCCAGCGTTGGGCTTCCTTTGTATGATGGCGACGGTTTCGCGGCGGGAGAGCAATTCGAAGGGGCAGGCAACGAGGTCCGACGCTCAAGGCCTCTTTAGAAGAGGAATTTGAGACCGACCAGGGAGACGCCTTCCGGGTCTCCAAAGGGCAGCCGCCGCACCCACCGCACCTCGGCCAAAGTCGGCGTTTCGGCGTGGGCCAGGGGTGTGGGGACCCTGATCTTCATCACCTGCTCCACGGTGGGCGGATGCTCCATGAGCAGCAGCATCCCCCCGGAGCTGATGTTGACCGAGAGCGCCTTGCCGGTCCGGGGCATACCCGGCTCTTGGTCAATCGGCGTCGTCACTTCATAGGGGATCGGTCGCAATAACGCGACGCGCTCGCTGTGCTTTTGATGGCTCGATACGATCGGCCATTCCCAATAGTCACTCGTCACGGCTTTCCTCCTCGCACCTATGTTGGCCTGTGTCATGGGGCTCCTGACGTCTAGATCATTTAAACACAGCGCGCATTCATTTGAGGCCTCTCCGAGCCGCCGGCACATGCGTGGTGCAGGCGCGGGCCCGATCCTGGGAAAGCCGGTGCTGGGTGCCTAATCGGTCAGGTTTTTGGCCGTTCTATGGGGCAGCAGCCGGTGCCGATCCTGAAGGCCGGCCATCACCTTCTAGACAATGGGTTGTCGGAACAACAATACCGACGTGGTAGGTCCTGCTATACTTACGAGGGGTATTGACTCCCCCAGACGGGTTAGCGTAGCCTTGGCCGCCCGCCTGGAGGCTCAGCCTGAGCCGGTGAAACCCCATAGGCCTTGCGACGTACAACCGCAGAGGACTGACCGTGATGGATAACAACGCCGAGCATCCATCCGTCGACGCAGGGGAAACCATTGCCGACCAGCGGGCCGGCCCCGGCATCGTCGTATTGTCCACGAGCATGCAGCTGTTGCACATGAACCGGCAGGCCGCGATGCTGGCCCGCCACATCAACCAGAACGAAAAAGGCAATCACGAAGGCAGGAGCGCCAGCGGGGTGCTCCCCGCCTCCCTGACCGAGCTGTGCGGTGAGATCGTCAAGGCCCTCCACGTCCGCACAGAAGCCAAGGACTGGGAGCAGTTTGAGGTCAAAGCGCTGGCGGGCGATCCCAACCGCCCCATCCTGCTCCGCGGCTTCGGCCTGCCGGATCGAGCCGGGATTCAGCAATCGCGCATCGTGGTCACGATGGAGGAGGTCGGTCGGAAGCAGACGGCGACCACCGAGCAGGCCAAGGAGCGATTCCAACTGACCGAGCGCGAGCACGCCGTCGTCGAGCACCTCGCCAAGGGTTGGACGAACAAGGAGATCGCCAACGCCCTGGGGATCACCGAACAGACGGTCAAAGAGCACATCAAGCACATCATGAGGAAGACGAATTCGACGACTCGCACCGGCATCCTCGCCCAAGTGCTTCGCCCCTGATCCAGCCAGCGCCAGGACCTGGCGCCTGGACCCCTGACCGCACAGGCGCATCTCGGACCCCTGCCCCCCTCAGCTGGCAAGCCGGTGCCCTGGCTGTGGGGGAACGACCGTCCGCCTGAGACCGGGTTTAGAACAGGGTGTAGACGAAGGGTGCGACGGCGGAGCCCTGGGTGAGCACGATCAGGCTGCCGAGAAGCAGCAATGTCAGGATAATTGGCAGGAGCCAGAATTTCTTCCGCTCCT
>JBFGRM010000247.1:0-2934 GCA_041563675.1 Nitrospiraceae bacterium | reverse complement strand
TTTCATGGGCGGCACAAATCCATATATAGAGAAGGCAGAAGTCGAGCTTCCGACCAAGCCCTATACCATCACCTTCATCACGCCTGACAAGAAAGAGACCAAGATCCAGGTGGACCCGGCGCGGTTGCCCTACCAGGAGACAGGGTTGCCGGGCAGCGTTCTGGACATTGCCCTGGGACACGACGTGGATGTCGACCACGCCTGCGGCGGCGTCTGCGCCTGCTCGACCTGTCACGTCATCGTCAAGCAGGGGCTGGAGACCTGCAACGAGGCCACCGACGATGAGAACGACCAGCTCGACGAGGCGCCCGTGATCACGCTGCAGTCTCGCTTGGGGTGTCAGTGCGTGCCCAACGGCACGCAGGACGTGGTGGTCGAGATCCCGGCGGTCAACAAGAATCTGGCGAGGGAGGAGCATCACTGAGCCTCGGCTCAGTCGTAGGTTTCGACCCGCACAGCCTTCCGCTCGTATCCCATCTCGGTGAAGAACCCCCGTATCGGCCGGACGAACGCCTTGATTCCGCTGAGCATCGGCGCCAGATCCTTGCGGCTGCCGACGAGGCCCCTCAGCCGCTCGATCACCGCCTCTGCCTCTGCGCCGGCGCGAGAGTGGTCATCGGCCCCCACGAGACGAACATAGGTGAAAGACGGATCGGCGCGCCCGAGCGCCTCGAGCTCCTTGTGGTAGATCGACTCGTCCTCGCTGGGTGTGGAATACACCAGCGTCACCGGACGGTTGAGCTTCAGCTCGACGAGACGACGGATCATGCAGCGAATCGGCACGATGCCGGTATAGCGGGCAATGAACAGCGGGTCTTTGACGGGTGGCTCGGGGAGGACGAAGCTCCCGACCGGCCCGGCCAGGGAGACCCGATCCCCCTCGTGCAGGGTCCACAGATAGCTGGACCCGACGCCTCCCGGGACGCGATCGAAGGCCAGAACCAGCTCGCCCGAGGCCTGCTCGGGCTCGGCCATCGTGTAGGCGCGGACCAATGGCGGCTTTTTGCCAATCGGCAGGTGTAAGGAGACCCACTGCCCGGCCTTGAATGCGATCGGATGCTCGAGGGGCTTGACCACGAGCTCGCGCACGTGCGGGCTCAGATTTCGCACCGCGAGGATCTCGGCTTGCTGGGTGGGCTGGGCCATGATACCGTGGCGTTGTAACGCATCTTCCCCCATGATTAAAAGGGGATCGAGAACCATTCTTCTTTGTGTAGCTGCGCCATCTTATGGCGCCGATCTGAATTCCCCTGTTGGATCGAAGGGGCTCCTCTCCGGTTCCCCTCCTTTGTAAGGAGGGGAGGGAGAGCGACAAATCACTAACCAAGTAATTATGTCCGACATCCGAGTCCGCTTCGCCCCCAGCCCCACCGGCTACCTTCACATCGGCGGCGTCCGCACGGCGCTGTTCAACTGGCTCTTCGCCCGGCGTCATCTCGGCAAGTTCATCCTCCGCATCGAGGACACCGACCAGAGCCGCTCCACGGACGAGGCCATCCAGGCCATCCTCGAGGGCATGGAGTGGGTGGGGCTGAATTGGGACGAGGGTCCGTTCCGGCAGACCGAGCGCATGGACCTGTATCGCAAGCACGCCATGCAGCTGCTCGAGAAGGAGCGGGCCTACTGGTGCGTCTGCACCGGAGAAGAGCTGGAGGCGCGGAGGAAGGAAGCGCTCGCCAAGGGCCTGCCGGTCAAATACGACGGCCGGTGCCGGCAGAAGAACATCAAGGACCCGGGTCAGGAGGCCGCGCTCAGGTTCCGCGCCCCGCAAGAGGGGCAGACGGTTGTCGAGGACATGATCAAGGGGCCGGTCACGTTCGAGAACAACCTGCTCGATGACCTGATCATTCTTCGCTCGAACGGGTACCCCACCTATAACTTTTCGGTCGTGGTGGACGATGCGCAGATGGGGATTACGCACGTGATCCGCGGTGACGACCATCTGACCAACACGCCCCGGCAGGTGCCCATCTTCCAGGCGCTGGGCTACACCGTGCCCCAATTCGGGCACCTTTCCATGATCATGGGGGCGGACAAGAGCCGTCTCTCGAAACGGCACGGTGCGACGTCGATCATGGCGTACAGGGACATGGGCTATCTGCCCGATGCGATGATCAATTACCTCGTCCGGCTCGGCTGGTCGCACGGGGATCAGGAGATCTTCTCTCGCGAGGAGCTCCTCGAGAAGTTCTCGTTCGAGCATGTTCAGAAGTCAGCCGCCATCTTCAACCCCGAGAAGCTCCTCTGGGTCAATGCGCAATACATCAAGCAGGGTGATCCGAAGCGGCTCGCGAGCCTCGTGACGCCGTTCTTTGCGCCCCACGGGCTGACCGAAACCTACGAGAAGTATCCGGAGAGTTGGAAAGAGAAGCTGGTCATCGCGCTCCAGGAACGGGCGCAGACGCTGGCCGAGATGGCGGAGGGGGCGCTGCCCTATGTGGCCGAGCAGGTCGCGATGGAGGCGAAAGCCGCGCAGAAGTTTCTCACCCCTGCGATTGCTCCGGTGCTCGAGCGGCTCATCACGAAGGTGGAAAGCGGCTCGGATTTCTCGAAGGTCGCGCTCGAAGGAACCTTCAAGGAGATCCTGGAGGGGCAGCCCGGCATGAAGATGGGCCAGCTCGCCCAGCCGGTGCGCGTCGCCCTCACGGGGCGCACCGCCAGCCCGGGCATCTTCGACGTGATGGAGCTCCTCGGACGGGAGCGCGTGATCGCGCGCCTCCGCCAGGGCGTCGCGCGAGCGACCGCGCGCCCTTGACTCCTGCCAGGTGTTCGATTACGTTACTTCTCGGTTGGGGGATCGTCTAGTGGTAGGACGTCAGACTCTGGATCTGACTACCCAGGTTCGAATCCTGGTCCCCCAGCCATAGTTGTTCTTCAACGCCTTCAAGCGCTTCTGAGCCTGCTCCGGCTGGGGCAGGCTCTTTTTCTTTCTCC
>JBFGRM010000246.1:0-2983 GCA_041563675.1 Nitrospiraceae bacterium | reverse complement strand
CGAAGGGCACACCGGCCTCCGCCACGGCCTCCGCTTCCTCGCCGCCCCGTCCGAAGACGAACGGGTCCCCCCCTTTCAGCCTCACGACGGTCTTTCCACTGCGCGCGTGCTCGATCATCAAACGGTTCACCTCGGCTTGATCCTGGTAGCCGGCCCGGCCGCGCCGTCCAACGTAAATGCGCTCGGCGGACGCGGGAGCATACCGCAAAAGGGTCGGGTTGGCCAGGTAGTCATACAGCACCACATCGGCTTCGGCAAGGCATTCCTTGCCGCGCAGGGTGAGGAGCTTCGGGTCTCCCGGTCCCGCTCCCACAAGGTAGACACGTCCGGTTCGTTTGGTCGGCTTCGTCACGCTGCCCCGTAGATCTCCTCGAGCACGCGGTCTCCGCCCTGTCCGAGCAGACGCTCGGCGAGCGTCCGACCGAGCGCCGACGCTTCGTCAACCCTGCCCTCCACGCGATCTCGAATCAGTCGCCGCCCGTCCACGCTCGCCACGAGCCCCTCGACGATGAGGTGGTCGTTCTTCACCGTGGCGTGCGCGCCGATCGGCACCTGGCAGCCGCCCTGCAGCCGGTCGAGGAGCGCGCGCTCCGCCGTCACCGCGATCCGCGTCGGCGGGTGATCCAGCGGACCGAGCACGTCGCGCAGGAAGGTATCGTCCGTCCGTCCCTCAAGCCCCAGGGCACCCTGGCCGATCGCCGGCAGGCTGATCTCCGGCTCGAGATATTCCGTCACGCGATCCAGCCACCCCATGCGTCGCAGGCCGGCGGCGGCGAGCACGATCGCATCGAAGTGCCCCTCGCGAACTTTTCTGAGCCGCGTATCCAGGTTGCCCCTCAGCATGGCGATCGCCAGATCCGGTCGGTGGTGGAGGAGCTGGGCCTGGCGGCGCAGGCTGCTCGTCCCCACCCGGGAGCCCCGGGGCAGTTGGGAAAAGGATTGCCCGCGGTGGCTGACCAGGACATCGCGTGGATCCTCGCGCTGGGGCACGCAGATGATGCCCAGACCGTCAGGCAGCGCGGTGGGCACATCCTTCATGCTGTGGACGGCCAGATCGATCTCACCCCGAAGAAGCGCTTCTTCGATCTCCTTGACGAAGAGCCCCTTGCCCCCGATCTTCGCGAGCGGCACGTCGAGGATCTTGTCGCCTGAGGTTTTGATCCGCTTCAACGTGACCGACAGGTCGGGCGACAGGTCCCGCAGGCGCGCCTGCACCCACTCCGCCTGCCAGACGGCAAGCCGGCTCCCTCTCGTCCCGATCACCAAGGATGTTCGTTTCGGGGCACCTCCGTTCACCGAAAACGTCTTACCTCCCCGCTCCGTGGTAGGGACTCTCAAACGGCACGCGTCCCGCCGGTTCGGACCCGGGCGTCGCGGGACGCGTGGTCTCCGGTCGGCTCATAGACCCGTGGGCTCCGTTCTGCCCCGCTCCCAGGTAGCGGCGATATTGCGAGCCCACGAGGAGAAAGCTCGCCAGGGCCAGAATCGAGAGCAGGTAGACGACGACGTCCCATCGAAATCCCCCCGTGACCGGGTAATCGTGTCCGCAGCGCGGGCAGTCCGGCAACGGATCATGGCCGAGATAGGTGTCCCGGCACTTGGGGCAGGTAAAGAGCTTGGTCTGTGTTCCCATCCTTGGACGCCCCCATCCTCGCTCCGGCCGCTCTGCACGCACTCGTACAGCAGCCCCGCCTCCGCGTTCAGTCCCTCTTCGGAACTCGTTGCCCCTCCTGTGGGGAGGGATCCTTTTGCGTCTCGGGTTCCGCGCTGGCCCCGTCTTGCGTGGCGGCCGAGGTGTCGCTGCTCCCCTCCACACTGTAGAACCGTCGGGCGGCCTCGATGAACAAAGAACCGATGTGGGAGTCGGCCTCGGCCTTGAGCGTCGTCAGCGCGCCGTGCAGCATCTTATTAATGATACCGGAGGCCATGCTCTCGACCGCAGCGCGCTGATCGTCCGACAATCCACCCAGTCGTCCCAGGGCCTTGTCCACCTCCAGCCGTTTGATGCGCTCGGCCCGATCCTTGACCGCCACGATCGTGGGCGTGACCTCGAGAGCTTTGAGCCATTGCCGGATGACTTCCACCTCATGCTCCACCAGATGCTCTGCCCTCACCGCTTCCCTCCGCCGTTCTTCCCTGTTCTGCTCGACGCGGTTCTCCAGATCATCGATGTCGAAGAGAAACGCGTTGTCGATGTATTTGACGTCCGGATCAATGTTTCTCGGCACCGAGATGTCGATCAAGAAGATCGGCCGGTTCATCCGCTGGCGAACCGCCCGCTGGACATCCTCGGGATGAATGAGGTAATGCGACGCGCCGGTCGAGCACAGGACGACGTCGGCGCCGACCATCTCGTGACGGAAGTCGTCGAAGGGCACCGCATATCCCTGGAAGCGCTGGGCCAGATCCCGGGCATGCGCCGGATCCCGCGTGGTGATCTTGACCTGCTTGACGCCGCTACTGATGAAATGCTGGGCGGCCAGCTTGGCCATTTCCCCCGCCCCGACGAGGAGGACGGTGCGCTCGCTCAGGTGGCTGAAGATTTTCCGCGCGAGCTCCACCGCCGCGTAGCTGACCGAGACGGCCATCTCGGCAATTTTGGTCTCCGTCCGGACGCGCTTGGCCACGGAGATCGCCTTCTTGACGACCTTGTTGAGCACGACCCCCGTGGTCTTGTGGTAGAGGGACAGCTCGAAGGCGTCCTTCAGCTGCCCCAGGATCTGGGATTCTCCCACGATCATCGAGTCCAGGCTGGCCGCCACTCGGAACAGATGATGAATGGCCCGATCGTCGGCCTGCCAGTACAGGTGCGGCATGAGCTGCTCCGACGAGAGCGAGAGGTGCGTGTCGGCGAGAAATTCCTGGATACGCAGGAAGCCGGCCTCGGCATCGTCGACGACGGCGTAGACCTCGACGCGGTTGCAGGTCGACAGGACGATCCCCTCCCGGATGCCGTCGTACGCGCACAGACGCGTCAGGGCCT
>JBFGRM010000245.1:0-2998 GCA_041563675.1 Nitrospiraceae bacterium | reverse complement strand
GTAATGGATGCGGAGGTAGACCGCGGTCGCGGGCGCTCCCACCATGTCGGCATTGACGGAGAGCCTGAACGAGGCCGGCGGCACGGGCTCGGATTTCACGTGCTCGATGCTCAGCTCGGTCCCGGAGCGAGGGTCCCCGACGCGGTTGGACACGAAGGCGCTCGGGGCGTAGTGGTATCGGCCGAAATCCTCCCCGAAGAACACTGTCTTACCGCGTCCCGGCCAAAGCCCGTGGACGCCCAGATCCTCACGCACGACGGGCTCGTTGTTGACTTGTTCGATGGAGGCCCAGCACCGATCGTACAGCCCCTGGTCCCCGTTCCGCGATGCCGAGGGGCCGCGCTCCGAGACCAGACGGAACTGGCAGGCAAAGTCCAGCCGGCCCACGGCGACACGATCGCCCGCCGCCATCCCGCGCACGTACTCGGTGGCTGCCGAGACAAGGTCGGCGGAGGCGGCGCCAGCCGCGGGAGCGGCGGTCCATGCCAGGAACCCGATGAAGATGACGCCCGTCAGGAAAACGGAAGCAGCGCTCCGATTGATGACAGAGAACAGTGCCCTTACATGCATGCCCAAACTCCTCGTGATAGCCGTCGGCCAGGAAATGACCGCACACTGTACCACGGCCACAGGGAAGGGTTCCAGGTCGACTCGATGTCAGGGGAGGGGGAGGGATGACTGCCGCTTGGCCTTGTCCGGCGGGCCGGGAGTCAGGGATTTGCGATGAAAGTGGACGAGGGCCCGGATGTACGCCACGAGGTCCCACCGCTGCTGCTCGGTCAGCGTATCACTCCACCCGGGCATGGCGGTACGCGGCTTGCCGTTGGCGATGATCTCGAACAGCTCCTTATCCGTCTTCACCGATGTTCCGGCGGATATCAGACTGGCGGGTCGCGGAGAAAGAAACGGCGCACGGGGCCCGTCCCCTCGTCCCTTGAGGCCGTGGCAGGTCGCGCAGCGCTGCTCAAAGATCGGTTTACCGGCCTGGGGCGCGCCCTGAATCACAGCTTGAGCACCTGTGGCCAGGGCCAGGGAGAGGGCGAACATGATCGCGACTCGTGTCCCCGTCATCGCTCACCTCTGTTGGCGAACGGCCTCCTGCATGATGGGGCGGCAGGACCCTCTATGGGTCCGGCAACGCTCTCTGTTGCTCTCATCGGCTCGACGCGCCGCGGCCTTGAGGGGGTCAGTGCCCCGAGCGGATCACTCGACGACGATGGTGGCGCTCATCTCGTGGCCGGGCATGTCACAGAAGTACGGAAAGATGCCGGGACGGTTGGGCACGAACAGAATTTCAGCCGAGCCTTGAGAGGGGATGATCACACGCTTGAGGCCATGCGCGTCGAACTGCGGAGCCCCATCACCGAGGATGTGAAAGTGCAGCCCGGTCAGAAGACCGACCGGCACGAACGCATGGAGCTCAGCGTCGGTGTTGTGCACGATGACTCGTGCTTTGCGTCCGACCTGCAACGGAATTCTGGCCGGCTCGAAGCTTCGATGACGAATCGTGATGACGACGGTATCTTCCGGCGCCGTATCGGACGGACTCAAGGTCGGCACGCGGCCGCTTGCGCCCTCCACGGCGACGAAGAGCACGAGAAGCATCGGGAAAAGCAGGGCCGCAGCGGAACGTGACACGAAGTGAACTCCATCTGCCTGTACGTGACCGAATTCCACGGTTCATTCTAGCGCAAGCTCACGCTTCGTGCCAATGAACTCGCAGTTACATCCCCATGACTATACGAGCCTGAAAGGGCGGAAAGGATTCGAAGGGATTCAGTGCGCGGAGGTGAGCTGAAGAATCTTTCGACGCAACGATGTCCTGGCGGCGGCGGACAGCGGTCGTGTCGGTTTGTGGCGGCATAGATTGACCGTCGCCTTCAGTGACGTGAGAAAGACCTCGCACCTGGGGCAGGCGCCGAGGTGCTTGCGGATCTCGCGGCAGAGGTTGCCCGGCAGCTCGTCGTCGAGGTACTCGGAGAGCCGCCGGAGGATCTTCAAGCAGTGTGCTTTTGAGTGCCGATGCGACCCGCGTACAGGGCGTCGTCGAGGACGTTTCGCGGCTTTCGTCTTCACGGTGGAACCTCGCCGATGCCGTGTCATCAGGATGCGGCCCCGTGCTTGTGATGATCCGCGACGGGCACGCCTCTGGCGCTCAGCTCCTTGCGCACGAAGAGCCGGGCCCGATGCAGGCGGGATTTCACGGCCCGCTCATTCAAGCCCATGATGTCGCCCACCTCTTTGGCCGACAGCCCCTCCATGTCCCGCAAGACCAGCACCAGGCGGTATTTGGGCGGAAGCTTCTGAATGGCCGCGTTGAGCGCCCGTTTGAGCTCTTTTTTCTCGAGCGCCTCTTCGGGGGTGAGCCCCTGAATGGGAATTTGAAGACGCAGCTCGCCCTCCGAGGTGGGAATAAACTCGTCGATCGACAGCTCCCTGGCCGGCTCGCCCTTTCTCTTCCGTCGCATGCGGAGGCAGGCGCGTGAGGCGATCGTGTAGAGCCAGGTGGAGACCTGGGCCTCCCCGCGAAATTGACCGAACCTTCGGTAGGCGTGCAAAAAGGTTTCCTGAACCAGGTCCCGTGCGTCGTCAGTATGCCCGCAGAGCCGCTGGGCCAGGCGGAACATCCGATCGACGTGCTTGCGGTAGAGGCGGTCGAAGGCCCCCAGGCTGCGGTCTGCCGCGTCCTTCTGAGCCCCGTCATGATTGCGCGCGCTGGCCATGAGCGCGCGAAGTGTACGGAGGTCGTCTGGCGCTGTCAAGGCAACCGCGGTGCGACCCGCGTCCCCCTCCGCCTTGTCCCTACGCTTCGCGCTTGAGCGAAAGCATGTAGCTGGTGAGATCATTGAGCTGCCGATCATTGAGGGGAAACTTGGGCATGATCGACCCGGGGATCACCGCTTGGGGATTGCGAAAATGCTTCAGATGCCATTCGCGCTCCGGTCGTCGGTCCCCGACGTAGGAGATATCCGGGCAGACCGCCCCGCCCTCACCGTGG
>JBFGRM010000244.1:0-3108 GCA_041563675.1 Nitrospiraceae bacterium | reverse complement strand
TTTACCGTAGAAGCGTTTAGCCTTGACCGTCTGCGCAAGCTGGATTACAAGGATATTGAGGCGAGGTTCCGCGAGTTTAAACGATTGACTCATTTTGAGGACCTCACCTAGTCGGTCAGATGCACGACAGCCGCTCGTCGCTGAATCCTGCGTCGACGGCTGCGGCTTTGCCGCACCTGTCGATCTCGATAGGTGCCCTCCGGCCTGCCCGTCGACAAGCCAAGGGCCCACTGTGCCGCGCTCCTGCGGGCCGAGGCCAGTCGAGGGGCTCGAGGCTGGCCTGCAACGCGCCTCTCTTAGGGGACTAAATGAAATACGTGAATAAAAGTCGAACAGCCGTTCGTCTCTTGCTCGCGCTCGCCGCAATGCTTGCCCTGACCGCCTGTGCGTCGGAGAAGCATCATAAGCGAGCTGATGGGTACTACCAGGAGGGTGTCTCGCTCCTGAGGGCCGATCCCCAACGGGCCTTCGTCTCGTTTCAGCGCGCCCTGCAGGAGAATCCCGATCATAAGGACGCTCAGTACTACCTCGGGCACCTCTACGCCCAGCAGGGCAAGCTCGAAGCGGCTGAGCAGAGATTCCGTGGAGTCCTGCGCATCGATCCGGACTACTCGGAAGCCCACACCTACCTGGGGCAGGTGCTCGTGCAGCAGGGTCGCTGGGATGAAGCCATCGCGGCCTATCGCCGGGCATTGTCCAACCCCTTGTACGTGACGCCGGATCTGGCTCGGTTCCACCTCGGCCGGGCTCTGGCCCACCAGGGTGAGATGGAGGAAGCCGTCCGGGCCTACGAAGACGCCTTGCTGGTGAGCCCCCTCAGTGTGCCGGAGGAGGCGCTCAGGTTCGAGTTGGGGCGCGCTTATTATCGCCTCGGCCGGGATGAGAAGGCGCGAGAGGCGCTCGTCCGGGTGGTCAGTCTGGATCAGAACGGGCAATACGCGGACGCGGCCAATGAGCTGTTGGGACGCTTAAGACCGTAACGGAGATTTATGGAATCGGTCGGCGAATTTTTCCGGCACGTGCGCGAAACCAAGGGGTTGACCATCGACGAGGTCGCGTCCAAGACGCGCATCCGAACGGATTTCCTGAAAGCGCTCGAGGAAGGCAACTTCGCGAAGCTGCCCGACCAGGTTTTCGCCAAGGGATTTGTCCGCACCTATGCCCGCTCGCTGGGACTGGACGAAGACGATGCGATGAATCGCTTCGTGCAGACGGCGGGGGCCTTCTACGATAAACAGGAAGAGCGCGAGCGTCTGCGCCTCAAGCAGGCGGAGGATGAGCGGAGGAAACGCGGCAACCGCAAGATCCTCGCTCTGGCGGTCGGCGTGGCGCTGATGCTGTTGATCCTACTGTTCACGCGCGAACAATCCGGACTGGTCCTGAGAAGGCCCGCATCGGAGCCCCCGCCGTTTGCAGTCCATACGCCCCCTCCCGTGGTGCCGCGTGCCTCGGAGCCTTCGCTGCCGCCCCCGCAATCCCTCCCGGCACCCGATGAGGCGGCGGTTGAGGAAGAGGCCCCTGATGCCGATGTCGAGGTCACGGAGCCCCAAGCGCCGGCACCCCGCTCAACGGCCAGTGCCCTGACCGAACCAGCGACGGCCTCCGCATCCACACCGATCGCCAGCCAACCGGTTCGGGAGGCTGTGGTCGGGCCGCCAATGGTGCTCGACCTGGAGGCGCTGGAGCTGACCTGGGTCGTCGTGCAGGTCGACGGGGGCAGCCCCCACGAGGCGCTCCTTCGTCCGGGTGAGCGTGTGACCTGGGAGGGGCGGGAACAGTTTACCCTCACGCTCGGCAACGCCGGCGGTGTCCGCGTCGAGCTCAACGGCGAGCAGAAAGGGCCCTTCGGACCCAGCGGAAGCGTCGCCCGGGGGATCGTTCTGAAGCGCGGCGGATAGCGCTCACGGTCTCACCCATCGTTCGGCAGCCCTTGCCGGTCTCCACCCTTCACCCCTCAACTCACTGCCATCCAGTCCCAGGTCCCACGTCCCGCGTCTGGGTACTTATCTTTCTGTCATTCCTGCGAAAGCAGGAATCCAGGCATCGGGAAAAAGATGGATGCCCGCTTTCGCGCGTATGACAGAAAAAAAGAGCGCTGTACGACCTGATCCCTGGAACCTGGAAGGTCTGCCTGCTCCCCGCCGCCCGCTCGCCCTTGACAACGACAAGCGTTCCATCGAGCATAGGCAACATTTTCCCGATGGGTTGCAATGACTCACCGACAGAAGCGTGACGATCCCGTCGAGGCCGCGGTGGCGCATCTGCGGCCGCGATTGCCGTTTCGGCCGCGGGTCGGGCTGATTCTGGGCTCAGGACTGGGTATCTATGCGGACCGACACCCCTCCAAGCTCGCCATCGACTATGCGGACATTCCCGGGTTTCCGCCCTGTACGGTTGAGGGGCATCGGGGCCGGTTGGTCTTCTCGGCCGCAACGGGGACAGCGGCCGTCTTCATGCAGGGGCGGATCCACCGCTACGAGGGCCGATCGCTCGAAGAGGTGACTCGGCCGGTCAGAATCCTCGGCGCCTTGGGTATCGACACGCTGATTTTGTCCTGCGCCGCGGGCGCCCTGGCGGACATCCCGGCCGGACAGCTCATGTTGATCCACGACCACCTCAATCTGATGGGAGATAATCCACTGATTGGGCTGAGTCGAGAATTGAATGGCGTCGACGGGTTCGTGGAGATGGCGAGGGCCTACGATCCATCGCTCCTGGACTTGGCCGAATCCCACGCCGCCTCCCTCGGCGTGCCACTTCGACGAGGTGTCTTGGCCTGTGTGACCGGCCCAACCTACGAAACACCCGCCGAGGCTGCCATGTTGCGCCGCTTGGGGGCCGATGCCGTCAGCATGTCAACGGTGCCCGAGGTGATCGTGGCGCGCGCCCTGCGACTCCGTGTCATGGCGTTCGCCCTGATCACGAATCAAGCCGGCGTGCCCGTCGACGCGACGGGATCCCATCGCGCGGTCGTGGCCACAGCAGAACGGATGACGGAGAAGGTGGCGGACTTCCTCGACGGGTTCCTTGCCAGGGTGGAGGCTCCGCCGGAATCATCGACAGGCGTTTGACCGGTCGGTGCCCCCAGAGGCGCATGTAGACAAGCGC
>JBFGRM010000243.1:0-3215 GCA_041563675.1 Nitrospiraceae bacterium | reverse complement strand
TCGCCCTTCGGTGTCGAGGACATGTCCGGAAACGCCCGTGAATGGGTGCAGGACTGGTACCAGCCCGATTATTACGAGAAGGCCCCGGACCGCAATCCCAAGGGACCGGAAGGCGGGGTGCTGCGTGTCATCCGAGGCGGATCGTGGCACAGCCCCCTCGCGGACATTCGTGCCACCGCCCGCGGCAAGGGCGGCTTTGCGCTTCGCACGCACGGCACCGGGTTTCGGTGCGCCGCGGATGAACGCGCCGGATCAGTGAAAACGAGGAGGAAGCCATGAATATCGTCATCGCCGGAGGCTCGGGCTTTATCGGACGAGCGCTCGGCGCCTCATTAGAGTTGGATCACCATCACATCACGGTCTTGTCAAGAAATCCCGCGCAAGCCGCCCTCTCCTTCGGGCCATCCATTGCGGTCTCCGAGTGGGACGGTCAAAACTCTGGACCTTGGCAGCAGGCGATCGAGGAAGCCGACGCCGTCGTCAACCTTGCAGGAGAGCCCGTCGCCGAGGCGCGATGGACGGCCGCACGCAAGCAAGTGATTCGCGAGAGCCGATTGAACGCAACCTACGCCCTCGTGGAGGCGATCAAGCGCGCGACCCGACGCCCTCGCGTGCTCGTCAGCGCCTCGGGTGTCGGCTACTACGGCGCGCGTGACGCGATGCCGGTCTCGGAATCCACGCCTCCGGGCAAGGGATTTCTCGCTAATCTCTCACTCGCCTGGGAGCACGAGGCGCGACAGGCGGAGGCGGAGGGCGTCCGCGTGGTGCTACCGCGCATCGGGATGGTGGTGGGTCGTGGAGGAGGGGCGCTTGCGAAAATGGTTCCCCCCTTCAAGTTTTTCCTGGGAGGACCCATCGCGCCGGGCTACCAATGGGTGCCCTGGATCCATTTGACCGACCTTGTCAGCCTGATCCACTGGGCCATCGTGAACGAGAGCGTCAGTGGACCGGTGAACGCCGTGGCCCCGAACGCCGTCACGATGTCGGAATTTTCCCGGACACTGGCGCGGGTGCTGCACCGACCGTGCTGGTTGCCGGTCCCCGAATTCGCCCTGCGCCTCAGGTTCGGCGAGCTGGCCTCCATGCTCACCACGGGCCAGCGGGCAGAGCCACGCGCGGCAGCCAAAGGCGGCTTTGTCTTCAAGTTTCCAGCCCTCGCCATGGCTCTCCATGACGTGCTCGATCGACCGGTCACCGAGGTGGACAGAAGCCGGCGGGCTGCTTAAGAACAACTTCGCTCTCTTTCGCTCTTTATTGATGGAGGCGATCGTGAAGACAAGCGCGCTCCTTCTCGCTCTTGCCCTGGCGACAGCGTTGGCCTCTCAGGCATCAGCCGGCCAGGCCCGGAGCGTTTCCCCAAGTCAGGTCCTTCGCGTCGGCGCCGAGCTGCCCGATGCGACCATGACCGCGAGCGACGGTCGTGTCGTCCGGCTGGCGGGTGACCCCGGACGTGTCAGAATCCTCAGTGTTGTACCGCAGCTCAACACCCCTGTCTGCGACGAGCAGACGCACCGATTCAGCGAGGACAACCGCGGCCTGGACCGGTCCGTTGAGATTCTGACCCTCAGCACCAATACGCCCGATGATCAAGCCCGCTTCGCCGCCAAGGCGGGCATAGCCAACATCACGTTTTACTCTGATCAACCGTCCTTCGAGTTCGGGAAGCGCACCGGTCTCTACATTCCGATGCTGAAGGTCCTGCATCGCGCCGTCATCGTGGTCGACGCCGGCAATGTCATTCGCTACGTCGAGATCGTCCCGATGGGACAGCTCCCGAACTTTGAGGCCGCCTATGAGGCGGCGAGACGACTGGTCGAGCAGCGGTAAGTGCCATGGAACTGGCCCAGCCGATTCTGAGTTACACGCATGCGCTGGCCGCCTCGGTTCTGGTCGGCAAGGTGGTCTTGCTGTCCTTCGTCGTGGCGCCGGTGCTGGCCCGGGTGCTCGCGCCCGCCTCGTTTGGGTCCGTCGTGCGGGCGATGTTTCCGGCCTACTACGCGCTTGGCATGGGGGCAGCGGGCCTTGGCCTCTTCTCGGTCACGGTGCTTGTGCTGGGCCAGCAGCAAGAGACGACGGCGCTCCTCGCCCTGGCGTTGTGGGGCGGCGTCCTGGCGATCGAGCTGTATTGTCGCACCCCCCTGACGCCGCAGATCAACGCCTTGAGCGATCGCCTCAAGGACCAGGCCGCGTCGGGCGGTGCGGAGCCGCTGCTCCAGCACACGTGGGACCGCCTGCACCGTCGATCTGTCTGGTTGAACGGAACGGTCCTGGTCCTGGGCCTGTGTCTGGTGGGGCTGCTGTGAGGGCGCACCATGTATCAGTGCGGCATCTCGATGACGGTCGATTCGACCACGGGGGGCGCCGCGACTCCGCACGACGCCTCTCAGCGGGGGCGGTGGGTCTCTTGAACGCCCGAGGGACTCACCCCCCTGCCCCCGCAGCGAGGATGTTGAGCAAGGCCCCGGACGAATGCCTGTGCCGGATCGGGCACGACGACCCCGAGCCCAGCGTAAACCACAATCGGGCACGCCGGGAATTCCCGGCGGCAGCTGCGACACAAACAGTGAGACCATGACCCTGGCCAGTACAGAACGATCACCGCACGCGGGTGCGTCCGACCGTGATGTCCGCCCCTTGCGCATCGGCGTCAGCCAATGCCTCCTCGGCTCGGAGGTTCGCTTCGACGGGGGACACAAGCGTGACGCCTTTCTCACCGATGTCTTGGGCCGCTATGTCGAATGGGTGCCGGTCTGCCCGGAGGTCGAGGCCGGCTTCGGCGTCCCGCGGGAGACGATGCGCCTGACGGGCGATGGGCGAAGCCCGACCCTGATCACGATCAAGACCCATCGTGACCTGACGGAGCCCATGGTGCGGTTTTCGGAGCGCCGCGTGCGGGAGCTGGAGCCGCTGGCGCTTTCGGGTTATGTCTTCAAGAAGGATTCGCCGAGCTGCGGCGTGGAGCGGGTGCGCATCTACAACGAGCACGGCATGCCCAATCGCAACGGGGTCGGCTTGTTCGCTAGGGCATTCATGGAGCGCTTTCCGCTCATCCCCGTGGAGGAGGAGGGGCGCCTTTCCGATCCCGTGCTCCGGGAGAACTTCATCGAGCGGCTCTTTTGCTTTCGTCGATTGCAGGACCTCATGGGCGAACGGGTGACCCGCGGCGCGGTCGTCCAGTTTCACACGATCCACAAGTTACTGCTCCTTGCGCACAG
>JBFGRM010000242.1:0-3284 GCA_041563675.1 Nitrospiraceae bacterium | reverse complement strand
TTCGATGGGTCGTCGATCCGCGGGTGGAAGGCGATCAACAACAGCGACATGTTGGTCATCCCCGACCCGAGTTCGGCCGTGCTTGACACGTTTTGCTCGGTCCCGACCCTCAGCCTCGTCTGTGACGTAGTGGATCCGATCACGCGGGAGAACTACGACCGCGATCCGCGGCACGTCGCGCAAAAAGCGGAGCGCTACCTGAAGAGCACCAAGCTCGGCGACACCTCCTACTGGGGGCCCGAGGCCGAGTTCTTCGTGTTCGATTCGGTCCGGTACGATCAGGACAGCCACAGCGGGTACTATTTCCTGGATTCCGAGGAGGGGATCTGGAACTCGGGGCGAGACGGCCAGAACCTCGGGGCCAAGCCCCGCCACAAGGAGGGGTATTTCCCGGTCGCCCCGACGGACACGATGCAGGACATCCGGAGCGAGATGATCATCGAGATGCAGAAGGCCGGCATCAGCGTCGAAAAACACCATCACGAAGTGGCCACGGCGGGGCAGGCCGAGATCGATCTGCGCTATGACTCGCTGCTCAACATGGCCGACAAAATGATGATGTACAAATATGTGGTCAAGAACGTGGCCCGGCGGCACAACAAGACCGTCACCTTCATGCCGAAGCCCGTGTTCAACGACAACGGCTCCGGTATGCACACGCACCAGAGCATCTGGAAAGAGGGCAAACCGCTCTTTGCCGGCAAGGAATACGCCGGTGTTTCCCAGATGTGCCTCTATTATATCGGCGGGATCCTGAAGCACGCGCCGGCACTGGCGGCGTTCACGAACCCGACGACCAACTCGTACAAGCGGCTGACGCCGGGCTTCGAGGCACCCGTGCTGCTGGCCTACTCCAGCCGGAACCGGTCGGCCACGATTCGCATCCCGATGTATCAGGCCAGCCCGAAGACCAAACGGATCGAGGTGCGATTTCCGGATCCCTCGGCGAATCCGTACGTCGCGTTCTCGGCCATGCTCATGGCCGGCCTGGACGGGATCGAGAACAAAATCGATCCGGGCGAGCCGATGGACAAGGACCTGTATGACCTCGATCCCAGGGAGGCCGCCAGGATCCCGACCATGCCGGGGAGCCTCGACGAGGCGCTCGACAATCTCGAGAAGGACCACGAGTTCCTGTTGAAGGGAGGGGTGTTCAGCGAAGACTTCGTCCAGGCGTGGCTCTCGTTCAAGCGGACGCGCGAGACGGATCCGCTGCGACTCCGGCCGCATCCGTACGAGTTTTTCATGTACTACGACGTGTAAGCTTGCTTTGGCCTAGCCCGTCCGATTCCCACGGCCTGAAGAAGAGGGGCTAGGCTGCACATTTCTTGAGGACCCGGCGATGAGGCCGGGTCCTTCCCTGGCAAAGGCGCCAGATGTCCGATGCAGGGTCTCGGCAAGGAGGCTCCGCGGTGACGTCCTGGCGCCTTTTCTTTATCCGGCGGGGAACGGGGCCGCAGCGCTTCGGCGGGGCCCCCCGTTCACATGTAACCGACCGCTCGCGGCCATGCAGGTGGAGCGGTCAAGGAGGGTGGAATCATGGAGAAGAAAGAAGTCGTCACCAAGTTGTTGTCGTTGAAACAGGCCTCGGGGAAGACCTATGACGAGCTCGCGCAGGCGCTGGGTCTGTGTAATGTCTACGTCGCCCAGCTCTTTCGGCGTCAGGCACAGCTCAAGAAGGAAACCGAGGGCAAGCTCAAGAGCCTGGTTCCCGGGCTCAGCGAAGAGCTGTTGAAGGAGATGCGGAAGCCGCCGGTCCGCTCCTTCGATCCGACCATCCTGCAGGAACCGCATGTCTATCGCATGACGGAGGTCTGCGCCCATTACGGGGACGCCATTTTGGAGGTCGTCCAGGAAAAATTCGGTGATGGCATCATGTCCGCCATCGATTTCAAGTTCAGCATCGACAAGACCAAAGGAAGTGCGGGGGAGGACCGGGTCGTCATGACCTGGAACGGCAAATTCTTGCCGCACATCGAACAGGCCGGGTAACTGGCTCACTGTGCACGGTGCGATGGTCGAGCAGGGGGTGGGCTCCGACGGAGACCCCCGTCGGAGCCCCTGCCTCTCGGCTCACCGGACGGCTGTCTCTGCCACAGGCTGCACGTGCGCTGTCCGAAACATGACACAACAGGACTGAGGAGGGCTCGATGCCGTATGTGAAACCACCTGAAATCGCCACGACCATGCTGGCCGCGGGGGCGTTGAAGGCCAGCTTGCCCGTCAGACACCTTTTGATACGAGGCGCCCTCTCCGGTGCCTTCCTGGCCGTCGCCACGAGCATGGCGGTCAACGCGGCGGTCCAGACCGGGCTGCCGATCGTCGGCGCATTGATTTTTCCCTTTGGACTGTGTCTGATCATCATTCTCGGCCTCGAGCTGGTCACCGGCAGCTTTGCGCTCCTGCCCGTTGCCACGATCGAGGGCAGACCGGGCGCCGAGGTGCACAAGGTGCTCATTAACTGGAGTTGGGTCTTCCTGGGCAACCTTTTGGGCAGTACAGCCTACGCCGCGCTGCTCGCGATCTCGCTGACCATGATGGGAACCTTGGAGGTGGTGGGTGTCTCCGCCAAGCTCGTTGCCATCGCCGAGGCCAAGACAGTGGGTTATGCGGCGCACGGCGGGGCCGGCCTGGTGACCGTCTTCGTCAAAGGGATTCTCTGCAATTGGATGGTCAGCCTCGCCGTCGTCGCGTCCATGGCGGCCGGATCGGTCATCGGCAAGATGGCCGCGATCTGGGGTCCCGTCATGCTCTTCTTCTCGCAGGGGTTCGAGCACACCGTCGTCAACATGTTCGTGATTCCCGTCGGGATGATGATGGGCGCGAACGTGACGATCCAGGAATGGTGGCTGTGGAACCAGATCCCCGTGACGCTGGGCAACATCGTGGGCGGGATGGTCTTCACGGGGCTGGCGATCTACCTGACCCATCGTCCGGCCAAGGAGGCCGTGTAGGGGGCATCGAGCACGCAGGCCGGCGTCGGCGCGGCGGGGGCGTGGGCCTATTTTCCCCGGGACGCGTGTCGCGTGGCCGGTGCGTTGCCCAGAGCGGTCGCACCGGGAGAGGCGGCGCTCAGACTGCCGAAGTGACGCTCGTAGAACGCGCGGGTGTTAGCCATGTGTGCGGCGAGGTCCGCTTCGAGGCGGGCGGCGCCTGCCTGCCAGTCGTCGCTCGTGTATCCGACCCGCCGGGCAAGGAAGATGAACGCCTCGGAGCCGGCCGGCGGAAGGACGAGATCCTTCGCGTTTCCGCGCACGATGCGCAAGCCATCGATCAGCGCGCGG
>JBFGRM010000241.1:0-3304 GCA_041563675.1 Nitrospiraceae bacterium | reverse complement strand
GCGATCCCCAGCCGTCGCGGATCGTCAAGGTCAGCGCCTCGTAGAGCCTTTTCTGGTCGGGATCCGGGCGCCTCAGCCGGCCGCGAAGGTAGCCGCCCAGCAGCACCAGGCAGGTCACCTGCTCCGGATGCTCGACGGCGTAGCGGATCGAAAAGGCGCAGCCCTGGGAAATGCCGAGCAGCGCGAACCTCTCGAGCCCCGCGGCCCGGGCGACGGCCGCCGTGTCGCCGATCATCGCATCGTGGGAGATCGTCTCCACCTCCCAATCCGACAGCCCGTTGCCGCGCTGGTCGAAGCGCACGAGCCGGCAATGGCGCGCGAGCTCCGTGAAGACCGGGCCCCAGACGGGATTGCGCCATTCGTATTCGAGGTGATTCAGCCAATTGGGCGCCTTGAGGACCGGCGGCCCCTCGCCGATGCTCGCCCAGGCGATCTGCACGCCGTCGGGCGTCGCGGCGAAGCGGACGCGCTGTTGCAGCGCCGCCTCGGCCAGCTCCCTTTCCTCCGTCGGCGCCTCGGGCGTCCACTGCCAGACCCGGATCGGCCGGGAGATGTTCTTCACCCGCTGGCTGCCCATGTCGCGGAAGGATTCGCGGAGCCGATCGGCGACCGCTTGATGGACGATGTCGGAGACGCACACGCCGCCGGGCTCGGAGAGCCCCTGGAGGCGGGATGCGACGTTCACGCCGTCGCCGAAGACGTCCCCTTCGTCGAAAACGACGTCGCCCAGATTGATCCCGATGCGGTAGACGATCCGACCGTCCATGGGGCGCGCCCGTTCGCGCTCCGCCATCGCGGTCTGGATCTCGATGGCGCAGCGCACGGCGTCCTGGGCGGAGGCGAACTCCGCCAGCATGCCGTCGCCGGTGGTCTTGACGATGCGCCCGCCGCGCTCCGCGATTTCCGGGTCGATCAGCTCCCGCCGGTGCGCCTTCTGGCGCCCGAGCACGCCCTCCTCGTCCTGCTCCATGAGCCGGCTGTAGCCCGCCATGTCGGCGACCATGATGGCGGCGAGGCGCCGCTCCATCGGCTGTCTCCCAAAGGGGGAACTCTAGCGGAGGATGGTCTCCAGATCCAACAGGCAACACGGTGCGGGGAGGGCTCGAGTGGATCCTCCCCTGAATCCGGTCCGGTCGGAACGCGGAAACCTGAGGGGAATCCACCGGCTAGGAATTTGCTCAGTGATGTTTCAATCCAACTGCTCAAGTGTCCCTCTCTTTAACGTAACCGTGTAGATCAACGTCCGTCCAAACACCGTGGTGCCCTTGGTAATTCTCGTGCCAAGGATACCCTCTACGGTCGGTTCGAATCTGAGGGTGTTTTCGGTATCGTCCCCCTTCCATGACCATTCGAGGATTCCGCCCTCGATCTTCAGATCCTTCTTGTAGACCTTGCCGGGGCTGGTAAAGGGGCTTTTCCCCCAGCGGTATCTGAGATCCACCGTGTCCTTCGCGCAATCGACGAAGGTGACGTGCAGTTCGCTTGGAAGTTTGGTGTCTCGGGCCCCGAATCCTGATTTCTTCCTCCAGCGACCTGCAAAGCGGGCCGAGCTACGTTCTTGCCACGCTTTGCAGGAACGGAGCGGGGCCCCCGCAAGAGTTGTCGGAGCGGCAATCGCCACGGTTGGGGCGCGAACTTGTTGGGTTTCGCCATGAGCAGGGAGTTGAGGTGCTGACGTGCTGTTCAGCAAGGCGAGCATCGACATTATCGAAACAAGTTGCATTGTGCGCCCTCCCCTTTGTTGTTTGTCGCTGTCGACCCATCGCGGATCATTGATTTTCCGACCTCAGGCCATAGTACAAGACGCGATCGCTGGAGAGGCGAGAAACGCGACAATCGAGCCACAGATGCCGGGATCGAATGAGACGTCGCATTTGAGAACGCTCGCATCGATTACGACAGGGTCAGATCAGACACCAGACCTGTCGCGAAGCCCTGGTACGGGTGGTAGGCACTTCAGCCCCCACTCCCTTGCGGCAGCGGACTTCGAGCCGGCGTGGCCGGGGTATGATTTGTTCCCCAAAGGAGAGACGCTCGCGAAGCATCCCCGGTGAATCCATCGGGCAAGGTCATGCCCGAATGGCCAAGCTGGGGGACGCGAGCAGTTGCTTATCCGCCGTCAGACGACGAGGATCTTCGCGTGGCGGCTTCTCCGCCTATCCGGTCCTAATGAGAGCCTTCAGCTGGGCCACATCTTCGGCAGGCCAGGTGGAAGGGTCCTCGTCGTGCGCGAGCGAAGCGTGGAGCTCTATGAGCTTCCATAGCTCGTCTTGCGTTGCCGCGGTGAATTGGCCCGGGCAACCCTCCATCCCCGGGAAATCCTTGCAGGCGTATGAGTAGGTCGTTCCCATGGCGTCCCTCCTTCACGTGCAAGCGATCCGCGAGAATACCGCATTTCTCACGAGTGGGCAGCCTGTCGTGGAGATTCACCCAGCGGAGTCGGCGCTCGCGACCTTCTCCCCGGTCACCCCGGAGACCGCAGGTGGATCGGCTGAGGTATGGGCGAGGTGTTTGGCCTCTCTCTGACACGCGACGGCTGGACTGCTATCCTGTCTCTCAATCAATACAGACAAGGGAGAGGCTGTCATGGGTGGAAGTTCCATTTCCATTACTGGGGGCTGCCTGTGTGGCGCGGTGCGCTATGAAGCGAACGAAGAGCCATACTGGGTCGGTTATTGCCACTGCGACATGTGCAAGCGGGCTTCAGGCGGACCCTTTGAGATATTTGTCGCCTTCCGAAAGCAAGCGTTCAGCTTCACCCAGGGTGCGCCGACGCTCTATCTATCCTCGAGTTTCGCCAAACGCGGGTTTTGTGCGCAATGCGGAACCCCGCTTGCGATGTTGATCCTTGAAGGCACACCTCAAGGAGAGGCTGAGTCCGTCTTGGCGAAAGGGCGTTATCCGGGCTTGCGGCGCGCGGAAGGGATTTCTCTCTCGATCGGGAGCCTCGATCATCCTGAGGATGTCAAACCCGTGGAACACGGTTGCACGGACCGCCAGCTGCCCTGGCTCAAGATCGACGATGGCCTGCCGCGCGACCACTCCGACGTCTCGGCGGCAGAACCCCGGGCCTGAGCGACGCTCGACCCGTCGGGTCGCCACCTTATCCGCCTCGGTTTCGGCGAACTGCTTCTCGCCGGTCGCTTTTCGCCGGACTATGACCGGACGGAGCAGCACTCGGCCGGGGCATTGCGTTCGCCACCGACTCGTCGGGTCGATGGTGCGGGTGGAGGGACTTGAACCCCCACTTCCTTACGGAAACCAGATTTTGAGTCTGGCGCGTCTACCGATTCCGCCACACCCG
>JBFGRM010000240.1:0-3309 GCA_041563675.1 Nitrospiraceae bacterium | reverse complement strand
CCATTTCTTCTTGAATTGGTAGACACCGGTCTGGTTCACCCAGGTCCCGCCCCAATTCCACTTCGTGTAGCCCGCGCGGGCGGCGTCGACCATGGCGTCATGAATGCACAACGCCAGGGGCTGAGCGGTACGGTGCTCGGAGACCGTGGCCGGCACGAAATACTCGACCGTGCGGTTGTAAAAAAAGACCAGCAGTCCCGCCACCAAGCGACCGTCGATTTCGGCGACGTAGATTCGATAGTTCTCGTCCGGCACGAAGTGTCGCGGCAGCAACTCGAAGAACCGCCGGCTCTTTGGCCTGCCGCCAATCCGTTCGATGTTCTGGCGATGGCAGCCCTCGAGGAAGTCGGTCGCGCCATTGTCGACCCGGACCGAGACGCGTGATGCTCTGGCCTTCTTGATGTTTCGCCGCGCCGAACCGTCGATGGCGCTGAGCAGCGCCGCATCGGGATCAGCATCACCGGCTGGAAGGCGACTGATCTGACCGATCCGCTGGTCGGTCACATCGAACGCGATCTTTTCCTCCGGTGCCGGCGAAACGGGATTCATCACGACGGTCGAGGCGGCGATGCCTTCCCGGCGCGTCATCTCGTTGTACCGACGGCAGAGGAGGTCGCGCGCGGCGGGGTCACGACCGACCACGCTGCCGTAGCTACCGTAGAACGGTAGCGCATTCATGACGCTGCCATAGGGCCCCTTCCTGAGCATGATCGGGAAGGCAGCTTCGATTCGGCCGTCTTCCATGGCCGCGAGATAGGCGGGCTCGCAATCGAGGAGGTCGATCAGGAAGCGCCGATAGCGGCAGGAGTAATAGAGCAGCGCATCATCGCACCGGTGGAGAAAAGCCTCGTAGGCGGAATCCTCGGCATCTGTCAGCAAGACGATGTCCATTCACGACGCCCCCGGCAGGAAGCTCTCGCACCATTGCTCCACATTGAGCAGAGACCAGATCAGCAGGCGTCGATTCTCTTTTCCTTCCAAGTGCTCCGTGATCAGACGCTGAATCGTCTCCCGATCGAGGTATTCGTAGATTTTGGCGTCCCTTTGGAAAAATCTCCGGTGGACGTAATGCATGCTCTCTCCCTTGAACCAGCTCGCATCCGGCCCGGAGAATCCCTGCTTGACCTGTGTGGTGATCTCGGAGGGAATATACCGTTCCATGGCCTTCCTCAGGAGGAGCTTCCCGTCCTTCGTCTTGCTGAAATACCTGGCCGTCTTGTTGCCCGGCTCGTTCTCGTTCAACCGCACCACCTCAGACAGCTTGCCCAGCTTGAGCCGGGCCGGCACCCGCATGGCGAAATCGACGAGGTCGTTGTCGAGGAAGGGCGCGCGGGCCTCCAGGCCGTTGGCCATGCTCAACTTGTCCTCGACCATCAGGAGCCCGTGCAGGAACGTTTTTGCCTCGAAGTAAAGCGAATGATTGATGTAGTCCTCGGGCCGCGTGAGAGACGGCGCATGCTTCGCGAAGACATCGCGAAAGATGTCGCGGGTCGCAACGTGCTTGACCCGTCCCCAGACCGGGGCGAAGGCGGTCTCGATCACGGCGCCCGGTAAGAGACGCTGCCAGTACTGGTAATATTTGTCGACGTAATGCTCGAAGTCGTCGTTGACGACCGCCCGATAATAGCGCCAGGGATAGCCCCCGAACAGCTCGTCGCCCCCTCCGCCCGAGAGGACCACCTTGACGAACTTGCTGGCAAGCTGGGCCATGTAAAAATTGGGATAGCTCTGCCCCACCCGCGGCTCCTCCAGATGCCATGCCAGCCTGGGCAGCACGCGCTCCATGTCGCCGGCCTTCAGCACCATCTCGTAGTGTTCCGTCTTGTAAAGGTAGGACATGAGCTCCGCCTTCTCCCCCTCGTCGAAGGCCAGCTCCAATCCGGAGGCCGAGTGCAGGTCGAACCGGCACGTGAAGGACTTCAGGTAGGGCCGTTGGGCAGCGGCGATGGCGGTGATCGATCCCGAGTCCATGCCCCCGCTCAGGTAGACGCCGACATCGACGTCGCTGACGAGCTGGCGTTGCACCGCCTGGCGGAACAACCGATCGAATTCCTCGAGGTACTCCTCGGACGCCGCAGGGTGCTCGGGCTCGACAAACTCATAGTCCCAGTAACGCTGCGCGTCTCCGATCTTCCCCGTCCGGACCGAGACCCGCATGAGACAGCCGGCGGGCAGCAGCCTGACACCCGCGAAGAGTGTCCGGTCGGTGAAGAAGTTTTGAAAAGTGAAGTATTCGAGCAGCGCCTCGAGATCCATGTTCGCTCGGACTTTTGGATGCGCCAGGATCGCCTTGATTTCCGAAGCAAACAGAAACGTGCGCCCGTACCCCATGTAATAGAGGGGCTTCATCCCGTAGCGGTCCCGAGCCAGGATGAGCTCCTGGCGACGGACATCGTAAACCGCGAAGGCGAACATGCCGTTGAAGCGGTCGACGCATTTCTCGCCCCATTCCTCGTAGGCCTTGAGCACCACCTCGGTGTCCGAGCGCGAGCGAAACCGATAGCCTTTCGTCTCCAGCTCCGCGCGCAGCTCCCTGAAGTTGTACACCTCACCGTTGTAGGCGATGACCAGGTCCTGCGCGTCATTGACCATGGGCTGACGCGCGGCGTCGGACAGGTCCAGAACCGCGAGCCTCCGGTGCCCCAGCCCCACGGAGCCGGCGTGATAATGCCCGGCGCCATCGGGGCCGCGGTGGGCGATCGCCCGGGTCATCCGCTCGAGCAGGCCCTCCTCGACCAGTTCCCCATCGAAGCGACAGATGCCGGCCAAGCCGCACACTGGTTATTCCTCCTCCGCGATGGCTCGCACGGTGCAGCTCCGCTCGGGACCTCGAAGCATGCCCTCGACCATGTCTCCGTCCCGCTTCCGCCCGCAGGCCGCGAGGCGCAGCGGCTCCTTGGAGATCGGGTCCGCCAGCAAGCTGAGCAATGACTCACGCATGGGTCGGATCCATGTCCCGAATCGCCGAGCAGACGTAGTCCTGGTCGGCCTCCGTCATGGCAGAGTAGAGCGGCAGGGCCAGGCTCAACCGATCCGCCAGGCAGGCGTTGGGAAACCGGTCCGGCCGCAAATCGTACTTTTTGGCGTAATAAGACAGCAGCACCGGCGCATGAGTTCCCTGCCGCGTGCTGATCCCGCGCGCGTCGAGGCGCTGCATGACCGCGTTGCGTCGCGCGTGCAGCTGCCCCATATTGGCCGGCGTCGGCGTGTCCGGACGGAACAGGCACACATAGGCCTGGTAGCCGTGCACGTCGCCCTCGGGCACGGCCGGTGTGCGAAGCCACGACACGTCCGCGAGCGCGGCGTCAT
>JBFGRM010000239.1:0-3317 GCA_041563675.1 Nitrospiraceae bacterium | reverse complement strand
CGCCAGAAACTCGGTGGTCATGATGGCGCCGGCCGTATCCTTGGCGTGTTTGAGCAGACCGGCGACGTCGGTGGAATCCTCGATCTTCATCAGGCCGAGGATCTCCTTCGCCCGCTCCTCCTCGAGCACGCTCAGAATGTAGGCGACGTCGTCCGGGCCAAGCTCTTTCAACAGCCACGCCGCATCCGATGGCATCAGGTCGACCAGCATCGTCTCAATATTGGTCGCATCCAGCTCGCTGAGCACCTGACCGCGCTTCGTCTCAGGACGCACGAGCTCGAAGACCGTCCGTTTTTCTTTGACCGAGGAGAGGTGCTCGATAATCTTGGCAATGTCGGCGGGGTGCAGCCGGTTCATCATCTTGCCGATGTTGGAGATCGCCCCTCGTCGAAGGAGACGACGGCAGGAATCGAGAATGAGGTCGAACCTCGTCTGCTCCTTCTCCGCGGCTTCACGGGAAAGATCTCGGAGTGACTCGCGGTCAGACTGCGGTGAGTGCATCCGTACTTCTCCCCCTCACCCCACCCCTCTCCCCCAGGGCAGAGGCAGGTTGACTCGGCACTCTCGCGGGTGGAAGGGATGCCCACTGAGGTTGCCGCCATGGCGGGGCAGGCCTGCCAAGAGGCGATCCAGCTGCCGAGCGCCGCTTCCGATGGTCCGCGATCGAGGCGCGAGGCCAACAGTACGACGTGAATGGCGGTCCCGGGTCAGCGCATAAACATGACGGAACCGAGGTGGGCGCCCTTCCGTACCCGCGGCTCTGGCATGGCCTCCGTTTAGTATCCCAACTCCACGAGAGCCTGCTCGTCCTCGCGCCAGCCTTCCCGCACCTTGACCCAGAGCTCGAGAAAGACCTTCATTCCGAACAGCCCCTCCATGGCCCGTCGCGCCTCCGTCCCGATCGCCTTGAGCCGGCTTCCCTTGGCCCCCACGATAATCGGCTTGTGTGTCGCCTTGTCCACGAAAATCACGGCCGCGATACGGGCGAGGCGTCCTTCTTCGACAAACTGCTCGATCTCGACGGCGACCCCGTGCGGCACCTCTTCACGCGTTCGCTGCAGCACTTTCTCCCGGACGATCTCCGCCGCGAGCGTTCGCATCGTTTGATCGGTGAAGACATCCGGGCCGTATTGTGCGGGGCCCTCGGGCAAGGCCTGTCGCATGGCCCCGACCAGGCGGTCGAGGTTGTCGCGCGTCTTCGCCGACAGGGGCACGATCTCGGACCAGTCCAGCAGTCGACAATAGTCGTCGATCAAAGGCAGAATACGCGATTTATTGACCAGGTCAACCTTGTTGATCAGGAGAAAGACGGGCCTCGGGAATTGGGCGAGATGGTCGCGAACCCGCTCAATGACCAGCAGGTCGCCGGTCCTCGGAGGAGCTGTGGCCTCGACCATGACGAAGAGCAAATCGGCCTCCCGCATGGTCTCCTGGGCGGTCCTCACCATCCGCTGGCCGAGCAGGTGGCTGGCTTTGTGCAGCCCCGGTGTATCGAGCAATATGACCTGCATCTCCGCATCGTGCACAATACCCAAAATCCGTGTCCGGGTGGTCTGGGGCTTGTCCGACACGATGGCGATGCGCTCCCCGACGAGCGCGTTCAGCAGCGTCGATTTCCCGACGTTGGGGCGGCCGATGATCGCAACGATTCCGAATTTCACAGTCGATGGCTTCTTGCAAGGCTACCTCTGCGAACCTCGCACTATCTTGTAGACCGTTTCGCCGTCACGCACGAATCCCAACCGCTCCCTGGCCAATTCCTCGATGCGTTCGGGATCCCGTTGGACTCGAATGATCTCTTCGCGCAGCTCCTCGTTCGACTGCTCCAGCGCAAAGATCTCATGCTCCAACGCCTCGGCCTGCTGACGCATGGCCAAGTAACGCTTGAGTCCCATGTCGTCAAAGAAGACGGTGGCCAGGACGAAACCGGCTATGATGAGCCCGAGAAGGGCCAGTCCCCTCCGCGTCGGCTTCCTCCGGGAAAGCATTCGGCGACGGCGATTTCGTGTGGTCGTCATAGCCCCAGCACCGACCGTCCCGGATAGACCGCCCCTGTTCCCAGCTCTTCCTCGATCCGCAAGAGCTGATTGTACTTGGCGACGCGATCCGTCCGGGACAATGACCCGGTCTTGATCTGACCCGCATTCATCGCCACAGCGACATCCGCGATCGTCGTGTCCTCGGTTTCTCCTGAACGATGGGAGACGACGGCCCGGTAGCCGGAGCGTCGCGCCAGCTCGATCGTGTCCAGAGTTTCCGTGAGCGTGCCGATCTGGTTCAACTTGATCAAGATCGCGTTGCCGATTCCTTCTTTGATCCCCTTGGCCAGAATTTCCGCATTGGTGACGAAGATGTCGTCCCCCACGAGTTGCAGGCGCGCGCCGAGGCGCTCCGTCAGCAGCTGCCAGCCCTTCCAATCCAGCTCGCTCAGCCCATCCTCGATCGAGACGATGGGATAGCGATCCGCAAGACGGGCGTAATACCGGACCATGTCCTCGGACGACCGCTCCGCCTGCTTTTCCGCCTTGAGCAGGTACCGGCCTTTTTCGTAGAACTCGCTCGCCGCCGCATCCAGCGCGATCGCGACATCCTGGCCCACTCGATAGCCGCACCTTTCGATGGCGTCCACAATGAGCTCGACCGCCTGCTCGTTGGACTCCAGATCGGGCGCGAATCCCCCCTCGTCTCCCACCGCGGTGCTCAACCCGCGCTTCTTCAGCAGCGTCTTGAGGGTGTGGAACACCTCCGTCGCCATGCGCAGCGCCTCGCTGAATCGTGCGGCGCCGAGGGGCATGATCATGAACTCCTGAAGGTCGAGACGATTGTCCGCATGGGCCCCGCCGTTGATGATGTTCATCATCGGCACGGGGAGCGTTCGCCCGCCGGCCCCGCCCAGATACCGGTAGAGCGGCTGGCCCGTTTCCGTCGCCGCCGCGCGAGCCACGGCCAGGGACACACCCAAGATCGCGTTGGCCCCGAGGCGGCCCTTGTTGGGGGTTCCGTCAAGGGTGATCAGGGCGTGATCCACCTCGGCTTGACTCAGGGCATCGAGGCCGATCAGTCGGGGCGCGATCGTCTTGGCGACGTTGGACACCGCCTTGGACACACCTTTTCCCATCCACCGCTTCTTGTCCCCGTCCCGCAGCTCGATCGCTTCCTTCTCCCCCGTCGAGGCCCCGGAGGGCACGGCTGCACGCCCGCTCGCGCCACTCTCGAGCGTCACGTCGACTTCGACGGTCGGATTGCCGCGGCTGTCCAAAATTTGACGGGCTTTGATCTCTCGTATCGCGCTCATTGCATTCTCAGTTTCAGATTGT
>JBFGRM010000238.1:0-3463 GCA_041563675.1 Nitrospiraceae bacterium | reverse complement strand
GTGGGGGCGGAGAGAGCTTTTTCCACGCGTCTAAACAACATTCATCGGGTCATCTCGGCAAACCGAACGGATTCAACGTGTTGGACTGTCCAAGCAGTTGGACAGCTCAGCGGGAAAAATGGGGCGGATCGGGGCAGATTCACCGGTCGGTTGGAGTCACTTGCGAGATTTTGGGCAGTTCAGACGAGTTGATAGATACGTATTTTATTGTATAAGCTCGCACGGCTGATCCCGAGCAGGCGGGCCGCCCGAGACCGGTTTCCGCTGGCCTCGCGCAGGGCCCGCACGATCCGTTCGCGTTCCGCCTGACGCTTGGCCTCGCTTCCGACCGTCCAGAGGTCGGCAGGTTTGTCGGACTGAGGGACCCGCCCGAGGACATCTTCCGTGGTCAGGATGCCGGCTCGCGCGGTGACCACGGCTCTCTCGACGGCGTGCTGAAGCTCCCGTACGTTCCCCGGCCATGGGGCCCGGCCGAGCGCCGCCATCGCGTCGCCGGTCACCTCCAGCATCGGTCGATGGTGGCGCGCACAGGAGGCCCGAAGGAAATGATCGACGAGGGAGGGAATGTCCTCCCGGCGGTTCCGAAGGGGCGGGAGAATGAGCGGGAGCACCGACAGTCGATAGTACAAGTCCTCGCGAAAGGCCCTCGCTTTGACAAGATCGCCCAGGTCCTTGTTGCTCGCAGAAATCACGCGCACGTCGACCCGAATCGCCCGGTTGCTGCCGACCGGCTTGATCTCACCCTCCTGGACAACCCGGAGCAGCTTCGCCTGGAACTGAGGGGAGGTGTCCGCGATCTCGTCGAGAAAGATCGTCCCGCCGTCTGCTTCCTCGAAGAGCCCCTTCTTGTTTTTCACCGCACCGGTAAACGATCCCTTCGCATGCCCGAACAGCTCGCTTTCCAGCAGCGTCTCCGGCAGGGAGCTGCAGTCCACGACGACGAACGCGTTGCCGCCTCGCGGGCTCAACCGGTGAATCGTCCGGGCGACCAGCTCCTTTCCCGTCCCACTCTCGCCCTGCAGCAGCACCGTCGCTTGGCTGTCGGCGACCAGGCGGACCATCGCCACGAGCTCGCGCATGAGGGGGCTTCCGCCTATGAGCTCGGCCGTCCGGTCCTCCGCGGCCCCGCGGCTAGGCTCTTTCACCCCAGCGGTGGGCCTAGGTCTTTCACCGCTTCGCGCACAGCTACCAAAAAGCACGAGCACCGACTCGACCCTGCCGTCGCTCGAGAGCAGCGGGAACGCCTGCTGCATGCCGCAACTGGCGCCGTCTCCACCGACTCCGCAGGACAACGTTCGGATCTCGCCGGAGTGAAACACCTCGTTGGCCGGGCATGTCCCGCACGGGTCGCTTCGCCGGAGGAAGGCCTCGTAGCACTTGGCGGGCTGCGGCAGCCGGGGCTGCCTTTGCTCCCCGCCCCAGCCTGTTTCGTTGGCGTAAATAATGGTCAGGTCCCGGTCGACCACCATGACGCGCGAGCACATGCGGTCGGCCAGCAATTGCAGGGCCTGGATGCGTGCGGAAAGAACGGGATCAATAGTGGAAGGAGCCTGTGCGTGAGATCCGGCCATCTCGATTAACCTTTTTCGAGGGTGCCCTACTCGGACCGTGATGGTACCCCCGCCTGACCATGGCTCAACAAGCGCCTGATCGTGTCCTTGAGGTCCCCCAAACGGACGGGCTTGTCGAAATAAGCCGCCACTCCGAACCGGAGCAGGTCGGCTCTGGTCTGCGTATCGCCGAACGACGTCATGACGATGATGGGGCATGCCGGCGCGAAATGCCGGAGCCGCGCGACGTAATCCAGGCCCCCGGCGGGCATGCGGAGGTCCGTGATGATGAGCGCGGGAGGAGTCCCGAGGAGAAACTGCAATGCCTCGTCCCCGTCGGCCGCTTCCTTCAACGGGTAGCCGAGATCCCACAGCTCGTCGCAGAGCAGGCTGCGCATCTCATGGTCATCTTCGACGAGAAGGATGGTGGACCGGGACATCACGCGTCTTTTCCTTGCCGAGGTGGCTTCGCTTACCCCCTCGCATGCGCAATCATTGTGCCACCCGCTCCTCGGAGGCGGTCGATCGCTTCGCGACCGAAACCTATGATTGTGTAACGCTTTACAGATTTCCCGGTCGTCTTTGAGGACTGCGGGTTGACGAAAAAAACCCCAGCGGCGTCGGTGGTTCTGGTGCAGGATGCTACAGCGTAGGAGAACTTACAGGTGGCAAGCTGGCAGGCTGACAGGACAATAAAGGCTGACCGGTCAGAAGGGTGCGGACGCTCCTCAAATAAGCTCCGACTCCGGAACCTTTCAGCCTGCTTCCTGTCAGCTTGTCAGCTCGGTGTCTGAGTCCGATGGCTGGGCAAGGTAATGGTGAATGTGGTGCCGCTTCCGGGTTCGCTTTCGACGGTGATCGTGCCCTGATGCTCCTGAATGATGCCCGTCACGACGTTCAGGCCGAGGCCGGTGCCTTTCCCCACCTCCTTCGTCGTGAAGAAGGGTTCGAAGATCTTCGCCAGGTGCTCGCGCGGGATCCCCTGGCCGGTGTCGCTGACGCTCAGGTTTACTTCGCCCTGTCGGGGCCGGGCGGAGATTCGTAGCGTACCGCCCGCTTCCATCGCGTGCACGGCATTCAGCAGTAGGTTCAACAGCACCTGGCTGATCTGGTCGGGATCTCCATCGATCTCGGAAACGGCCCGATCAAAGTCGGTCTCGACGACGATCCCGTGCTTTGTGATTTTCTCCTGAATCATCTCGAGGGTCTCCTCGACCGTACGCCGAAGATCCATGCGGCGCAGCTCCGCGGGTCGCCTCCTGGCATAGGCCAACAGCTGATTCATGATCTTGGTGATTCGCTCGACCTGTCGGACGATCGTCTCAAGACCCTTGCGCGTCCCCTCGTTCTCGGAACGCTGCAGGAGATACTCCGCCCGTCCCAGAATGACGTTCATCGGCGTCCCGATTTCATGGGCCAACCCCGACGCCAAGACTCCCAACTCCGCGAGTCGCTCGGTGCGTCGGAGCTGCTCCTCCACACGCTTGCGCTCCGTGATGTCGCTGAGATAGCCCTCGACCGCAACCAGCCCGTCATGCGACACGAAGACGCCCCGCCCCTGCTCCCAGACCCATTTGGTATCTCCGTGCTTGGTCGTGATGCGATACAGGAGGCTGAACGGCTGCCGCAAACGCAACGCGGCCTGGACCTCCTCCCACACACGATCGCGATCCTCTTTCAGGATCAGATCCCGACCAAACGTCACCCCACCGCCTCCGAGCAGCTCCTCGGGCTGGTAGCCGGTGAGCGACACGCATCCCTGGCTTACGAACTCCAGGGGCCAGTCCCGTTCGTTCTTGCACCGATAGACCATGCCGGGCAGGTTGCTCATCAATGTCGACATGAACCGCTGGCTTTCCTCGAGCGCCTCCATGGCACGCTGTCGCTCCGTCAAATCGCGGAGGATCACCGTG
>JBFGRM010000237.1:0-3477 GCA_041563675.1 Nitrospiraceae bacterium | reverse complement strand
GGCCTCCTGGCTGCGGAAGCCCGCGATCAGCGGCTGGCGGCGTGGCGGCGCACGCTTCACTCCGTGGAGGAGACGATCTTTCTGCGCCACATGCGCACCCGGCTGCCACGCTATCTCGTCATGTTTAAGCAGGAGGCCCGCCGGCACGACCTCGCCTGGCAATTGCTCGCCGCCCAGGCCTACCAGGACTCACGCTGGAACCCGCGTGCGGTCAGCCCGACCGGTGTGCGCGGGATCATGATGTTGACCCGCAATACGTCTTCCGCCTACGGGATCGAGAACCGCCATGATCCACGGTCCAGCATTCGCGGGGGTGCGCGACATTTCGCCCGACTCATGAAACGCGTGCCTGCCACGATTCAGGAGCCCGATCGAACCTGGGTGGCCCTCGCCGCGTACAACGTCGGCATGGGGCACATCAAGGATGCACGACAGCTCGCTGTGCGACTGGGCAAGGATCCAGACCGCTGGAGCAGCCTGCGGGAAGTGCTCCCCCTGCTGGCGAAGAAGAAATATTACCGGTCGCTGCAGCACGGATACGCGCGCGGCTGGGAGCCGGTGGTCTACGTCAAGCGCATCCGAGCGTTCGAAAAGCTCCTCCAGGCAAAGTTCCCCCCGCTGCCGCCCGAAATGGCCCCTCAGCTGTAGTTCTGACCCCCGCAACGGTTTCCCCTTCACGCTCCACGTCAGTCCACACGTTGAATGGCGCCGCCCGCCGAGCTGCGGCTCTGCCATATGAGCGCCCGCGCCGTCGTGACGAAGGCCTCCTCGCGTGGCGTAGACCAGAGGGTGAGAGGAGAAAGGCGGGAGGCGGGCCCAGCGGCGCAACTCGCGCGCCTCAGCAGCCCGCTACACGTGGATGGGAGCAGTCGATTCCCGTTCGCGCAGGCTGGCTTCCAGCGCCCATGAGCGGAGGGTGACGCCATCCAAAGCCTCCTGGACGGCCTGATCACGTCGTTGAAGCAGGGCCCCGACGGGATTGTGCTCCTCCGCTTTGGCGTCCGCAGCAGGCAGGTCCTGCCGGTTGATGATGTCGAAGACCTCGCTCATGGGGACCAGCTCGGGCGGCTTGACCAAGGTCACACCCTCCGGCTCCGACACCCGACCCAGGATGCCGTGCCCGACATACTCGTCGATCAGGTCATCCACGACTGATGAGGGGGCGCTGGCGTCCACCGCGAGCTCCTCGGGCTTGTACGGACGGCCTCCGTCCAGATAGCGTCGCGCGATCTGCATGAGGACAGCGAGCGCCAACCGTTCCCGCAAGGCATGCGCACCCAGTCGCCAGAGCGTATGCGATTGATACGCGGACGGGGTCTGGTGGAAGAAGGCCATCTGCGCACCGACCAGCACGATCAGCCAGCTTGCGTAGAGCCAGATCAAGAACAGAATCAGGACCGCAAAGCCGGAGTAGATCGCACTGTACTTCCCGGATCCCGCCACGAAGGCGGCAAAGGCCCAACCGGCGAGCTGCCAGAGCACCGCCGCCGTCACGCCTCCGGCCAAGGCCGACATCAGCCGGACCTGCGTGTTGGGCACGAACTTGTAGAGAAAGGTGAAAAAGCCGCACAGGATCACGAACGGCAGGAACTGCGCAGCGAAGATGACCGCAGATCCGAGCGGCTGGATCTCCAGGACCTGCTGCACAAGCCAGTGGCTCTGCAGGCTGGCGGTCATGCCGAAGGCCGCAAAGACGAGCACGGGGCCGACGAGCACGACGCTCAGATAATCCGTGAACTTGCGGGCCCAGGGACGTCCCTGGCGGACGCGCCAGATCGCGTTCAGCGCCTCCTCGACTTTGTCGATGAGGGAGTAGGTCGTATAGAACAGGGCCGCCACGCCGACGGCACCGAGCACGCCCACTTTCAGGTTCTGCACGAAGGTGATGATGCGGCCGGTGATTTCCTGTCCCTTCTCCCCGAGCGGCTCGAGCGCCTGGGCGAGGATGGGCAGGAGCTGGAGATGAGCCCCGAACGCCTTCAGGACGGAGAACATCACGGCCAGGAAAGGCACCAGCGACAGGAGGGTCGCGTAGACGAGGCCGGCCGCGCGCGCATCGAGCAGCCGATGGCGAAACTCCGCCGCCACCGCGTAGCCGAGCCGGAGCGCCTCCACACCGACGCGCTGGACGCCGTGGAACGAGTCGATGCTCATCGTCCAGGCATCCTGCTTGAGAAATCGTTCGAGCTGCGAGAATTTACTCATCTACGGGTCTACCTAGGGAATTCTTTGACCTTGCGTACCCATCCTTTATACACCGACCTTGTCCGAGCACGCCACCATCGCCTTCTATTCGTTCCAGGTTCCAGGTCTCAGGTTCCACGAAAAGAGAATATGTCCGGTCTGAAACTTGGGACTTGGGACTTGCGACTTGGGACGTTCTCTACCACCCTTCCGTCCCGGGCTCGCCTTTGAACGGCCCCACGATCTCGGGTGTGATCCATCCGCCATAGAAGTCCCCCGCCTGGGCCGCCACCTGCTGCTCGCCGACCAGGCACCGATCCACCTTGCTCGGATAGAAGGCCCGGTAATCTCTGATGCCACGAAAGGCCGGATCCGGGTCGGGATAGCTCCACGCCGCTCGCTCGGCCACGCGTGCCCCGACACGCACCGTCCAGTATCGCGCGAGCCCCTTCCACTCGCACAAGGTCGTACCCGCCGCCGGTTGCAGGAGCTCCATCCGCACATCCTCGGGCGGGACGTAATAGACGGGCGGGCTGGCAGTCTCCAGGATCCGCACGGCGCGCGTGCTGTCAGCGAGGGCGACACCACCGAACTCGATCCGGACCCGCTGGGTCACCGCCTCGACGCGCGGCGGCCTCGGATAGTCCCACACGGATTCCTGCCCGGGGCCGGGTCGCTCGATACCTGGCGGTCTCCTTCGCGGAAAGCGTCTCCAAAACTCTCGCTCTTTATCGAGGTCGTCCTGTTGAGAAGTCATCGCTGTTTCTTGTCATGCCCGCAAAAGCGGGCATCCATCTTCACTCTCAGTCCCGCTGGATTCCCGCCTTCGCGGGAATGACGGAACGGAGTAGACAATAATTCCTTGCCGCCTTCCTCTGGAGAGTTCTGATCAATGTGTCATCCAATGGCTAGATCAAATCGATAGATGACAGCGTCGGGCGGCAGACCCGTTCCTGGCTCTTCTGGACGAACGATGACCCGCTCGCGCTCGGCCACCGGAACTCCGAGAAAAATCCGATCTCGCTCGAGATACTCATCCCCCGCGAAGTACATCTGCGTGGTGAGCAATTCCAACTCGCCCTGTAGGACCTTGAAGTGGATGTGGGAGGGTCTAATCCAACCCGGTCCTGCCGGGTACTGGCCGGGATGCACGGTCTTGAAGAGGTACCGGCCGTCCTTATCGCTCAGCGCTTCTCCCCACCCCTGGAAGTTCGGATCGAGGGGAACGGGATTCTCGCGATCGTACGGATGGTTGTAGCGACCCTTCGCCGACGCCTGCCAGATCTCCACGCG
>JBFGRM010000236.1:0-3500 GCA_041563675.1 Nitrospiraceae bacterium | reverse complement strand
AGATTTTCGCGGAGATCCCGCGGCGGCCTTGCTGGAGATCCTCGATCCGGCTCAGAACCATACGTTCCGGGATCACTACCTGGATCTGCCGTTCGACCTCTCCAAGGTCCTCTTCATCACGACAGCGAATACGCTCGATCCAGTCTCGCAACCCCTGCTCGATCGAATGGAAGTGATTCGGCTGCCGGGCTACAGCGAGCAAGAGAAGCTGGAGATCGCGGTCCGCTACCTCTGGCCGCGCCGAATGGCCGAGGCCGGGCTCAAGCCGGAGCAGGTCGAGCTTGGTCGGGAGACGATTAAGACCATCATCAGCCGCTACACTCGGGAGGCGGGGGTGCGCCAGCTCGAGCGCATGCTCGGCCGTCTGACACGAAAGATCGCATTGCAGCTTGCCGAGCAGCCGCAGGGGCAGACGCCGGAGCTGGTGCCTGTCTCCACGGAACAGCTGTCGGACTGGCTTGGGATAGAGCGATTCATGCCGGAGGAGGCGCGCAAGCGACTGCCTCCCGGGGTGGCCACCGGCCTCGCGTGGACGCCGACCGGGGGCGACGTGCTCTTCGTCGAAACGAGCCTCCTGCCCGGAAGCCACGATTTGACGCTGACGGGTCAGCTCGGCGATGTCATGCAGGAGTCAGCGAGGGCCGCTCGCAGCTACCTCTGGGCCCACGCTGAGTCCATGGGACTCGACATCTCGCGGTTCAAACGCAACGGTGTCCATATCCATGTGCCGTCGGGCGCGATCCCCAAGGACGGGCCCTCCGCTGGCGTGACCATGGCGACGGCCCTGGCCTCCGCTTATTTCGACCGACCCGTTCGCAGCGACACCGCCATGACGGGAGAGATCAGTTTGAGCGGGCTGGTGTTGCCCGTGGGCGGAATCAAGGAAAAGGTTTTGGCCGCCCATCGAGCCGGTATCAAGCGGATCGTCCTCCCCAAGGCCAACGAGAAGGATCTCAAGGACGTGCCCGATGAGGTGAGGAACGAGGAGTCCTTCGTGCTCGTGGAGTCCATCGAGGACGTCCTGAAGGCCGCCTTCAAGAAGGGGGAGGACGGAAAGGTGGAGCGCCGCTCCGGAGAAAAAGGACACGATCTCGAAACGCCGCTCTCAGTTGCACCCTGACGACCGAGTCTGCCCGGCCCTGGTCTCACGCTCGAGGAGTCATGCCCTCCAAGAAGGACATGACTCCTCCTTCCCGCCGATCGATCACCCCCTCGGTTGATCTTCCATCAGCGCTCCGGCCATACTCGGGCTTCAGGAGCCTGGGAGACCGTGCTGCATGTCGACACCTGAGCAGCCTCAATTCAGCGGCGGTCGGTTTGCCGTGCGCTATCACCTGACGGGCTCTGCGCGCGAGGCCCGCCTCATAGCCGAAACGCTCTGCCTCGACCAGACGGTCGAGCTGCCGGACGCCCTCGTACCTGCGGGCTTCATCCGTGAGCAGGTCCTGGGCCGCATCGACGCGTTCCATGAGATCGGCAAAAAGAGGTATGAGGCGACCGTGAGCTTTGCAGAGGAATTGCTCGGGTCCGACCTCGCGAGCCTGCTCAATCTGATGTACGGGATCTCAAGCTTACGGCGTGACATCCGCGTGGCCGGGCTCGAGTTGGCGGATCACGTCCTGCAACGGTGGCCGGGTCCCCGATTTGGACGGAACGGTCTGCGCGAATTACTCGGTGTGCCGACAAGGCCGCTGGTGTGCGGCGTGCTCAAACCGCTCGGCCTGCCGGTTCGCGACCTGGCGAACCTTGCCTATGATTATGCGGTGGGCGGACTTGACCTCATCAAGGACGACCAGGGCCTTTTCGATCAGCCGTTCTGTCCGTTTGAGGAGCGGGTTGGCCGTTGTGCAGAGGCCGTGGCGAAGGCCAGCGCCGAGACGGGCACGCGCTGCCTCTATGTTGCACATGTCTCCGGCCCATCGCGCGACCTGCACGAGCGGTGTCGTCAGGCGAAAAGATTCGGGGCGGGTGGCGTGATGGTCTGCCCCGGACTAACGGGGTACGATGCGGTCAAGGAGATCGTGTCGGAGGAGATGGAGCTTTTGGTCGTCACCCATCCCGACCTGCTCGGCACATACGCGCTGCGGGAAGAGGTCGGGATTGCGCCGTCCGTCCTCTTCGGGCAGCTTCCGCGGCTCGCAGGGGCAGACGTGAGCATCTATCCGAGTTATGATGCATCGTTCTCCATGGGGCGTGACGATTGCCGGGACATCGCCGAGGCCGCGCGGCGCCCATGGGGACACCTCAAGCCGATGTTTCCGACCGGCGCCGGGCGCATCAGCCGGGACCGTCTTGATGAAGTGTGCTCGTTCTACAACGGTGAGGTCGTCATCATCGCCGGTGGGGGGTTCCTGGGGTCACGCGGGGACGTCATCGCGAGGTGCCGTGCGTTCATGGACCGTGTCGTGCAGTGGGCTTGAACGTGCTTGATTTTGGGGAATCCCTCGGGGACAATAAAAAGGTCATGGCTCGATTGGTTTCTGCATCACTCTGGCTCGTCGTTGCCTGCCTGATTTCGCCTCCGATCTTCGCACAAACGCCGTTCCGGGCGATCGAAGCGGGCTGTGACCATGCGGCCCACGCGATCAATGTGCGGGTTCACGGTGTGCGCAATGATCACGGGTTTGTGACCTTCGCACTGTACGGGGACAATCCGGATCACTTCCTCAAGAAGGGGAAGAAGATCTTTCAGCACCGATTCTCGGCCAAGCCTGGCACCATGGCGTTCTGCATCCTGGTCCCCGAGGGGGGCACCTATGCCGCGGCGGCCTATCACGACGAGAATGGCAATACGAAGTTCGACAAGAACTGGATCGGATTTCCGGCGGAGGCCTTCGGCGTCTCCAACAATCCCAGAACGTTTCTCCTCCCGCCCAGCCACGAAGAGGCGGCATTCCGGGTTGACGATCAGGGGGTCACGGTCGAGATCAAGCTGAACTACTGAGGGGAATGCGCTTCCCACAGGACTGGCATCGGCTGCTTGTCTACCCGCCTGAGTCGAGTTGGGTCAGGATAAATTCCGAAATAGCCTCACCGGCAACGCGGTTGCCCCTGGCATTCCAATGGGTATCCCGCAGGTGGTACACGCGTTCCGTTGTGTTCGCCTCCCGCAGACGGGGTAGCAGGTCCAGCAACGCGATGCCGTGCTCTTTGCAGTAAGCGGTCAGCCGTTCCTGTGGATAGTCTCGCCGGTAGTCTGAGGGATTCTGCCTTGCGGCCATGATCCGTTCGAACAGCTCATCGTTCACCTGAAACTCATCCGGAATCGCCACGACGAGCAGCCTCTCCCCCAGCCACTTGTGGAATCGCCCAAGAATGCTGAAGAAGTTCTCGTATTTTTCCTCTGTCGAGCTACTGCGAGCATGCGCCATTTCGAAGCGTCGGCTTTCGATACTGAGAAACGCCTCCTCAGAGAAGGTCGGAGGCTCTTTGTCCGGGTCGAGGACATGCTCCGGAACCATGTCCTCGTTCTCCTCAGGCTTTCCAATCTTCAAGACATT
>JBFGRM010000235.1:0-3540 GCA_041563675.1 Nitrospiraceae bacterium | reverse complement strand
TACTCCGAGCACCCCGAGGAGGCCTGGACTTTTATTCAGTTCCTCTCGAGCTATGGCATGCAGAAGTATTTCGCGCTGCGCGCCGGTATCGCGCCCTCCCGCACGGCGCTCTTCAACGACCGGGAGCTGGTCGAGGTGCACCCGTTCTTCCGCGATCAATTCGCGGTCTTCCAAGGGACGAGTCCGCGACCGCGGTCCCCCCTCTACCCCGCCGTGTCCCATGTCCTCCAGCGCTACTTCAGCCGCGCGCTCGCCTTCGCCGACCTCGACATCGCGGCGGAGGCGGCGTCAGCGGACCGGCAAATCCTCGACCTGCTCGCGCTCACGGAGGCGATGCCGTGAGCCTGCGGCCTTCGGAATCGCACGCCCGGCTCGGTGACCAGGCGGGTTGGCTCATGCTGGCACCAGCCTTGGGCTTCACGCTCGTTTTCGCCCTGTATCCGGTCGTCGACTCATTCGTGCTCAGCCTGCATCGAATTCTATTGGTCCTTCCGGACCAGGAGCGGGCCTTCGTCGGTCTGGCCAACTATCGGCAGTTGGCGGCCGATCCGGTCGCGCGCCAGGCATTCATCGTGACGCTGGGATTCGTCGCCCTCTCCACCGTCCTCGAGGTGCTGCTCGGCCTGGGGATCGCGCTCGTCATTCACGAGCAGTTTCGGGGACGTGGCTGGGTCCGCGCCGCCGCGCTCATTCCCTGGGCGGTTCCGACCGTCGTGGCGTCGCAGATGTGGCGCTTCATCTTCAACGACCAGTACGGATTCGCCAACCTGCTCCTGTTCGGCGATCGCATCGCCGACTACGTGCCGTGGCTCGCTTACCCCGGCTTCGCGTGGGTGGCCATCGTCCTCGCCGACGTCTGGAAAACGTCCTCGTTTGCCGGCCTCTTGATCCTGGCCGGCCTGCAATTGATTCCGGACGACCTCTACGACGCCGCGCGCATCGACGGCGCGAATGCGTGGCGACGCTTCTGGCACATCACCCTGCCGCTGCTGCGCCCCGCGCTCCTGCTGGCGCTGTTGTTCCGCACGATGGACGCCTTCCGCGTGTTCGACCTCGTCTTTGTCATGACGCAGGGCGGCCCGGGCGGGGCGACCCAGGTCCTCCAGTTCTACGGATACAAGGCGCTCTTCACCGAAGGCCGGATGGGCTACGGCGCCGCCATCTCCGTCACCGTGTTCCTCGCGATTTTCCTCCTGTCCTTGTTGTATATCCGCGCGGTGGGGTCGAAGCTGATGGAGAAGGAGCGGGCATGAGCCGGCGCATCTTGTTAGGCATCGGGATCCTCCTGACCGTGATCGTGAGCCTCTTTCCGTTCCTCTGGTTCGTCGTCACCTCGCTCAAGAGCCAGCGGCAGGTGGAAGCGGTCCCACCCACCTGGCTCCCGAGCGGGGAACTGGGCTTTTACCAGACCGCCCTCGTGGACTACCATCTGACCGACTACATCCTCAACAGCATCGTGGTGGCCGGCTCGACGACCGTGGTGACACTCGGCATCGGCATCCCGGCCGCCTATGCACTGTCCCGCCTGCGAGTCGGCGGCAAGACGTGGATCCTCGGCGGGCTGCTGGGCGTCTCGATGTTTCCCCAGATCGCGATCGCCGGTCCGGTCTGGCGTATTCTCGATCAGATGGGCGGGCTGAACACCCGCTGGGGAGTGCTCCTGCCCTATGTGACCCTGACCCTGCCGCTCGTCATCTGGATCCTCGCGAGCTTCTTCAAGGAGCTGCCCACGGAGCTGGAGGAGGCGGCGAAAATCGACGGGTGCGGACCCTGGCGTACGATGGTCCTCGTGATGCTCCCGCTCGCCGCGCCAGGGATCTTCACCGCGGCGATCCTGACATTCATCTACGCATGGAACGAGTTCTTTTTCGCGCTGCTGATTTTGACGCAGCCCGACAAGCAGACATTGCCGGTCGGCATCGCGCTGTTCCAGGGCGAGTTCACCATGCCCTGGGGCGAGCTGGCCGCGGCTTCGGTCATCGCGACCCTCCCCCTGGTGGTCCTCGTGCTCCTCTTCCAGCGGTGGATCATCAGCGGGCTGTCGGCGGGCGCGGTGAAGGGCTGAGGGGGGGGGCCAATGGCGGACTTGGAGCTTCGGTCAGTCGCGAAATCCTTCGGCGAGACGGTCGTCCTCGAGGACGTGTCCCTGCGCGTCGCCGACGGTGGCTTCACCATTTTGCTCGGTCCCTCGGGCTGCGGAAAATCCACCCTGCTCCGCATTATCGCCGGCCTCGAGCAGCAGACGTCCGGTGAGGTCTTCATCGGCGGCGAACCCGTCGGACACCTCTCGCCACAGCAACGGGACATCGCCATGGTCTTTCAGACCTACGCCCTGTACCCGCATCTGTCCGTGCGTGACAATCTGGCGTTCGGGCTCAAGATACGGGGCGAGTCGCGCCAGGCGATCGAATCGCGCATCGGCGAGGCAGCGGAGCTCCTGGGCCTCGCCGATCTGCTCGACCGCAAGCCCAAGGAACTGTCGGGCGGCCAACGTCAACGTGTCGCCATGGGCCGGGCCATCGTCCGCAAGCCGAAGCTCTTCCTCTTTGACGAGCCGCTCTCCAACCTCGACGCGCGGCTCCGCACCACGATGCGGGTCGAGCTCAAAAAGCTGCACCAACGCCTGGGCGCGACCATGATCTACGTGACCCATGACCAGGTGGAGGCGATGACACTCGGCGATACGATCGTGCTGCTCAACGCGGGCAAGGTGCGCCAGATCGATCCGCCGTCGAGTATCTACAATACCCCCGCAGACCCGTTCGTCGCGGGGTTCATCGGCAGCCCCGGCATGAATCTTATCGAGGGATCCGCTTCGCACAAGGCCGGGACCTGGACATTCACGTCCGGCCAGCTGTCGCTCACACTGCCCGCAATCAAGAGCCCGATCCCGGTCGAGGGCGTCTCGCGGACCGTGCTCGGAATCCGCCCGGAGGACGTGTCCCTCACTCCGTCCGGCGGACCGGATTCTCCCCTCACGGGAGCGGTCGACGTCGTCGAGGATCTCGGCGCCGATCAGATCCTTCACGTCCTGGCGGGCGGACGACGTTTCATCGTGCGCGTCCCGCCCACCCGCGCGCTGAAGCCGGAGACGGAGGTGACACTGTACCTGCCCCATCACCGCCTCCACCTCTTCGTTGATGACCGCCGCGTCGACTGGGAATAACGCTCGCGCCTCCGCCCGTCGGCGACCCGCCCGAAGTGCTCGCACAGAGACGGAGCCTTCTTTCGTTCCCGTCCTTGAAAAGCGCAGGGGGAGACCGTAAGCTGAAGGTGATCCACGGAGGGCGGGATTGCTGGCTCCACCGCATCCATTAGGAGGACCATGGCGACGGCACAGCGAGACTACTACGAGATCCTGGGCGTGGCGCGTAACGCATCCCAGGACGAGCTCAAAAAGGCCTACCGTCGCCTGGCCCGCCAGTACCACCCGGACTTGCACAGCGGGTCCCGCAAATCGCAGATGGAGCAGAAATTCAAGGAGCTCAACGAAGCCTACGAGGTGCTCGGCAATCCGGACGCGCGGAAAAAATACGATCG
>JBFGRM010000234.1:0-3549 GCA_041563675.1 Nitrospiraceae bacterium | reverse complement strand
CTCGAGGGGGGAGAGGCCCCGCTGGCGATTGACACGCAAGAGCTCATCGCTTTGCCTGCGGCCCCGAGCCCAAAGATTGTGGAAGCACTGCTGGAGCAACAGCGGCTCATGGAGGCATTCGTCGTCCGGGGGGATGACCTGCTCCAGCTCTCGCCGAACGACCCCCTGTACGCGACCCGCCTCCAAGAATTGCTTGATATGAGTGACCACTTGCACCATGTGTCCAACCAGGCGGTTCGGTTGTTCGACGCGCATTCCGCGTCGAAGCTCTCCTCGATCATCTGGCTGGAAATTGTCGTGGCACTCTTCGTCGGATTTGTCGGCGTGCTGCTGACGCGACGGGTGATGGAGGCCAGCCAGAACCTGCATGTGGAAATTCAGGAGCGCCGCCAGGCGGAGGCGGCGCTCCGTGAAAGTGAGGAAAAGCTGCGTTCCATCATCGAGAGCTCGACCGATGCGATCTTGCTTAAGGATCTCGATGGACGCTACCTGGTCATCAATGCCGCCGGGGCGTCTTTTTTGGGGCGTCCTATTGCAGAGATCATCGGGAAGCGGGACGACGAACTCTTCGATCCGCAATCGGCCGAGGCCATCATGGCCTTCGATCGACGAGTGATGACGTCGAGAACGCCCCTTTCGACGGAAGAGCTCTTGAGCGTCGAGGGACGGCAGCGATGGTTCGCGACGAGCAAGGTTCCCTACACGTCACCGGAAGGGCGCATCCTTGGCCTTATCGGTGTCGCGCACGACATTACCGAGCGAAAACTGACCGAGCAGGAGCTCTTCGAGAGTCGCGAAAAGCTGCATCGCATTACCGATGCCGTCCCCGGTGCCGTGTATCAGTACACGCTCGCCCCGTCCGGGGAGCAACGCTTCATGTATTTCAGCCGCGGGGTCGAGGAGCTCCTGAACGTGACCCCGGAGCAGGCGTTGACCGAATTCAGCGTGGTATGGGCGCTCACGCACCCCGACGATGTCCCGAGCCTCCGAGCCTCGATCGAGCGGTCCGCAGAGACGCTGCGCCCCTGGTTGCATGAGTTCCGTGTCCTCGTGGACGGCAAGGTCAAATGCCTCCGGGGCAGCTCCGTTCCCGAGCCCCCCAGACCGGATGGGGTCATCGTGTGGAACGGGATTCTCGTCGACATCACGGAGCGGAAGCGCGCCGAGGAAGAGCTCCGCAAGAGCAGGGAAAACACGATCGCCGCGCTACGGCAGAGCGACACGCTCAAATCGGCGTTGCTTTCGTCCGTGTCCCATGAGTTGAGGACGCCGCTCGCCGCGATCAAGGCGATGGTCTCCAGCGGGTTCAAGCGCGGCACCACGGCGCCGCTGAATGTGCAGGGTGAGTTTTTCGACGCGATCACCCATGAAGTGGATTACCTTAACCGTCTGGTGGACAACCTCCTGGATATGTCGCGTATTGAAGCCGGCGCGATGATCCCGCAGCGTGAATGGCAGCTCCTCGAGGAAATCGTCGAGGGCGCGATTCGCCGGCTCGGCACGGATTTGAAGGAGCGACCCCTGGAGATCAAGATCGATGATGATCTTCCCCCTGTCCATGTCGATGCGGTCGAGATCCAACAGGTGTTGGTCAATCTCCTGGAGAATGCGATCAAATATTCTCCGGCACGTTCACCGATTCGACTGACGGCCACGCGCGTCGGGGAGAGTGTCGAGGTTCGGGTCTGCAATGCAGGCCCGGGCGTGCCGCCGGAAGACCGGACGCGAATTTTTGAACGATTCTATCGCGCTCCAACCAGTGGAGAGGGGCGCGTCCGCGGGACCGGGCTTGGACTCGCCATCTGCAGGGGCATCGTCGAGGCCCACGGGGGGCGCATCCAGTGCGAGTCCGTTCGCGGTGTCGAAACCGTGATGACGTTCACGATCCCTCTCGCCTCGCAACCCGCAACGGGTCTGATCGATGGCCAGCCCTGCCCCACACGGAGCGAGACATGACGCGCGGAGCCAGGATCCTCGTCGTCGATGACGAGCCGCAGATTCGCCGCTCGCTACAGGTGAGTCTCGAGGAAAAGGGCTACAGCGTGCTTCTCGCCGACGAAGCGGAGAGGGCCATGCATTTGCTCAACGACCATCCACCCGATGTGATCGTGATGGACTTGTTGATGCCGGGGATCGACGGGATTCAGCTCACCCAGCGCATCCGCAAGCAATCAACGGTGCCGATCATTTTTGTGTCCGCCATCGGCGAGGAGCGCAAAAAGGTGGAGGCTCTCGAGCTGGGGGCAGACGATTACGTGACCAAACCGTTCGGGATGGAGGAGTTGTTGGCCAGGATACGATCCCTGTTGCGACGTACGGCCGGCAGACAACAGGTCGAGCCGGTGTTCACGTGCGGTGAGTTGGTCGTGAATTTCGATCGACGCGAGGTGAAGGTCAAGGACGACCTGGTCAAGTTGACGCCGACGGAATACGATCTGCTGAAGTACATGATTCAAAATGCAGGAAAAGTGCTCACGCACCGCATGCTGCTCGCGGCGGTCTGGGGGCCCGGTTATGTGGACCAGGCCCAGTACCTCCGGGTCTTCGTCGGGCAATTGCGAAAGAAAATCGAGGACACGCCGGCCCAGCCCCGCTACATCCTCACCGACCCCGGTGTCGGCTATCGCTTCAGCTGCGAACAGGACTGAGAAGACCTCAGTCCCCCTCTCACTCGCGACACCCGGCTCCAGCCATGACCGAATAGCCAGCCTTGCCGCGCCTGAGTTGCCGGCGGCGGCCATCAAATTCCGACAATTTGTTTGATTTCAAAGCATTATGGGGTTCGTCCCGGGCGGCGCGGGTGAAGGGTGAGGTCGGCATTTACACCGAATTTACAGGGCAGACCCCCTTTCGTAATAGAATTTTTATATCATATAATTATATTCTACAATCGCATTGGACGATGCAAAGGGTTTTCCCCATGACATCCAAATATAGAGGCCACTGCGTTGCCCGCCTTGTCGCCATACTCGTGACCGGTTTCATCGTCCTCGGCGGCGTGCTGTCCAGCAGCGCGAGCATCGGGCCGTTTTTGATCACCATGGAAAGCTGGTCCCCCTATTACCAGCCGTTCGAGGCGGTCGTGCAGCCACACCGCTCGATCAAATGGATGAATCCGACCGCGTCCCCGCATACGATTCGGCACGACGGCTGTACGGGACCGGGTCCATGCGCCTTTGACTCCGGTGCGGTCCCACCGGACGGCAACTACATCATCCCGGGACTTCCACCGGGACGATACCCGTACCACTGCGAAATTCATCCCGTGATGCGTGGAGAGCTGATCGTCAGCGAGGAGACCCACCAGGTGAAGGGATCCTGATGGCGGTGTCGCGGGGCCATCAGGGTAGAGGATCCGAATTTGGTATGAGGCAATGAAGACCTTCGAACGGACAGATGCTTCCGCACGAAAGCGAGTGCTGGTCGTTGACGATCATCCGAGCGTGCGGGAGGCCTTGCGCCTGGTGCTGCAGTCGTGCGGCTACGAGTGTGTCCCCGTCGCCGATGGCGCGGAAGCGCTCGAGCAATTGAGCGCGGCGCACTTCGACG
>JBFGRM010000233.1:0-3552 GCA_041563675.1 Nitrospiraceae bacterium | reverse complement strand
GCAATCATGGCTCGGTCATAGTGCAGCTCGTGGACCAGCGCCTGGAGCACCTGCTGGATCAATCCTTCGCGGTCCAGCGTCGCGTTGAAGACGAGTCCGGTCCGGTGCAAGATGGTGAGCTGATTAATGCGTCGCCTCAGCTCGACGGTCACCTGCTCTTGCTGGAGATAGGCCTCACGAAGCTCCTCGTGTCTCTCCTCCATGCTCTCGAGCTGCTCCTGAATCAGCCGCTCCCGGCCCATCATTTTCCGTCGTTGCGAAAGAAACGCGAGGCTTAACGCACCCACCATCGCGCCTATTCCGGTCGCGACCCAGGGCAACATGCCGTCGAAACCAGCCGGTGCGAGGAGTGCGCCCAGAAATCCGACAGCACCGCCCGTCACCATGCCCAACACGCTCATCGGGGCCAGGCTTTCCTGCGGTTGCCACGTCAGCTCCCATTCGCAGCGGTCGTCACCGTCCGCGATGCAGGCCAGATCCCTGATCCTGGCGGGTGGTGCGCGGTGAACCTTCTCGGGGACGGCGGCCAGGCCGCTCTTCGACGACTGGCAAATATTTTCGGCGCAACGCCTGCGCCACGGGCCGAACTGCTCGTAGACATGGTCGCTGAAGTGCATCCGCAAGATGGCCGAGGTCTCGGTCACGTCGCTGACGCCGAACGTGATCGAGCCTTTCGCAAACTTTTCCCCGAAATGAGGGAACATGCGGTAGATCTGCGGCAGCGTGAACGGCCGCGCCAGGGCCTGAATCAGGGGGGAAATAAACTTGTGGCGGCCGACCTTGTGCTGGAAGCCTGGGTCTCCGGAGAGAATTTCGCAGAACTCGGCCAAAAACATGACGAATTCATAGGAGTAACTGTTCCAGACGTTCCGGAGAAAGGCCGGGGTCACGTGCAGGGTCGGGTCACGGATCCGCTCGTTGAGAAGGCTGCAGAGTTGCTCGACGACGCGGGCGCCCGCGCCCGGCCCCTCGCGTTGCTCGACCACCTCATCCAGGTAGTCAACGTTCCCGCGGACTGTGACCCCGCTGACGTCGCGAATCAGGCCTCCCTGCGGGTCGACTCCGAAGGGGGGGTAGGCCATGTGCCCCTTCTCGAGAATCGTATGCTTCTTGGACAGCAGGTCGGACATGATCGAGCCACGAAAGTCAGGCCGGTGTGGCTAGTGATTTGCACAATGCCGCCGAGCTTGTCAACCGACGCCGGGGGGGACTCCTGGGCCGCGCACCAGTATCGGAAAAGATACCCCGCCGGTGAGACCTGCCGGTGAGAGCTTGCAGGGGAAGCTGCGAACGGTCTTGCTGGTGGAAGGAAGGGGAGTCGGGTGCGCTAATGGAGATGCTTCATGGCGGATGCGCAGAGGATGATAAAGATCCCCATCCAAAAGGCTGCGCGCTGGTAGGGGATTGGCTCGCGGATGTGCTCTTCTTTCTCTTCCTCCGTCTCGTCGCCAGTGGCTTCGGTGCGAAAAAGGACCGTGTACAGGAACAGCGTCATGACGCCCAGCACCAGCGAGAGCTTGATGAAGAGAATGATGAGATATTTCCCGTTGTGGGAGATCCCGAGCCCAATGTCGGCCTTCATGAACTGATTCACGTAGTGGACGTTGATGCCGCCGGTGATGAGAATCACCCAGAGGAGAACGTTCACGACCCGCCTGTAGCTTCGATAGAAGGCGTCCGTCAGGGGCTTGACGTACTCGCGGGGCACCGTCTTCTGCAGCCCCGGGGTCACCGCCATCACCAGGAACGCCAAGCCGCCGATCCAGATGACCGCCGAGACCAGGTGGAACCAATGATTGATGATCGGGATCAGCTGATTGAGGTCGAGAAGGAATGATTGCCAGGGGGTCACGGGGGCCTCGTTAACCGGTAATCGTTAACCGCGAAGGATCGTGGTCCGTTCTTGCGACAGGTTCGTGTTGCGATTAACGAGTAACCGATAACGTTTCAGGTCAGAATTTGAAGACGGGTTTCTCGTTGCCGAAGCGCTTTCGACGGAGCTCCTCCATGAGCTCCACCGTGATGACCTCGATGCCCTGCTCACGGGCGTGGCGCTCGACGCCTTTCTTCACCATTGCTCGGAGAAAATAGGGGATACGGTTCAACCGTGTCTGGGCCGCCTCGTCCCAGGCGGCCTCGGACTCCTCCGGCGTGTTGAATGCGACCTTGACCTTCTCGCCGCCTTTGGGCGTGTAGAGACACCACTGGTCTTCGTCGAGCCAGTCTCCATGGTCGACGTAGGGGCGGGCGCGACAGCCGCCGCAGATCTCGCTGTACTCGCAATCCCCGCACTTGCCTTTCAAATGGGGATAGCGGAACGAGTCGAAGATGTCGGACCGTTCCCACAGGTCGACAAAGCTGCGTTCCCGCACGTTGCCGGCCGAGAGGGGCATGTAGGGGCAGGGCGTGACCTCTCCGTTCGGCGTGACGCGCGCGTAGTTGGTTCCGGCCAGGCAGCCGCCGCCCATGTAGCCCTGCGCCTTCGTGATGGGCGAGTTCGGATCCTTCTCGTAGGCCAGGCGCTTGAAGTGAGGCGCGCAGCGCGCGCGCACGAGCATATCCGTGTAGCGGTCCTGACAGTCGACGAGAAAGCCGAGCACTTCCTCGTATTGAGCGGGCGTGATGTCGGTCAGTTCCTCTCCGCGACCGGTGCAGACCATGAAAAACACGTTGAGCACGCGGGCGCCGAGGTTGTGGGCCCAGTCGACGACATCCGGCAACTCCTGGTAGTTCATGGGCTGCGCGCTGAAGTGCACCTGGAACTGGAGCCCGTTGCGCTTGCAGGCCTCGATCCCCGCGATGGCTCCCTCCCATGCACCGGGTAAGCCACGGAATTGGTTGTGCTTGACCGGATCCAGGGAATCGATGCTGATCCCCACGCCCATCACTCCAATGTCGACCAGTTCCTTGGCCATCGGGTCGTTGATCAACATGCCGTTCGTGCCGAATACGACCATGAAACCATGGGCGACGGCGTGCCGGGCGATGTCCAGAATATCGGGGCGGACGAGCGGCTCACCCCCGGTGATGACGAGGAGCGCTCCTCGATTGACTTCGGCGATCTGGTCGATGAGCCGGAAGCATTCCTCTGTCGTAAGCTCGTCGGTCCCCCCACCGGCCTTGGTGGTCGCATCCAGATAGCAATGTGCGCACTTGAGGTTGCACCGCTTGGTGAGGTTGAGCGCGAGGAGGTAGGGCTTGAAGTCGTCAACGGTCCGGCCGTCGCCCGGGCTGCCCCCGGTCTCCGTGGGAGAAACGAACTTCTTAACCTGCTGACGGAGCGCGTCCAACTGGCCAGAGAGCTGGGGGAGATTGAGGATGGGGAGCGACTTACCCATTGCGCTTCGGTCCGGACTGCTCGCCGACGCCCGTGAGTTGAGCGATGATCTCCTTCAGGTTGCCGCTCTTCATGGCTTCTTCCATAAAGCCCTTGGCCTGCTCGATCCCTTCGTTGGCCACCTCGAGGGTGATGGTGGTCGCCCCCACCTTGGCGGCATGCTTCAGGATGAGCGCCCGTGTGCAGTCGCGCATGAAGCCTTCCGGGGCGCGCTC
>JBFGRM010000232.1:0-3574 GCA_041563675.1 Nitrospiraceae bacterium | reverse complement strand
GGGTTCATCTGGGCCATCGCGATGCGAAACACTCGCATGGTCATCCGGTCCTCAGCCCGCCACCACCGCCCTGGTGCGCGGGCATAAAAAAAGGCGCCCTGCCCCTCTCAGAGAGGAACCAGGACGCCTTTGTCCGTTCGAGAATTAGAGCCTGTGGGATTGCTGTAAGGGGAAACCCCGTTGTTTCCCGGCAATCAAATGATCGCGTCTTTTAGCATTGTCCCCTCCACGCTGTCAAGGTCTCCGCGGCAACCAAAGGCCGAGGGCAGCAGCGCGATCCCGCTGTGTCGCCCTGCGGCGACTGTGATAGACTCCCCGCCCGTACCTCCTGGAATTCCCAGTCGGATTCGCCGGGTTCGGCGCAAGTCGCGGCCAGGGAAAAGGAGCTGGAAATGCGTCACCCATGGCGACGGCTGAGACGGCAGGCAACGGGCATAGTCGCCTTGCTGCTCATCGCCGCGTCGGGCTGCTCGACGCCCGGCCCGCCTCCCGTCTTCCTGCATGAAAGCGCGCGAGGCGCCGTATCGCTGGACAGGCTGCCACCTGGGGTGCTGCGGGCGACGCAGCCCGCGCAGCTCGAGGAGTCCACCGTGGCCCAGGTGCTCTCCGGCATCAGGGTCACGGCCCAGCAACGGCTGCTGCAGGACATCGTGGGTGGCGACGCTCCGTCCCAAGCGGCGTTTCCCCGGGACGACGTGGCCTTCCTGTCTCCCCTCGTCCGCCAGGCCCTCAGGCGCGCCGGCCCGGATGACCTGGTCCGCTTTCACGCCCGCCGCTCGACCAACAGCGGGCACGAAGTAACGGGAGGAGCGCTGTACGTCAAAGACGGCGCCCTCGTGGTCGCCTTGACGGAGCATCGAGGCCAAGGCGGCACACGACCACCCATGGGAAAAGCCGACCGGGCCGCGATCCAGTCGGGCGGCCACCGACCCTACACGATCAGCTTTCTGCCCCTTGGGGTCGAGGTCCCCCTGCCCGATGACCCGCCCGATGAGCTGCGCACCGGCGGGCTCCGCCTGCTCGCGATCGACTATGCGCTGCTGGCAAGGCTGCGAGGGCTGGAGCCCGAGCCGGCCCGCGAGTCCCCGGCCAGGGATGCCGCTTCGGGCACTTCGCACAAGGATGAGGTCCGTAGCGAGGTGGGTCCCCTCAAGGAGTTGATCATTCGGAAGGATCTGGAGATCGAGGCGCTGCGACAGGAGGTGGAGTCGTTGCGTCGACAGCTCGAGCGGTCCGGGTCGGGTCAGGGGCGGTGACGGCCCGGCGGCTGCGTCTCTCCTTCTCTCAGCCGCGCTTCTTACCTGGTCCGCCGTCGATTTCACTCGCCAACAGAATGGCCTCGGCGATCTCTCTCATGGATTTGCGCAGCGCCATACTTTGGCGCTGGATAAGCCGGAAAGCCTCCTCCTCCGAAAGCCCCCGCGACCGCATGATATAGCCCTTCGCCCGCTCCACGAGTTTGCGCACCGCAAGGGCCTCCTGCATTTCGAAGGACTTCTCGAGCAGTGTCGCATGCTCGATGGCAATCGCGGCCTGGTTGGCGATCGCCTGCATGACCTTGACTTCTTCCCCCGTGAACGTGTGCGGGATCGAGGTGTAGCTGTTGATCACGCCCATTGCCCGATCCCGATTGAGCATGGGAACCGAGAGCAGCGAGCAAAGCCCCTCCTTTCTGGCAATGTCTGGATACATATACTCCGGGTCGACCCTCACATCTCCCACCATGATCGGTCTGCGTTCCTGCACGGCGCGGCCGCTGATGCTTTGCCCGATCCGGAGATTCGGCTTGCGCCGGTACTCTTCGCTCAGGCTCTGGGTGGCAGCGATGCGCAGCTCGCCCTTGCCGTTCTGGTCCAGCAACATGATGGAGCAGATCTTGGACCCCATCATCTGCGCGGTCATGGTGACGATGAGCTGCAAGACGTCTTCGATCAGTCGATTCGAGGCGACCGTTTCGGACACCTGGGAGAGGGTCTCCACCTGCCGGGCCTTGCGCGTCATCGCGGCGTAGAGCCGGGCGTTCTCGATGGCGCCGCCGACCTGGTTGGCGATGGTGGACAGCAAGGCCAGCTCATCGGGCTGATACCGCCTGGCGCGCTTGTGCTGCACATTGATGACCCCCACGAGCTCCTGTTTCGCCATGATCGGGACCGACACGAAGGCCTGGTACCGGTCTTCCGGAAGATTGTGGAAGAACTTGAAGCGGGGATCGTCGCTGGCGTTGTTGGGGATGACCACGCGCTGCTGCTTCCGGGCGACCCATCCTGTGATGCCCTCCCCCAGCCCCAGCGTGATCCGGCCGATGAGCTTCGGGTGCGGATTCTTCGAGGCGCGAAGAATCAGCTCGTCCCGGTTGTCGGAGAGCAGGTACAAGAGACAGGAGTCCGGTTTCGTCACCTCGACCACGACCTCCACGATGTGGGCGAGGACGGCCTCCAGGTCCAGCGTGTTGGTGATCGAGTCGCTGATCCGGTGAAGAATCTCCGCCTCGCGGGCCTTTTCGCGCAAGGCGCGTTCGATCTGCTCGACCGATGGACGTTTTCGAGTGGACATGTCTCGTGTTAGCTGCGCCCGCGACTCACCGCAACGGGCGGCGTCCTCATTCGGCCTGTCCTCGTGATGCCCGGCGCACAGAGCCGCGACGCTCGTGCCCCGCGCCGATCTGGCACCAGGCTTTGAATTGGGGCTGCTCCACCGCCCTCACCACGACGCGGCCGATTTGCTCGGGCAGGACGCAGTGAACCTGGCCCCGTATGACCTTCTTGTCCAACTGCATGGCCCGCCAGAGCGCCGCGCAGGAGACGCGAGGCATGGTGTCGGGCAGGCCGGCCCGTTGCACGAGGTCCCGCTGCCGACGGACCACGGAGGGCTCACACAACCCCAGGGACCGGGCCAGATCGGCTTCCTGGACCATCCCGATGGCGACCGCCTCGCCATGGATCAAGGACCGATAGCGACCCAGCGCTTCCAGCGCATGGCCGATGGTATGGCCGTAATTGAGGATCCGGCGCAACCCCGTTTCCCGCTCGTCCTGCGACACGACCTCAGCCTTGATCTCGCAGGAGCGTGCGATCACCCGCATCACCGGCTCCCGCGCCATCTCCACGATCCGGTCCACGTGCGTCTCCAGATAGCCGAAAAATCGCTCATCCGCAATCACCCCGTATTTGATCACCTCGGCCAAGCCCGCGATCCACTCGCGGCGGGGCAGGGTTCGCAGGGTGTCGGGGTCGATGAGGACCACATGCGGCTGGTGAAACGCCCCGATGAGGTTCTTCCCCAGCGGGTGATTCACTCCCGTCTTTCCGCCCACACTGGAGTCGACCTGCGACACGAGCGTGGTCGGCACCTGGATGTACGGAATCCCGCGGAGGTAGGCGGATGCCGCGAATCCCGCGATGTCTCCCACCACCCCTCCTCCCACCGCCACGACCACGGAGCCACGCTCGAACCGAGCCTTCACCAGGCGATCCAGGATGACGCCCACCGAGCGCAGCGTCTTGGTTCGCTCGCCGCTGGGCAGGACGATCTGTTCCGCCTTGAAGCCGGCCCGCTTCAGCGACCGCATGACGGG
>JBFGRM010000231.1:0-3582 GCA_041563675.1 Nitrospiraceae bacterium | reverse complement strand
TGATCTTGAGGCGTGAGATGAGGGCGCGGCGGCAGAGCGCGGGCACGGCCATGTAAGGAAAGCAGGTGCCGTCGACCCGAAGCCTGACGACCGTATCGTGCTGGGCGTTCGGCTCGATGTGGATATCGGACGCACCGAGCTGGTAGGCGTCCCGAATGATCTGATTGGCCAGGCGCACGATTTTATTATGGGACTCATGGACGATGGCGGCTCCGTCGGTCCCGGGTCCCTGCGGTTGATGCTCATCCCGAAGGTCGTCCAGGAGCTGTCTCACCCCGGTCTGCCGGGCGCTTCCCGTCGCGATCGCCAGCAGCCGCGCGATATCTCGGCGGAGCGCCACGATATACTGAACGACCATGCCGGGAAATGCCCGCTGAACATCTCCCGCCTTCTCCAGGTCGCCCGGGTCGTCGATGAGCACCTGCACCGTCCGGCCCTGTCTCTTGAGGGGCAGCCAGTGGTGGGTCCTGAGATAGTCTCCGCTGAGGGTTTGCAGAAGCTCGGGTTCTATCACCGGCTCGTCACTCGAGGACAGAACCGGGCTGCCGTAGTGCTCGCGCAGGCATGCGCGCAACAGGTCTGCCGGAAGGTGGTGGCTCTCGATCAGGATGGATTCGATGTCACGCCCCTCCTCCCGTGCCTGGCGCAGCGCGGCCTGGAGCTCCTGCTCGGCCAGCTTGCCAAGGGTACAGAGGGCATGAAACGGGGTGTGATTCGGGATGTGCGGTGCCCTCCTGGCCATGCGGCGCCCTTCTGCAAATGTCAAACCGGCGACGGCGAAGGTGAGCGGGCGGTAAGTACACGACGCAATCAGGGAGTCCCGGGCCGCACGCATCTCTTCCGGTACAGACTGTACGAAGGCGGATACAAACGCGGGTAAGCAGTGAGGGGATAGGGGAAAGGGTCCCGGGTCTCAGGTCCCACGGAACACAGGGCCTCTGTGGAACCTGGAACTTGGAACCTGGAACGTGCGGCGAACATAGTGGTGAAGAGCGACGGTCAGTCGAGCAGGAGGAGGATGGCGAAAACGATGATGGCGACGGTCACCGCGCCTTTGACCCAGGCGTGGCCCTTGAGCACGGTCAGTCGCACGCCGATGAGCCCGCCGAGCACGTTGCCGGCGGCGAGCGCGAGGCCCATGGGCCAGTGGACTTTTCCCTCCCACGCAAAGATGGCCAGGGAGACGGCGGTGAAGACGAGGACGCTCAGGACCTTGACGGCGTTCCCGCGCACCAGATCCAGGCCAACCCATGTCGTGACGGCCAGGATAAAGAATCCCACCCCGGCCTGGACGAAGCCGCCGTAAATCCCCACCAGAAAAAATCCCGCGCCGAGGGGAAGCCATCCGAGCCAGTCCCTGGCGGGCAGTTGTGACCTGTGAGGACGTGCGGACCGGTTGCGCCCGGCCGGATTCCATAACGTCCACAGTGTGACGACGACCATGAGCCCGGCCAGGACACGCTTGAAGGCCTGGTCGCTGATGACCAGCGCCCCCCAGGTTCCGAGCACGCTGCCGGCCGTGGCCGGCACGGCCGCCCACAGGATCGCCCGCCAGTCGACGACACCGTGACGGTGAAAGCTCCAGACGGCCCCGACGTTCTGCAGGAGAATCGCGACGCGGTTGGTGCCGTTCGCGACGACGGCCGGGAGGCCCATGAAGATCAGCACCGGCAGGGTCAGGAAGGATCCGCCGCCGGCGACCACGTTAATGACGCCCGCGACGCCCCCGACGGCGAAGAGCACAGCATACCCGGCCCACTCAACCACGGCCGCGATTGTACCAGGATTGGCACGCCCTCGCAGATGAGGATGGTATCCGGATCGGTTCTGCGCTACCTTCTCGGGCGAGGAGGCCGGGTCAGGAGCATGCACGATGTGGATTGCCGGAGTCGACGGATGCAAAGCGGGGTGGGTGGTGGCGCTCGCGCAGGTCCGCGGCAAACGGCTCGGCCGTCTGGGCGTCACGATCTGCCCGACCATTCGGGACGTCCTGAATCTCTCGCCGCGGCCGCGGATCCTCGCGGTGGACATGCCCATCGGCCTGCTGGATCGCCCGCAACGGGGCGGCCGGGCCTGTGATCAGGCGGCACGCCGGATCCTGGCGCGGCGGGCGAGCTGCGTCTTCACGCCCCCGAGCCGGCGCATCCTGCCGGCGACGACCTACGGGCCGGCGCGCCGTGAGGGCCTGAGTCGCCAGGCGTTCCATATCATGCCGAAGATCCGGGAGGTCGATCGCGTCGTGACGCGGAGGCTGCAGTCGCGCGTGTTCGAAGCCCATCCGGAGCTGGCGTTTGCCCGTCTCGCCGGCCGGGCGATGCGGTTCAACAAGAACACGACGGCGGGACGCCGCGAGCGGCTTCGCGAGATCACACGGGCGACTCCCGACTTGTCCGCGCGGATCGTGAAGCTGCTGGAAGCTATCATGACCACGGTGCCCCGGCGGGTCCTCTCCCCCGACGACGTGCTCGACGCCGTCGTCCTCGCGCTCACAGCGATGCGGATTGGCCGACACGAGGCCCTGCGCGTTCCGGAGGCTCCGCCTCGTGATCGTCGTGGTCTCAGGATGGAGATCTGGTACTGAGCCGCTCGCCAAGGTAACGACGGACCAGGGCATTTGCCAGATCGGACTCGCTCGGCTAAGTTTTTACCTATGACGGAAACATTCCGGTTTTCAAAGAGCTTCAAGTGGTGGCAAATCTTCGGCATCATCTTCTGTGCCGCCGCGATTGTGTTTTTCATCGCCATCCCGTCTCTGGAGGACTTACCAGGACTGACTGGCTACGCGTTGACCGGTTTGGGATTGTGCGTGTTCGGTGCACTGTTGTGGCGAGCGCTTCACTGGCTCCGCATGGCTGATGACTACGTTCAGGTCGACGAGCAGGGTATTTCGTACGTTTCACCTCAACGATCCCGGCTCTACGTTCAATGGCGAGACATCGGATATGTGAAGGCAAGAGATCTGCTCCAGCGACTCGAGCTTTATGACGCGTTGGGCAGGGTGACGATGCGGCTTGAATACAGGCTGGAGAACTTTGAACTCCTTCGATCCCTCATTCGTCGTCATGCCAAACCCCATCCCAGGACTGGGATCGCAAACACCACATTTACTGGTGGGAACTATGCCATTTGGATCATCGTCGCCTGCTCCTGCGGTTTCCTCGTCATGGCAGCCTTGAGTGCGTTACAGGGTGAGGGGTGGATCGCCCTGGGCATTCTCGGTTTCGCCGTCGTCACTCCGGTCCTGATGTTGTTTCTGCCGCGACGACTGAAGATTTCTTCTCAGGGATTCGTGATTGCCTACCCCATTCATGTCCACTCCGTGGCGTTCGACAAAGTTGTCAACATCCAGCTGAAGAACGAGCTTGACCAACGCGGCAACATCGCCGCGACCGTGCATGTCGATCTGGTCAGTGGAAAGTGCATAATGTTGTTCGGCTACAAGGAGGGCTCCTATGCCCTCTACCAGGCTTTGAAGTCAGCTTGGACGGCCTACCTTGAAGCGACCACCCAGGAGTTACCCGCCGGAACACGGGCCTAGCTTGGTTCACACTCACCCTCAGACCTTCGTGAACATACTGAAGG
>JBFGRM010000230.1:0-3591 GCA_041563675.1 Nitrospiraceae bacterium | reverse complement strand
GGGGCAGCCGATCCCCGGCGTCGCGGTCCGCATCGTCGACCCGGAGACCCACGAGCCCCTGCCGGTCGGCACAGCGGGTCTGCTGCTGGTCCGGGGACCGAACGTCATGAACGGGTACCTCGGGCGCGACGACTTGACCGCCGAGGTCATGTGTGATGGATGGTACGTGACCGGCGACATCGCCATGCTCGACGAAGACGGTTTCTTGCGTATCACGGATCGCCTGTCCCGTTTTTCGAAGATTGGCGGTGAAATGGTCCCCCACGGGACGGTCGAAGAGGCGTTGCATCTGGCCGCCGGCGCGGACACGACCGTCTTCGCCGTCACCTCCGTCCCCGACGAGAAGAAGGGCGAGCAGTTGGCGGTCCTCCACACGCTCGACGAGGACGGCATTCCCCAGATCCTGGAAAAGGTCGCCGCCAGCGGGTTGCCCAACCTCTTCGTGCCGCGGCGGGACCGCTTCATCAAGGTCGACAACATCCCCGTCCTGGGGACCGGCAAGCTCGACCTCCGGGCGGTCAAGCGGGTGGCCCTGGAGCGACTCAGCCAGCGGCCCTAACCGCTCGTTTTCCCGACCCCCGTCCCCGCGACATTCTGCAAGAATCAGCTACACTTAGATGGTTCGGTGCGGGCCATGCCGACCATTTATCAGCTCAAACCGGCCTTCCAAGCAGGCCTCCGACCCATCACCCGGGCGCTCGCCCGAGCCGGTGTGACCCCCAACCAGGTCACGGTCGCCGCGCTGCTCCTGTCGATCGGCACAGACCTGACGCCTCGCTACAGGGGAGTCACATGAAGCGGATGCGCCACTCACTTACGGGCTTGTGCCTGACCCTCCTGCTGCTCGGTCAACCGGGCTCCACCTTTTCCGCCTGGCAGCACGCCGCCGTCACCGCGTCGGATATCCACCAGCTCGTGGCGCTCAGGGACGCGGGGCACGCATTCCGCGCAGCCACGCTTCGGTTGAGGAGGACCCTGCAAGAGAGTTCGGGAGTGAACGGCGTCCCGTCGATCGCCGGTCAGCAGAAGGTCCGTCACGCTCAGGAGCAGTACTACCGATTGCGCGAGCCGCTCTTCCGGCTGGCCTTCTCCCATGCGTCCGCCATCGTCCAGCGTCTGGAGGGGGCGAGCCGGCGTCAGACGCTGATCAAGGCGAGCATCTCCACCCTCGCCTCACTGGAGCTGGTCAAGAACCTCCACGCGGTGGCCGCGGTGGTGAACGACCACCCGCCCGCCCGCAGGGTCTGGAACCAACCGGACCCCACCAGGGGGTTCCCGGCGAACAGTTGGGAGATGTCGCTCGAAGCCGCCCGCAACACGCGGTATCGCGACCTGTTCCATGCGGGGCATCAGCGGCTCACCGACCACGCATCCTATCTGGAACGCCTTTGGAAGGCCGAGGACGAACACGTCCGCGCCCTCTTCCCCGAGACGGTGACCCGCGTCCTGCAGGACATCGAAGAACGGATGTCGCTGCTCGAGGCCGGTCTGGCTGAGGAACACCTCATTGAAGACGAGCAGACGCTCCACGAGTTGGTGGAGCAATCCAAGCGACTGCGCGCCCTTTGGCGGACGGACGCACCGAGATTGCGGGGCGCAATCGAACGCGACCAGGGACTGATCCGGGGTGACGTCAGGTTGATGGTGTACAAGGCCGAGAAAGACTACCTGGGTCTCAGGACACGCTTGTACCAGTTGGCATTCACGCACCTTCCCAAGCTCACCAGGCAGGACATTCCTTATCCTGCCGATGTCCGCCTGCACGGAGTGGGGATCTCGCTCCTGTCAGCTCTCACGCTCTACGAGAACGCCCAGGAGCTCACCTCGTCGGTGCTCTCGATTCCGGGCGCCCGGGCCTTGCTCAACGAGGGCGACCCGACACGAGGCATCCCTCCCCACTTTTGGGACGACATTCAGAAGGAATTCGGCAGAATTCAGTACCGCAGCCTGGCGGAGGACGGCCTGGCCGCATTCGATCGTCTGTCCGCGCAGCGCAACGCCTCGGGTGTGGAGGAGGACCCCTTCCTCACGTACGTCCGATCCGAAATCGACGCCACCTCAACGGCGAAGGCCATCCGCTCGGAAAGCATCTTCAAAAAAATTCGCCGGACGTTGCGCTACTACGGCCTGCGCGTGCGTGATTTCTTCAGGGGCGGGCTGAGCAAAGGCAAGTTCGAGGTCTCCAAAGGCTTCGGCACCCTAGTCGGCCTGGTCGAGCTTCGGAAAGGAAAACTCTACGGACAAGCGCATTGGGAGCGCTTCGTGAGATCCAGGCTCCAACCGGGCGACATTCTGCTGGAAAAAACGCCGTTCCGCCTGACTGATCGGTTCATTCCGGGGCACTTCGGCCATGCCGCCTTGTATGTCGGCGGCGAGGAGGAGCTCCGCGCGCTGGGACTGCTGGAGGGCGAGGTGATCAGCCGGCACCGCGAGGAAAGCTCGAAGGGACGTACGATTGTTGAAGCGCTCCGCACCGGCACCCAACTCAGCTCCCTGGAGCATTTTCTCAACATCGATGACCTGGCCATTCTCCGCCCCAAGCGAACGGCCATCTCACAGGCCGACGTGCATGAAGCCATCCGCCTGGCTTTCTCCCATCTCGGCAAGGAGTATGACTTCAACTTCGACACCAACACGTGGGATTCCATCGTGTGCTCCGAGCTCATCTTCCAGACCTACGTCCGGGTCCCCTGGAACTACGACAAGGTGCTGAGCTCTTATACCGTCTCTCCGGACGACATCGCGGTCTTCGCCGGATCCGGCGACGATCGTCCCTTCGAGCTCGTCACCTTCATCCATGACGGAGAGCTCGTCCATGATCCCTCGATCGGCCTCCACGAGGAGGAGCTTTACATTCGGCTCCTCGGCGACCATTATGCCGACTCCATGCCCGTGGAGGAGGCACGCATGGTTTCACGATGAGGACCCTCTGCGAGGAGACAACGCGTCATGGCCCGTGGGCCGGAGAACACCAAACACCTCATTGACTGTCACGTGCATCTGGCGGCGCTTCCCGACGCGGGAAACGGGTGCCTCGTGTCAGCCAGGATGCTCCGGAGCCCGCTCTTCCGTTTCTTGCTGTGGAAGCACGACCTGCCCGCCCGGGACCCGGTCGCGGCCAACCACAAGTACGTCATGTCGCTGCTCGGCGAGCTCCGGGCCTCGCGCCACGTGGCGAAGGCCGTCCTCCTGGGCATGGACGGCGTGTACGACCGCGACGGCCGGCCGGACCTCCAGGACACGGACTTTCTCGTCAGCAACGACTACGTGCTGCGTATCGCGAAGGAGCACCCGAACGAGTTCCTCGCCGGCGTCTCCATCAACCCGCAACGCCGGGACGCCGTGGACGAGCTGCACCGCTGCGCCGATGCCGGCGCGACGCTCGTGAAGGTTTTGCCCAACTCCCAGCAGTTCGACCCCGCGACGAAGCGGTTCACACCCTTCTACCGGGCGCTCGCGGAACGGGGACTTCCCCTGTTGAGCCACGTCGGCTACGAGTTTAGCCTGATAGGCAAGGATCAGTCGGTGGGCGATCCCGAGCGGCTTCGCGTCGCGCTCGACGAGGGCGCCACAGTCATCGCCGCCCATGGG
>JBFGRM010000229.1:0-3591 GCA_041563675.1 Nitrospiraceae bacterium | reverse complement strand
TGTCTGAAGAATGCAAACATCAAGACGATCGCCGACCTGGTTCAGAAGACCGAAGTGGAAATGTTGAAGACCAAGAATTTCGGCAAAAAGAGCCTCAACGAGATCAAGGAAATTCTGGCCGAAATGGGGCTGGGTCTCGGGATGAAGCTGGACTCGATGACCACCGCCGCGGTCTCCAAAGGCAAAAACGAAAGCTGAGACGACGAGGCAGCCATGCGTCACAGAAAAAAAGGTCGACAGCTCGGGCGCAACTCCAAGCACCGCTGGGCGCTGTTTCGGAGTTTGGTCACCTCCCTGCTGGATCACGAGCGCATCGAAACCACGGAGGCCAAGGCCAAGGAAATCAGAGGGCTGACCGACCGCATGATCACCCTTGGCAAGCGCGGCGGGCTGCACAACCGGCGGCGTGCCCTGAGCTTTCTCAGAAGCAAGTCAGTCGTGTCCAAGGTGTTTGACAGCGTGGCAGCGCGGTTCCGTGACCGGCAGGGCGGCTACACCCGCATCATTCGGACGAGACGACGGGTCGGCGACGCCGCTGAGATGGTGGCGATCGAGTTGGTGGACGCGGAAGGCAGCCGTGGCGGCGCCAAGGCGAAGTCCACCGAGAGCGAGAAGACGACCAAAGCCGGCGCGCCCGCATAGCACTCAGCACGGACCCACCGCCGAAGGCTGAGGCTGCTCACCCCACCGCGAAGATTCCTGTGACGGGGCCGAGGTGTATCCCACAGGCACCGTCGTGACTACCCTCGCAGGGCTTCAGATCAAAGGCCAGGGCCGTTCGGCCCGGCCCGATACCCGTGTCAGGTTTACTTGATTCCCCGCCTATGCTAGGATCGTGCCAACCATTTAATTCCTTTTCGAAACACGGAATTGGGGCGGCGATATGTGGCAACAATGGCTTCGTCGGGGCTTGCTGGTACTGGTCCTCGTCCTTTCCTCCTCCCTCGTCTATATCCTCCTGACCCGTCCCGACACCAGGTCCTCCCCCCCTCCCCTGGCAGCAGCCGATCTCACTGAGGGAGACGCCGGGATCAAACACGTGACCTTCCGACAATCGCGGGATGGAAATGTCCAGTGGGAAGTGCGTGCAGAGCGTGCCGAGGTCTTCGAGGCCGAGCAATCGGCGCATCTGGACGCGGTCCATGTGACCCTGTATGGCGCCAACGGGCCGGAACTGACCGTACATGGTGAGACGGGGACGATTGATACCGAGACACGGGATTTCGAGTTGGCCAACAGCAGTGAACCTCTCGAGGTCGAGCTCGAAGGCGGGTACACGGTGTTTACCAAGCGACTGGCGTGGACCGAGGCGACCGGCGAGCTCCACACCCAGGACGCCGTCACCATCATCGGCAACGGCATGGTCGTCGACGGGCGGGGCCTGGTCGGGAAGCTCGACAAGGAAGAGTTTGAGGTGCAGCAAGATGTACGCGTTCAATTGGCGCCCTAACATCGCCTGGACCCTTTGGCTCGGGTTGACGCTGGCGGCAGCACCGGTGGGTGCGCAAGGCCAGGCGAAGCCGAAGGCGACGGAGCCCGTGACCACGACCGTCACCTCCGAACGGATGACGGTGCAGAACAAGGAGCGCCGCGCCGTCTTCGAGGGGAAGGTTGTGCTGACCAAGGGCGACCTGGTCGTTCGATCGGACGTGATGGTGGTGTTCTACGAGCCGCGCGATGCGGAGACGGGCAAATCGACACCGGCGGATAGTGAGAGGGGTGGCCAGGAGGAGGTGTCGCAGATGGCGGTGAGCAAGATAGAGGCGACGGGGCGCGTGAAGATCGAAAAAAAAGCCGGAACCGCCACCTGCCGGAAAGCGGTATTTTTCCAGAAGGAGCAAAAGATCGTGCTCACAGGGGATCCCGTGGCCTGGGAGCGCGGTAACCGAGTCACGGGCGATCGGATCGTCATGTTTCTCGACCAGGACCGCACCGTGGTGGACGGCCGCTCCAAGGTCATTCTCGAATAGGCCGGCGGAAACGGCCCATAACCGAATGCGGACGGATCAAGTGCTAGAATCAGAACAAGTCCCGCTGTGGACGATGGCAGATGATTCCGACGACCGGCTCCAGGCGACCGGTCTCATCAAGAGCTTCCGCGGGCGGGAGGTCGTCAAGGGTGTCAGCATTGAGGTCAAAGCGGGGGAGGTGGTCGGACTGCTCGGTCCGAACGGTGCCGGCAAGACGACGACCTTCGATATGGTGGTGGGGCTCTGTCAGCCCGACGCGGGGGAGATCGTGCTGTGCGGGGAGGCCATCACGGAATTACCGATGTACAAGCGGGCCCGAAAGGGCATCGGCTATCTGCCCCAGGAATCCTCCGTCTTCCGACGACTGACCGTCGAAGAGAACATCGTGGCTATTTTGGAGATGATGGGGCTTTCCAAGGAAGATCGCGCCGATCGGCTCGAGGCTCTGCTGAAGGAGCTCGACCTGACGGCGTTGCGACGATCACGTGCCTACTCCCTGTCTGGGGGGGAGCGGCGGCGCCTCGAGATCACCAGGGCGCTCACGACCGGCCCGCGTTTCCTTCTCCTGGACGAGCCGTTTGCCGGCATTGATCCGATCGCCGTCGGGGATATCCAGCACATCATCATGCGCTTGAAAAACAAGGGCATCGGCCTCCTGATTACCGATCATAATGTCCAGGAGACGCTGACCATCACCGATCGCGCGTACATCATCAACGAGGGCCAGATCTTGGAATCGGGGTCCCCCAAAACCATCGTCCAGAGCTCCACCGCGCGGGCGGTCTACCTGGGCGAGCGTTTCCGACTCTAAGCGGCGACTGGACATGAAACTTCGGCTGGACCTCCGCCTCAGTCAGAAGCTGATCATGACGCCGCAGCTGCAGCAGGCGATCAAGCTGCTGCAACTGAGCCGTCTGGATCTGCAACAAACCCTCCGCCAGCACCTGGACGAAAACCCCCTGCTCGACGAAGTGCAACAGGAGGCCGAGGAGGCCGAGGAAGCGGAGGAGGCCGCCGCAGATGAGTTCGAATCGGAGCCGAAGAAGGAAGAGGCGACCGAGGCCTCCGAGGAAGGGAAGGAGAACCCCGAGGAGCTGTCGCCGCTCAACTGGGACGACTACACAGAGCCGGACCGCAGAGCGGATGTCGAATATCCCTCGGGCAGCCAGGATGACTTCCCTTCCTATGAGCAAACGGTCGCCAAGCCCACCAGCCTGGAAGACTACCTCGTCTGGCAACTGGGTCTCTCCACCCTAAGCGACCACGACAAGCGAATCGCCCGGATCATCATCGGCAATCTCGACGATGAGGGGTACCTGCAGGCGTCGGTCGAGGAGATGGCCGCGGATGCGGACGTATCGGTGGAAGAAGTCCGATCGCTCCTCCGTCACGTGCAAACGCTCGATCCGCCTGGCGTGGGTGCACGAGACCTCACTGAATGTCTGCTGATCCAGCTCGGCTATCTGGACCGGGATCCCATCGGGCGATCGAGGAGCAAGCCTTACTCGTTGCGGGGGTCGCTGGTAGAATCGATCGTGTTGAACCACCTGAAGGACCTAGAAAAAAAACAGTACCAGAAGATCGCCAAAACCTGCGGCGTCGAGATGGACGATGTCTTTCG
>JBFGRM010000228.1:0-3618 GCA_041563675.1 Nitrospiraceae bacterium | reverse complement strand
TGACCCTGATTTTCTCCTCCAGGAGGGAGAGGGAAAGGAAAGAGAGTGCGCGAAGCACTGGCATCGGCCCTGGCCGCACGTCACGGACAATCGGCTGTTGAAGAGTTGGAAAAAGGTCGGTCAGAGAAAGGCAGGATGGACGGTCATCGGCTCGGTCGAGGGTAGCGCGGATCTCTCCCCTCCACGAAGACCTGCAGCATCATGCTGATCCATTGTCCCTCGCGCATCTGGCGCTGGCGGAGGAAGGGATTGGTCCAGGCTCCGCAGTGCACGCAGCGCCACCCGCGCACCCACATGTGCCCGCTGGCACCCGAGAGGTTCATGAAATGGTCGACGACCATCAAGCCTGAGCATTGTCGACAGGGCTTCATGTGTGCCGTGCCTCTCTTTCCTCTGCTCCCGGGAGGTTGCGCTGTTGATCCCGGGCCGGTCGCCACTACGCTCGGCGTCCTGGGGGGTGGGTCGTAGAGAGAGGTCTGAGTCTGGTGGAGGATTCGAAAGAGGCGTGCGAGCCTTCCTGACAAAGCCCCTGACTCATCCCCCGAAAGTATAGCACCGGGTCTTTCGCCCGATGGCCCCGAGAAATGTGGCTCGACTGGTGTGCCCCCCGAGGGCCGAATCATGTGCTGAATCAGCGTGTTTCCAGGGTCTTGAGGTATTCCTTATAGCCAAAAAATGGCCCAATTGCTGCCGTGGAGGGTTTTGCCTACGGCCCGGCCAGGCCTCCCGAAGTAGGCCTACTTCGGGCACGACGGGGCGGGTCGCTGCTCTCGCGCTATACTTCTCTTGTACCTCTTGCCGCGCTGCGAAGGGCCTCACCAGCTCTCTAACATATGATGACCCGGTCTAAACGATCACATGGGCTCAGTGCGAGCCTTGCCATTGTCTTCGCGGCATTGTGGGTCCTCGCTGGCGTGCGTCCCGCCTGGCCAACGACCGTGCATGTGATGGATGACGCGGGCGTGGACCTCACCCGTCCCGGCATCAATCTGGGTCACGCACCGACCATGTCGGTCGCGAGCGATGCCGTGGGCGGGCTCCAGCAGGCCTTCGTGAAGTTCGATGTGTCGGTGCTTCCGTCGGGTGTCGAAGTCAGTCGCGCCGTCTTGCGCTTGTGGGTTGGCAAGGTGATCGAGCCTGGATCGGTCACCGTGCATGAAGTGCTGGGGGACTGGAGAGAGTCAACCGTGACGGCGGAGACGGCGCCATTCTTTGCCCCGCCTTTTGCGAGCTTCGATGTCGGCGCCGCGGACACGCATCGCTACGTGACCGTCGACGTCACCCATGTCGTTCAAGGGTGGCTCCTCACGCCGGATGGCAACTTCGGGCTGGCGCTTCAGACTGCCGAAGGGACCGTCGCTCAGGTGGAGTTTGATAGTAAGGAGAACACGTCCACCAGTCACGCGGTCGAGCTGGAGGTCGCGCTTCTGCAGTCCGCGCTTCCGTCGAATGGCGGAGGGGCGAGTGTGGCGGGCTCCCCCGGTCCGCCGGGCCCCCCCGGTCCGCCGGGGCCCGCGGGACCGGGCGCGCAGGTGCCCGCGACTCCCTGTGCACCGACCGAATTCCTGAGATGGGACGGGACCGAGTTCATCTGTGCAGACTTCGCCACGGTGATGTCGAAGCTCATGACGCCAACCGACACGCTGGAGCCCGACAACGGCGCCCCGGACGCCGCGCGTCGTCCGACCTTGAGCTGGAAAGCGCTTCCGACCGCCAAGAGCTATCGTGTGATCCTCGATGACGACAGCGATTTTTCTTCTCCGATCATTGACGGCGCCCTAACGCAAGAGCCGGTCTTCACCACGCCCGAAGCCCTCGAGGCATCGACGCAATTCTTCTGGCGGGTCCTCTCCTGTTCAGGTCCCATGGGCTCGGGACTCTGTGCCATGAGCCGGCCCGCGAGCTTCACGACCGGACTCAGCCTGTATCGCTCCTTCCTCAGTTGCCTCGATGCGCGGGAACAAGGGCAGACGGAGAGCGGCCAATACCGCCTCGATCCCGACGGCCCCGGAGGCGAGGGAAGTGCGGAGCTCTACTGCGACATGGCCACGGAGGGCGGCGGCTGGACGCTCATCCACATGGCCGGGACACCGAACGAAGATGTCGCGCGACAGCCCTACGCCATGAGACACAGCGCGCTGCTCGCGTCGGCCACCGAAGCGCTCGTGGGGTATCGAGACGCATCGCTGGCGTTGTCGCCGGGATGGGCGCGATTCGCCATGCCGGCGGCGTGGCGAAGCCAGCATCCGCTCGCCTACTCGGCGAGGACCGAATCGATCACGATCTCGGTGGACGGAGGATCGGCGCTCTCTGCACAGCTGCATCACGGGACCGGCAACTGGGACTCCGACAAGTGCCATGATGTCGGATTCATTCCCAGGCCTCAATTCGGCCTCCTGTGTTTTGAGGGAACCTCGGCGCCGTTTTACACCGGCTTTGCGCACCCCATGAGCGACACGTGCGCGCGGAGTGACGAGCCGTTCAACGCGCGTGTCTGCGATAGCGATCGACGGTTCACGATCGCGGTGCGCTGAGGTGATATTTCGGATGTGCGTTGTATCGTTGAACACGAGTGCTGTACCGGAGGACGCGATGCAGCATTCTGCCTACCGGCCAGTACAATTTTGTGAGAAGCCAATTAGCGGCACCGCGGAATGCCTGCAGAAAAGGGATGCTTTGCGACGCAATTTCGTTCATCGAGCCAAATTGAGTCAAGAACCTCCAAGACGAGCAATGCACAAGGACGAGTACGGGATGGCATGCAACCTGCTCAAACGGAAGCTTGGACACGCTCGGCAACACTGGACGCGGTGCGTCCTGAATCAGCCGACCTGCACTCCAAGTTTCACCACGGGGAGGTTGTGCCATGAAAGTTCAGCTCCTGAAATCCATTCCCATTATCCTGATCGTGCTGGTGCTCGTGATCGCGGGGCCGGCACTGCTTCCGTCCATTCAGGATTCACTACGTGAAGACGATGCGACAATCGCGACCATCGGCAACCCGGCGGCGTTCCAGGCCAGCTACGAAAACTGGAAAAAAGATCGCGTGCGGCGGGGAAACGAGGACGAGCTCGTGCTTCCGCTTCATTACTCAAAAGGGTTGTCTGCCAAGTTCACGACCGCGCGCGGGATCGCAAAGCTCAATCTTGAGTCCGGTGTGTTCACGGCGACGATCACGGGCCTGCCGGATTCGTCCAACTACGACGTCTGGCTGGTCGACAACCGGCCCGGCGCGGAGGCCAGCGTCAAACCGGGGGCGAGTGACCGGATGATCCGATTGGGGGCACTGCAAGGATCCGGCGATTCGCGACGCCTCGTCATGAGCCTCAACTCCGACAAGATGCGCGAGTTCGAGGTCGACCTCGTTGTGATTACCCCGGGCACGCAGCGACCCGGCCAGGCGGACCTCCTTGTGGGGTCGCCGACACTGTTCCAGCGCCTGTTCTTCCACGAGCACACGAAGGGCAGCCTGGAGGGTCTCGTGCCAGAGGAGACCGTCCAAGAGAATGCCCCGGCCTTCGCCAGTCTCGTGCCAGCCCCGGCCGTCGCCCATGCGAGCACGAGGACCGATGCGATGAAACGTCTCATTGCCAAAGGCGAGGACCTGTTCTTCAACGA
>JBFGRM010000227.1:0-3789 GCA_041563675.1 Nitrospiraceae bacterium | reverse complement strand
GGACAGCAGCAGGAAGAAAGCCTACACCGCGGCGAGCTTGCGACGGCCGACGACCGAGATGGCCGAGCTGGTCGCCAAGGTGCCCGCCATTCAGGCCCTGCGCGACATGAACGACGACATCCTGATTCTCGGCGGTGGGTTGCCGATCGAATATGACGGGGACGTGGTCGGCGCCATCGGGGTGGGCGGCGCGCCCGGCGGGCATCTCGATGACGCCTGCGCGCAAGCCGGTCTCGACGCCATCGGGGCGGCGCGCAAGGTCCCGGAGAAGAAGTAGCCGGCGCGATCCGGCCCGGAGGGGATATTGCGCGGGCAGGGGTGTCGAAGAAACCTCAGCGCACTTCGTCAAAGAATGCGCGGGGGAGCCGCGCGAGGCGAAATTGGACGTGCAGGATGATGAGCAGGACGCGTGCCAGGCTGAGCCACACGCCGGCCTTGACGAACTTGCGGGAGTCGGTCAGCACCGGCGGTGACAGGAGAACAGGGGTGGTGTGTTGTGTGAGGCGCTCGCAGAAGACCACGTCCTCGAGAATCGGCTGCTCCGGAAAGCCGCCGAGTCGCTCGAAGAGACCGCGGCGCACGAAGAGCGCCTGATCCCCGTAGATGATTTTGGTCCGGCGGCATCGCAGGTTATCCAGACGAGAGATCAGTCGCAGCCGCCAGTCCCGGCCCGTAAACCGGTGCAGAAATCCGCCGGCCTGAACATCAGGGATCGACTCCAGCGCCTGAATCTGCTCGACTCCGCCCTCGGGCAGTGACGTGTCGGCGTGTAGGAAGAGCAGCCACTCGCCGGTCGCATGCCGCGCTCCGGCATTCATCTGGCTGGCGCGGCCTTTGGACGCGCCGACGACGCGCACGGCGGGAAATTCCGCGGCGACGGTCACGGTGTGATCGGTGCTTCCCCCGTCGACCAGTATCACCTCGAATTCACCGGATTGACGCAGGAGCGATGCCAGCGTCGCGGGGAGCGCCCGCTCTTCGTTGTACGCGGGAATGATGACGGAAACCGTCGCGCCCTCCTTCCGACCTACGTCGATATCTCCGACTCTGTCTCACCCTGTGCCAGGTAATTGGGAAGATAGTGACGCACATCCGATGCCCAGGCGAGGGCGTCCTCGTCGACGACGGCGAGCTCGCCAGCCAGGGACAACAGCGTCGTCTTGGCCAGGGCCAGATAGGGCTCTGCGCGTCGACCCAGGTCCGGCTTCGACGCGATGCCCTGCTCGACCGCCCGTGCGAGCGCGCGGGCGCCGAAGCCCGCGTGGGCTTCTTCCTGCTCGATCAGCAGGCGGCGCAGGCGGGTGAGCGGCGCGCGCCGCGTGACAAGCCCCGCCTCGATCCGGTGCAGCACCGCTTCGCCCACGCCTTCGAGCACGACTTGCTCGGCCAGCACGGTCTCGAGCAGATCCCCGCGCCGGATCGCCGACTTCAGCAGGCGCCGGTAGGAGGCCAGATGGGCCAGGGCCGGGTGCGAAACCGGATCGCGCGGGGCAAGCCAGTCGGCGACACGGCCGAACAGGAATGCGTGCATGCGCTCCTGCCTCGCCTGCGCCAAAAAGAACCGCCGCTGGCCGTCCCGGCCGGCCAGACCGGCCTGAGCGCGGGCACAATCGTGGGCCATGCGCTCGCCCTCTTCGAGGAGGCGCATCAATCGCGCGAGTGGGACACGCTCAGCTGGATGGACCAGCACCGGTCTCTCCGTCGGGCGCGACTCCGTTGAGGCTCCAGTCGTAATCGATGAACTCCACACGGAAGCGGCCGTCCGCCAGCTCCCGCGCCAGGTCGTCGTCGGTGACGTAGCGGCTGACGTAGGCGAGGAGGGAGCCGGCCTCGGCGCTGAAGTCCTCCTCGAACCATTCGAAAATCTTCGAGAGTCGCGCCACCTTGCGCTGGCGGTCGAACCGGTTGCGGAAAGGATCGTTGACGAAGGCCCGCGCGCCCGCGTCGAGCTGCTCCTCGAGGCGGGCAGGGTCGTACGCTCCGGAGATGAGCCGGGGGCAGGACCGGGATGCGCAGACGATGGCGAAATGAATACGGGGCTCGCGGAAATCGGGAATGAGGAGCTTCTGCTCAAGATCGTAGAGATTGATCGTGCGGCCCCCGACCTTGTGCCGGTGGGCGATGAAGTATTGGTATTGTCCGACGAGGGTGCGCGGGGAGTACCCGGCGAGGATCCCGTCGATGGCAAAGGCATTGTAAGCGTTGATCCAGAAGGCCAGGCGCTCCGCTCTGGTCGGCAGCCCATTGGGATCGACGCGGTTCAGGGCGTCGAGATAGGCAGAGAAGCGCGAATCCCGTGCGATGTCGGGATACGCCACGATACCCTCGTGGACATGGTCCCGAAGCACCCCGTCGAGCGCACGATGATCGAATGTGCCAGCGGGAATCGGGCGGGACGGCTCGAATGAACGCGGCACCGATGAGCAGCCGTGCAGCAGGGTCAGGGCCAGAAGCAGTCCGATCATCTGTGCGAACGTTAGACGCATCTCCCGGCTGTGCTGGGCCTCGAACGCATTCGCGTTGACGGCGCCTCTGGGCATAGACTCCTCGTCTAAGAGTCTCGCGATGAGACGGGACCTTACAGATGCTTCCACTGCGAATCGGCGTGCTGCCACACAGCCTCTTTCGCGGGCGGATTGTGAGATCGCGATCGCGTCCGCCCGCGGAGGCTCGAGAAAGCCCATCAATCCACGCGAGAACTCGTCGAGCGGCGTCCAGCAGGGTCCCGCCCAAGCCCAGCTTCGCTCACGGGGCGCGCCACGTGACGTTGTGCGACGGGCCAACGGCGAAAAACTTCAGGCTGGGCCGCGGCAGGACGTTTTCTTGGACGACCATCTCATGGCTATTGCCCAGCGAAACCGACGGCGACCCGCTTTCGTCGAAAAAGCTGAGGTCGGAGATTCCGTCCATTTGAGTGGCGAGGCGAAGGCTGTGCTGGTCCTGCCGGCGGGAATAGAGCGACAAGCCGACGGTCTCATGAATGGCGCTCAGGCCCAGGCTGGCCCGGAGCCCTCCGTCGCGATCGTAGAGGTTCAGCCGCGAGAGCAAGCTCGGCTCGGTCCCGAGGCTCGCCACGACGCGTCCTTTATCATCCACGACCCGGAATTCCTCGGCGGTCACGACTCGCATGAGCTTTGAGGATGGTTGCGCGGTCGCCGAGATCGGTGCGACGAGGGCTCCCCCCGCGAAGCCGCCGACCAGGCCGGCGAGCACCGAGATGACCACGGTGAGGGCGAGGTGCGGAAATTTCATGGGCCACCTACCTTGTTGGAGATACCAGACAGGAGCCGCATACAGGCGTGTCGAGACTCTGTAGCCTATGGGATGGGTGAGGGTAGGTCAAGTGATGGGGTTTACCATCGCAAGAGAATGTACGCGCTCACGACCCAGTCGAACGCCAGGCAGACCGGAGGGAACCAGAGCATTCTCACGGGAGCCCCGAGGCGGTGAGGGTGATGAAACACGTCCCAGAGGCCGTGTCCGAAGTACCCGACCGCCAGCCACACGGTTGAGATCCAGAGGCCCGCCAGCGCGGTCGCAAAGACGGCCAGACAGACCAGGCTCTCAACGAGAAACACGTCTCGACGGCCATCGGCGAGCGCAGACCCGAAGTATGCGGCCGAGGTCAAGGCCAGGAATCCCGCCAGAAACTCCACACCGTGGTGGGATCGCACCTCGTCCACGATCGAGCAGAGCACGACGGCCAGGGCCGCGCCGATCAACGCGTGCTTGAGATAGGGCGTCATCCCGTTTTTCCCTCCACCTACGCGCAGCACGCCGGGAGGCAGC
>JBFGRM010000226.1:0-3793 GCA_041563675.1 Nitrospiraceae bacterium | reverse complement strand
TCGACGGGGAGGGGGTCGATCAGGACCGCGTGTCCGCGATCGAGGATGAGGTAGCTGTCGCTTTGAAAATCGATCCGATCATCGTGCAGCGTGTAGCGATACAGCCCGTCACAGACGGTGCCTGCGGATTGTGCGAGACCGATCGTCTCGGGCATGACATCCTCCAGAGGGTGTGCTCGACGCTCTGCTAGGGACCTGACCGCCAGAGCGCGATCCGCTCGCCCATGCCTCGCGACGTGGCCAGCTCGTAGACTCGCATCGCGGTGGCGATATCTTCCACTGCAATCCCCAACGATTTGAAGACCGTGATCTCCTGCTCGCTGCGACGCCCGGGCATCTGACCGTCCACGATGCGTCCCAGCTCGACCAGGGACTCCCACGTCAACGCGCCCCGCTCGACGGCGGACACGAGATCGCCTGCTTCGAGCCGGCCCTGCTCCGCCGAATCGATGGCGACGACGGCAGCTCGACCGAGCACCTCGGGGTCGAGCTCCCGCTTGGACAGGAAGTTGGCTCCGATCGCGTTCACGTGCGTGCCTGCCTCCAGCCAGGCGCCGCGACAGACTGGCTCGCGCGCGGACGTCGCGGTGATCACGATCTCGTGGCCCCTGACGGCCTCCTCCGGGGTGTCGACGGGCGTGACCGCCAGGCCGAGCGCCCCGCTCATTTTTTCCGCGAACCGCTTCCGCCCGTCGGCGTGCCGGCTGTACGCCTTGATGACCCGGATCGGACGCACGGCGCGGACCGCCAGCAGCTGACTTTCGGCCTGCCAGCCCGTGCCGAGGAGACCGACGGAGGACGCGTTTTGTCGGGCCATGTACTTCGTCGCCACGCCCGACGCGGCACCTGTACGCATCTGCCCCAGGCGATCGCCTTCAATGATGGCCAGGAGCTCGCCATCGGCCTCCGAATACAGCAGGACGAGAAACCGGGCTCCCGATGGGGAAGAGGAATAGACCTTGATGCCGAACACGCCGAGGGAGTGGTCACCCGCCGCCATCACGTGGAGGTGGGAAGTGGGTGCCGGCACCCGCTGACGGGGACGGTTTGTCGCCTGTCCCGTGGCGTGGCGGCGGAGGGCCGCCTCGACGGTCTCGATCGCCGTCGGCATGTCGAGCAGCCTGTGGACATCGGTTTCCCGTAGGAGGAGGGGCATGGTCGGCTCCGCTCAGGCCCGGCGGGGCGCAGGCTCAGGGGCCAGGTGAATCATTCTGTGGCCAGGGGAGAGACGGATCAGCCAGAAAAATGGGTGTATACTTGCACCTAAGGGCATCAAGTTTCGGCGGCCTCCTGCCGATGAGAAAAGGTAATGGCTACACGCGACATTCCCGTTGATCGTATCACCATCCCCCGTTGGACCATCCAGCGGGATCCCGTGTTCCACCATTGCCGGCGCTGCGGCTCCATGATCGTCCGCGTGCGGCTGGACAAGCGGCGGATCTCCTTCTGCGTCTGCCACATCGTGGTGGATGAGCTGATCGCGAAGAAAACCAGATCCTGACGCCCTCATTCGGCTCCCTGACTCCGGCGCGTGACGCCCCACCCGTGACGTCTTTCCACCCTGGCCGCACAGCCTTGACAAGCGTGAGAGATGTCGTCTATGCATGCTCCCGTCGTCGTGCCCTCAACCGGGGAGCGTGCCATGCTATGCGAACGATGCGGCGAAGTCGCCGAGACGTTTATGACGGAGCATTCCGGTGAGCTGTGCGAGCGCTGCCTGCGCGAGGTGGAGCAGGAACGCCAGCGCAGCCCCATGCGCCCACGGCGTCCCGCCGCGCAGGACGAAGGATAGTCGGAATTCCGACGGGCCGGGCTCGCTCACGGCGACGTCTCCCACGCCGACGGCATCGGGTTGTCGCTGATCAGTTGGGCGTGGAGCGCCTCATCGAACGGTTCGATCGTCAAGTCCTCCCGCCTCAGCGGCTCGGCGCACCGGGCTGAGCAAAAGAACTCCACATAAGACTGGGCCTTTTCCTTGGTGGCGAAGCGGCAGAGGCCGTACTCGGGCATGCCGGAGGACGGATGCCAGAAGGCCATCTCCACGGCCGTGCCTTGAAAGATGCCGAGCGTGCGGTGGCGAACCTGAAAACCGCCGGGCAAGTGTGAGGACGCCTCGAGCGTCATGACCCTCTCTCCAAGCCGTGGCCGTACTGTAGCATCTTCGACGAACAGCCGGTAGACGCGTTCCCGGCGTTCCGCTAGAATCCAGCCCGATGACCGATTCCGGGCCGCCGCCATCGTCCTCGCCCCAGGCACAGCATGAAAATCAAGCAGTCGCTCGGGCCGCCGGCCTGATCGGTCTGGCCACGTTCTCCAGCCGCATTCTCGGGTTCGTGCGCGACATCGTGCTGGCCCGCCTCTTCGGGGCCTCGCCCGCCGCCGACGCCTTCTTCGTCGCCTATCGCATCCCGAATCTGCTCCGCGAGCTCTTCGCGGAGGGGTCCATGTCCGCGGCCTTCATCCCGATCTTCACGGAGTACCGCACCCAGAAGACCCAGCGGGACGCGTGGGAGCTCGCCAGCGCCGCATTCACGACGCTCCTCACGATCGTGACGCTGATCACCATGCTGGGAATCCTGGCTGCGCCGGGCATCGTGTGGGTGTTGGCACCCGGGTTCCATGATGATCCGGACAAGCTCGAAACGACCACGCTCCTGACGCGCATCATGTTTCCGTATCTGCTCTTCATCAGCTTGGCGGCGCTGGCGATGGGCATCTTGAACTCGCTGCGGGCCTTCGCCGCGCCGGCGCTGTCGCCCGTGTTTTTCAACGTCTTCGTGATCGGCTGCGCCTTGTTCGTCGCTCCCCTTTTGGCACACCCCATCACCGGGGTGGCCATCGGGGTCGTGGCCGGCGGCGCGGCGCAGTTCGCGATGCAACTGCCCGGTCTCGTCCTGCGGAGGATGCTGCCGGGGCTTCGCTGGGAGCCGGGCCATGCGGGAGTCCGGCGGATGGCCGTGCTCATGGTGCCCTACCTCCTTGGCCTCTCCGTCACGCAAATCAACCTGTTGATCAGCACCGTCCTGGCCTCGTTTTTCGACGGAGGCCCCACATACTTGTTCTACGGCATGCGGCTGGTTCACTTTCCGCTCGGGATCTTCGGCGTCGCGCTGGCGACGGCGATCCTGCCGACATTGTCCGCCCAGGCCGCCGGGGGAGCGATCGAGGAGTTGGGAAAGACCCTCGCGTTTGGCCTCCGGATGATTTTCTTCTTGATCGTGCCCGCCATGTTGGGGTTGATCTTGTTGCGCGAACCGATCATCCATGTGTTCTTCGAGCACGGCTCCTTCACGGCGGCCGACACCCAGGGCACGGCCTCCGCCCTGCTGTTTTTCTCGCTGGGCTTGTGGGCCTTCGCCGGCGTCCGCATCGTCGTGGCGGCCTTTTATTCGTTGCAGGACACGAAGACCCCCGCGCTGTCCGCCGCCTCCGCGGTGGTTGCCTATGTGGTGTTCTCGCTCGTCTTCATGGGACCCCTTGAGCACGGCGGTCTCGCGCTGGCAACTTCGCTCGCGGCGATGGTCAACGTGGGCATCCTGATCGTCGTGCTCAACAAGCGGCTCGGCCGGCTGGCGTGGTTCGAGATCTCACGTTCCCTTGCGCGGGTGGCCCTCGCCGCCGTGCCCGTCGTGCTGGCCTGCCTCTGGGTGGGCGGGCTGGCTGTTTGGAGCAGGCCCGAGGAATGGGCGGCCAAGGGGGTGATGCTGGTCGTCGGGATCGGGCTGAGCGTGACCGGTTACTTCGGCGTCCACGCGCTGTTGCGCTCGGAAGAGCTCGATGTCGTCTGGGGAAT
>JBFGRM010000225.1:0-3797 GCA_041563675.1 Nitrospiraceae bacterium | reverse complement strand
CGTCGCCGGCAGTGGCCCATCCGGCAGCAGTGGCCCGATGTGTTCGACCGACTGACCTACGAGCATGCGATCGACATTGGGCGCGACCTGACTCAGGAGTTCGTCAAAGGCACCTTCGACGAGCTGTATGTCATCTATAATGAGTTCAAGTCCGCGATCCAGCAGCAGGTGATTGTCGAGAAGCTGTTTCCTCTCGACGCCCTCGAAGAAATCGCTGATCCGAACCAGCTCCCCGGTGGTAGCTTCCTCTATGAACCTGACGAGAACGAGTTGCTGGGGAGCCTCATTCCCAAGCATTTCGAGATCCAAACGTTCCGAATCTTGCTGGAGTCCTCGGCCGCCGAGCAGGGTGCCCGGATGGCCGCCATGGACGGCGCGACCCGCAATGCGGGCGAGCTCATCAAGAAATTGACGTTGTATTACAACAAGACACGACAGGCGGCGATCACCAAGGAGTTGATGGACATCGTCGGAGGCGCGGAAGCGCTGAAATAAAGAAGGAGTAAGCCGTGAACACAGGAAAAGTCGTCCAGGTCATCGGTCCCGTTGTGGACGTCGAGTTTCCGCAGGGCCAGCTTCCGAATATCTACAACGCTCTGAAGGTCGAGGAGCAAGCTGATGCCAAGACCGGGAGACCCGAGATTCGGCTGACATTGGAGGTCTCGCAGCACCTCGGGGAGAACCGGGTGCGCGGCGTGGCAATGTCGTCCACCGACGGATTGGTGCGGGGTATGGCGGTCCAGAACACCGGAGCGCCGATCTCGATTCCCGTCGGTCGAGAGACGCTCGGCCGGCTGATCAACGTCCTGGGCGATCCCGTCGACGGGCTCGGCGAGATCAAGACCAAGAAGCGATACCCGATCCATCGTTCGGCGCCGGCCCTGGACGAGCAGGAGACGAAGACCGAGGTGCTCGAGACCGGTATCAAGGTCGTGGACCTCCTCGAGCCGTACTCGAAGGGCGGCAAGGTCGGCCTCTTCGGCGGCGCGGGCGTCGGCAAGACCGTGATCATCATGGAGCTCATCAACAACATCGCCCTGCACCACGGCGGGTTCTCGGTCTTCGCCGGCGTCGGCGAGCGAACCCGCGAGGGCAACGACCTCTGGCATGAAATGCAGGAGTCCAAGGTCATCGATCCCAAGGACTTCACGAAGTCGAAGGCCGCGCTGGTGTACGGCCAGATGAACGAGCCGCCGGGAGCGCGGTTGCGGGTGGGACTAACGGGTCTGCCTGTCGCGGAGTACTTCCGTGACGAGGAGAACCAGGATGTCTTGCTCTTCATCGACAACATCTTCCGGTTCACCCAGGCCGGCTCCGAGGTGTCGGCTTTGCTCGGACGGATGCCGTCCGCCGTCGGTTACCAGCCGACCCTGAGCACGGAGATGGGCGCCTTGCAGGAACGCATTACATCAACGCGAAGAGGCTCGATCACGTCCGTGCAGGCCATTTACGTCCCTGCCGACGACCTGACCGACCCCGCCCCGGCCACGGCCTTCACGCACCTGGACGCGACCACGGTGCTGTCCCGCGGCCTGGCGGAATTGGGCATTTATCCTGCGGTCGATCCGCTCGATTCGACATCACGCATCCTGGACCCACAGATCGTCGGCGAGGAGCACTATAAGGTCGCGCGGGAGGTCCAACGGGTCCTGCAGAAGTACAGGGACCTGCAGGACATCATCGCGATTCTGGGCATGGATGAACTGTCCGAGGATGACAAGCTCCTCGTGGCTCGTGCCCGGAAAATGCAGCGCTTTCTCTCGCAGCCCTTTCACGTGGCCGAGGCCTTCACCGGCTCGCCTGGCAAGTACGTGAAGCTGAAGGATACGGTCCGCAGCTTCAAGGACATCGTCGAGGGAAAATACGACGATCTTCCGGAGCAGGCGTTTTACATGGTCGGCCCCATCGAGGAAGTCGTCGCCAAAGGGGAGAAGCTCGGATACAAGAGAGGTTGACGTTTCGAGGACTCAACAGGGGTAATGAGGTAAGTGGGTAAATGGGTAATTGCGTGAAGATCCAATTACCGAATTACCCACTTACCCAATTACGAGACGACGGCAGGAAAAAATGGCAGGAAAAATACTTCTTGAGGTGGTGACACCTGAGCGGCTCCTGATCAGCCAGGAGGTCGACGAGGTCAGCGCGCCCGGCGTCGAGGGCGACTTCGGAGTGTTGCCGGGACACTGCCACTTCATGTCGGCGCTCAGGATCGGCGAACTCCGTTACCGTGTCGGCGATGACAACAGCTTCATGTCCGTGCTGTGGGGTTTCGCCCAAGTGACGCCCAGAAAAGTCACGATTCTTGCCGAGATTGCGGAAAAGGCCGAGGACATCGACGTCGGGCGAGCGGAGGCCGCCGTCGCCGAGGCGGAGCGACGTGTCGAAGTGGGCGGGCTGCCCTCTGAAGCGGAGGCGGCCAGAATCAGCCTGGAAAAGGCCCGTCTGCGCAAGAAGATCGCGGACCGTGCGCGGCGCGAGCGGGCCCTCCCCGGCGGATCCGCTTGATCCCTCTTCCCTCCCTCTCTGAGCCCTCACAGCGTGATCCGCGGTGCATGCCCAGATACGAACAAGAGACCGAGCTCGTCGTCACCGCCGGGGAGCATCCGAAGCGTCTCGATCTGTTCCTGGCCGGTCGGGAGCCGACCCTGTCACGGGCTGCGGTCCAGCGCCTCATCGACGAAGGCAAGATTCGCGTCAACGCGGAACTGGTCAAAGCCAGCTATAAGATCCGGCCCGGCGACCGGATCACCCTTCTCGTTCCTCGCGCCGAGCCCCTCGACATCCGGCCCGAAGCGATCCCCCTCGAGGTTCTGTTCGAGGACGCCGTCCTGCTGGTGCTGAACAAGCCGGCCGGCCTCGTCGTGCACCCCGCGCCCGGCCATTGGTCCGGGACGCTCGTCAACGCGCTCCTGCACCATTTTTCAAGTCCGAACGGGGGCCTCTCCACCATTGGGGGGAAGGAGCGTCCCGGTCTGGTGCATCGATTGGACAAGGAAACGTCCGGCGTGATGGTGGTCGCGAAGAGTGACAGCGCGCATCGCGCGCTGGCCGCCCAGTTCAAGCAACATACCATCACACGTGCCTATGAGGCGCTGGTCTGGGGACGCTTGAAGAAGTCAGCCGGCCTGATCGAGCTCGCGATCGGGCGGGACATCAAGGAGCGGAAAAAGTTCTCGGCTCGCACCGCTCGGGGGAGAGCGTCCGCGACGGAGTATCGCGTGCGGGAACGATTTCGCGCGGGGGCGACGCTGGTGGAGGTCACGCCACGCACGGGACGCACCCATCAGATCCGCGTCCACATGGCCTCGATCGGGCATCCGATCCTGGGCGATCCGACCTACGGAGGCAGACGCGTGCGGGAGCTCGAGGGCCTCGTCGTGCCCCGCGTCATGCTGCATGCGAGGACGCTGGGGTTCTTGCATCCCGAGACGAGTCGGTACGTGGAGTTCTCGGCGCCCCGCCCCGAGGACATGGACCGCGTCTGTGACGCGCTGCGCACCGCGGCACCGGTCTGACCCCGGGTCGTCCGGAAGGATGCTTGACAGGCACCCTGCCGCACGTTATGTCTCAGGCATTCCCGGGAGTCACGGCATGGAAATGACGCAGGTGCTCGACACGGTTGGCAGCCTTGTCGCTCAGCTCAAGACCTATAGCGCCAAGGTCCCGACGGTCGTGTTTCTGCAGGCGGTCCCGGGTGGGCTCAAACCGACGCCGGAGGCCGTCGAGGCCTTCGAGGAGACGATTTCGCGATTTCGGCAGCAGGCCACGGCCTCCCAATATCGCCGGCTGACCGAGAT
>JBFGRM010000224.1:0-3816 GCA_041563675.1 Nitrospiraceae bacterium | reverse complement strand
TCGCGGGAAGCCCAGGTTCAAGGTCGGCTGGAGCCGTGACAGGATGTAGTCGGGCACCTCGTAGGTGGAGGCGTCCTCATTCATCGTCACACAGCACCGAAACTCCGGATGGGCCTTGATCTGGATCCCGGCGACGATCGACTCGACGCACCGCCGGTGGTCGAGCAGGGGAGCCAGAGAGGCCCAGCTCTTCTCGTTCATGCGGTTGCCCTCGTCCAGCACGCAGACCCCGCCGGTGAGGACCGCCGTCACGAGGGGGGACGCCTGGTAGGCGATCGTCCCGGACTCGGCGAGAACGGGCGTAATCAACAGATCTTCCGGGCGCGTGTCGGCGGTGCACTGGAAGATGTACAGGTCCTGCTTGCGGTCTCGGGCGCCCGACATCGCCAGGGTCGTCTTGCCGATCCCCGGAGGACCGGTAATGCGGGGGGACAGGGGAAGATCGCGTGCGTCGACCACGAGCCAGCAGGCCAGAAGCTGGTTGAGCGCCTCGCGCTCCCCGATCCACTCTTGATGGATGCCCAGCGAATGAGAAAGGCGGACGCTGACCTTGTCGATCACGACGTGCTTGTCGGGAGGGGATGGCTGCGCTTTGGGCATGGGTCCTCCTGTCGTCGGGTCCTGCGCTCCTGTAGAATAGCGTTGACCGGACCGGAAGACAATGGTGACGCGTGAACCCGCCCCTTTGACTTTCCGTCTCGCTCCCTCTATTCTACGCTTGCGGAGCGAGATGGCCGGCATCGCCGGGTGAGCAATAAAAGGGGATGCCTAGGGAACATCGCTGAGCCCGCGACGAGTTGGAGGATGTTCGCAAGCACGATGACCACAGCTTCATCGGGTCAAACAGACGTGACCGGCTGACGAGTCGGAGAAAGGGCGGGAGACCTATGAACATGAGCCATACCGTGCTGCGCCTCGTGGCCCTGTGCTTCGGGGGAGCCCTGTTGACAGGGTGCGTGATGTCGGAGAAGTACGAGCAAGAGAAAGCCCGAAGCCTCAATTTTCAGCGGCTGCTGGCGCAGGAAGAGAAGCGCACCGGCGAGCTGGATGCCGAGTTGAAGAAGGCGAGACGGCAGTTGACGGAGGTGGAGGCCAGAAATCGAGAGATGACCCTGGAGATGCAATCGGTGCGCGAGCAACTGGCGCGCTCCCAGGAAGAGGTCATGGCGCTCCGTGAGACCGCGACGCTGGAGCAGCAGGCCCAGGCGGAGCTCGGAGATCTGCCCGAGCTCAAGGGTGATCTCGCAGGGTTGGGCCTCGATGAGCCCACATTGACGACCGAGGGGCGGGTGCCGATCTATCATGAGGTGATGCCCGGAGAAACACTATTCCGGCTGTCCAGGACCTATGCGGTCAAGGTGGACCAGATCCGCGAATGGAACGGTTTGAGGGATGATCTGATTGAGGTCGGTCAGCAGCTGGTCGTCGGGTATGAGTAACACGGCCGGCATATGGGCAAACCTGCCTATTCGTTGACCTTCGATGAGTTCCGAAGCCTCGCGTCGCAAGGGAACCTGATCCCGCTCTATCGGGAAATCCTGGCTGATTTTGAAACCCCCGTCTCAGCCTTCGCGAAAATCGACCACGGCCCGTCGGCGTACCTGCTCGAAAGCGTCGAGGGAGGAGAGAACTGGGCCCGGTATTCTTTTCTGGGCAGCGGCTCTCCGATTCTCGTCCGCGAGGAGCGCGGCAAGCTCCAGATCGACCGCGGGGGGCGGCCCCGCGGAGCCAAGCCAAACATCCCCCGACCTTTCGCCTCCGGTCGCTCGCCGCTCGACTGGCTGGAGGCCGTCATGCGGGCCTATCGGCCCGTCACCGTTCCCGGATTGCCCCGGTTCGTGGGCGGGGCCGTGGGTTATCTGGGGTACGACATCGTGCGGTATTTCGAGGACCTCCCGCAGCGGCGGAAGGACTCGGTCGGCCTGCCGGACCTCGCCTTCGTCATCACCGACACCCTCCTGATCTTCGATCGAGTCGCGCACACCATCAAGGTCGTGGCCAACGCGCACGTGGAGGACCACACCGACAAGGGGCTCCGCAAGGCGTACAAGGACGCGTCGGCCAAAATCGAAGCGATGATCGGCCGGCTGAAGAAGCCCTTGCGCCGAAAGCCGGCCCACGCGAGCCGGCGGCCCATCGTGTTCACCCCGAACATGAGCCAGGCCGATTTTCACAAGATCGTCACGAGGACCAAGGAGTATATTTACGCGGGCGACATCGTCCAGGCCGTGCTGTCACAGCGATGGGAGGCGCAGATCCGCACGTCGCCGCTCGAGATCTACCGGGCGCTCAGGCTGGTGAATCCGTCCCCCTACATGTATTACCTCAGGATCGGGGACGTGCAATTGGTCGGGTCGTCGCCGGAAACCCTGGTGCGGTGCGAAGACGAGCGCATCTCGGTCCGCCCGATCGCGGGCACCAGGAAACGGGGTGCGACCGAGGAGGAGGACCTGCGGCTCGAGCAAGAGCTGCTGGCCGACGAGAAGGAGCGGGCCGAGCACGTCATGCTGGTGGACCTGGGACGGAACGACGTCGGCCGCGTCGCCAGCGTGGGCTCCGTCTGCGTGGACTCCTTCATGAGGGTGGAGCGGTATTCCCATGTCATGCACATCGTGTCGCAGGTGCACGGCGACCTCGATCCGTCGAACTCGGCTTACGACGTCATGCGGGCCTGTTTTCCGGCCGGCACCGTGTCGGGCGCGCCGAAGATCCGGGCCATGGAGATCATCGAGGAGCTCGAGCCGACGCGACGAGGCCCCTACGCGGGGGCCGTCGGGTATTTCAGCTTTTCCGGCAACATGGATACCTGCATCAACATCCGGACGATCGTCATCCGGGGTCGCCAGGCGTACATCCAGGCGGGCGCGGGGATCGTGGCGGATTCCGATCCGCAACGGGAGTACGAGGAGACCTGCAACAAGGCCCGCGCGATGATGCGGGCCATCGAGCTGGCGGAGTCAGGATTGGAATAAGTCTGGGCGCGGGGCGCGGGGCGAGAGGCGCGTGGCTGCGACCGCCACGTGAGGTTGGGGGTGCTACCACGAGCCACGAGCCCCGGGCCGCGAGCCCCTTTTGATTATGCTATTGATGATCGACAATTACGATTCTTTTACCTACAACCTTGTCCAGTATCTGGGCGAGCTGGGCGTGGACGTGCGCGTCTATCGAAACGACAAGATCACGACCGAGGAGATCGAGGCGCTGGAGCCCGAGCGGATCGTTGTGTCCCCCGGGCCCTGCACCCCCAACGAGGCCGGGATCTCGGTCGAGGCCATCCGGCGCTTCGCGGGACGCCTGCCCGTCCTGGGCGTCTGCCTGGGGCACCAGTCGCTCGCCGCGGCCTTCGGGGGAGAGGTCATCCGCGCCGAGCGACTGATGCACGGCAAGACCTCGATGATCCACCACGACGGCAAGACGATCTTCACCGGCCTGCCGAATCCTTTCGAGGCGACGCGGTATCATTCCTTGCTGGTCAACAGGAAGAATCTACCGGACTGTTTCGAGATCACGGCGGAGACGGCCGAAGGGGAGATCATGGGGCTCCGGCACAAGTCGCTGGGCGCGGAGGGCGTCCAGTTCCATCCTGAATCGATCCTGACAGCGGTGGGAAAGGACTTACTCGGCAATTTCTTGAAACTGGAGTCTTCGTGAGGCGTGCTTGCCCGCCGAAGCCTTGGCGAAGGCGGGAGGCGTAAGGGGTCGGGAGGAAGAATAATAAGCTCATGATCAAGGATGCGATTGCCAAGCTGGCCGACCGTGTGAACCTCTCCGAGAAGGAAGCGGAGGAGGTCATGCTGGAGATCATGGACGGCGCAG
>JBFGRM010000223.1:0-3847 GCA_041563675.1 Nitrospiraceae bacterium | reverse complement strand
TGGTCTCCGCTTCGCACCCATAGACGTGTGCGCCGAGTCGGGCCTTGATCTTCTTGACGGCCGCGTCGACGGGAGCCGCCGGACGCTTCTCGCCCGACCGCAGCCGTCCCCGTGGCGCGGCCACGGAGGTGAGCGACACCGTCACGCCGAGCGGCGAGGCCAGGAGTCCCAGGCGGAGCGACCCGTGAGGGAGTTCGAGGCCCTGCAGGCGTCGCTCGACATCCGCCTCGGACAGGCCGAAGGTGTGCACGGTCCGACGGACAATCACGGCCCGCGCGGCGGCCGATGCCAAGGCACGGCTGAGGGCGGGAGCGACCGCCGACTCGAACATGCCAGCGGCTTCCTCGGGCACGCCGGGGAGCACGACGATCCGAGCGCCCTTCCGCGTCAGCATAAACCCCGGCGCCGACCCGACCGGATTGCGCAGGAACATCGCTCCGCGGGGAATGAGCGCTTGGCGGAGATGCCGCTTCTGCACCGGCCTCCGCCACTCGGCCAACCGTCGACGCACCGCATCAAGCGCGTCGGCATGCCGGCGCAAGGGGCGGCCCAGGGCTTCGGCGACGGCCTCCCGGGTGCAATCGTCCTCCGTCGGCCCGAGCCCGCCCGTCAACACGACGACCGCGGCGCGACGGCAGGCCGTTCGGATGGCGGCGACGATGTCGCGGTGGTCGTCCCCGACCTGCGTCTTGAACCGCGCTTCAACCCCCAGCTCGGCCAGCTTGTCCGAAAGGAACAGGGAGTTGGTGTCCAGCCGTCCGCCGAGCAGCAGCTCTGAGCCGATCGCGATCAGCTCAGCCCGAAGCGAGGGCCCGCTCACGGCCACAGCCGCGCCCAGGCCTGATTCCACAGATGCACAGCCACGCCGTTGACGCGCCTCACTCGATGGCTGACAGATCAAGACGGAACGAGAACTCGCCCCCGCCGCCGGGAAACACGCTAATGCGGGTCACCGCGTGGGGATCCAGATCGGCGTAGGGAACAGTGGCCACGACCTTGGCCCGATACGCGGGTGTGTCGGGCCAGGCTGCGCTCCGTGAGGCCCGCCCATCGAACCGCACCCGGCTCGGGGTGATGGTGCGCTCCCCTTGGACCAGGAGCATGTAGCTGTCCAGGGCGAAATCGGGCCGATCGCCGAACACGACCACGGTCACCAGAAGCGTCTCGTTGTCGAGAATGCGTTGGACTTCTTCGGGGCTGGGGGTTGCCGCACGGAGCGCAAAGTGGGCCGACAGGACACGGATGCCGCCGAGCTTCGTCAAGAGAAAGCCGTGGGCCGCGAGCTCGGTGGTCGGCCCGAACCAGTCATAGAGCCGATCCGGAGGGAAGCGCGCGGCGGCGGCATTCCGGCCCTGATCGAGAGCGGCTCGAACCTGAACCGCCGTCGGGTGAACCTGGATCGCCCGGGCCTCGTCCAGGGGAAGCCAACCGCACAAGCCGGCGAGCACCAGGGACGCGACCACACCGGCGTCATCGCGGGGCTGCTCCTTCACGGCGGAAGGCAGTAGCAAATCCCCCTTGCCCTGTCAACGTCGGCTCGGACGAGTCGCCGCCGTGTGATTGACACCTCGGCCGGCGAAGTGTTACAACCCCAAGGCTTTATGTGAGTCATTCCGCAGTCTTGCGTCCTAAGGCGGCGCTAAGGAGGAGGTTGGATGGCGACCCCAGAGAAGGCCGGCCGGCGTCAGTTCGTGAACTTCGCCTTTTACAAGATCGACCCTGCCTGGCGTCGACTTCCCGAGGACGAACGCACGCGCGGCAAGCAGGAATTCAACCGTGTGGTCGAGGAGTACGAGGGCCGTATGCTGATCATCCCCTACTCGACCGTCGGCATTCGTCCCGACTGCGACTTCATGCTCTGGCGCGTCTGCTACGAGGTGGAGCTGTTCCAGGAGATGAGCGCCAAGCTCATGGCCACGGGCGTGGGACGGTATCTCCAGACCCCCTACTCCTACCTCTCGATGACGAAGCGATCGATCTATGTCGACCACCACGAGCACCCGAACCAGGAAAGCAAGCGCCTCACCATCGTTCCCGGCAAGGGGAAATACATCTTTGTCTACCCCTTCCTCAAGACCCGCGAATGGTTTCTCCTGACCAAAGCGGCCCGCCAGGGCATGATGGACGAGCACATCGAGGTCGGGCATCGCTTTCCCTCCGTCAAGCTGAACACGACATACTCGTTCGGCCTTGACGATCAGGAATGGGTGGTGGCGTTCGAGACCGACAAGCCCGAAGATTTTCTGGATCTCGTCATGGCGCTTCGTGAAACCGAGGGCAGCCGGTACACCCTGAGGGACACGCCCATTTTCACCTGCGTGAGGCGAAGCATCAAAGAAGCACTCGATATGCTGGGCGGCTGACCTCTGCGCACCCTGCCAGCCTGAGGCCGACCGTGGCGCCCCATCGCCCGCCCGACGACTCCTTTTCACCCACCGCTGCGACGCTCTCTCTCCTTGTCCCGGGCCTTGGCCAGCTCTATCGGCACCGCCGACGCCAGGCGCTCCAAGTCTTTATCGTTATTGCGGGGCTGCTGGCCGGTACCGTGCTGCTGGGGAGGGCCCAGGATCGCGCGGCTGAAATTTTCGCCTTCATGCTGATCGTGCTCCCGGTCTGGGTCGTGCAGGGGTACGACGCCTACCTGCCCTCCCACCAGGCTGGCCCTGGGTTGCTCGGGACGCTCAAAGTGTCCTGGCAGCGCGGGCACGATGTGCGATACCTCGGCGGGTTGTTCCTCCTCTCCGCCTTCATGGATGCCTACATCATCCTGGCGAATCCGTCCTACGCGCTCAGCGTGTTCTGCACCAAACCGGAGGGCCTGCTCGGCATTCTGGCCAAGGCCCAATCCCCGACACTCCATACGCTCATCGGTTATGGGTTTCTGCGTCTCCGGCGGTGGTCGCTGCTCATCTACCTCGCCTACGCCGGCTTTGGATTAACCAATGCGGTCGTGAACACGGCGTGCTTTGGTGTCGGGCGCATCAGGACCGTGTTGATTGTCACGTTGGTCATGTTCACGGCGTACATCTTGTGGCGACGCGATGCCTTCCGGCTCGGGCCATCCGCTCCGCCCCCGATGCACGACCTCCCGTCTTCCGTTGATCGACAGCCGGCCCAGAAAACATAGCGGGCGCAAGGGCTGCCGGCACGACCACGGCGAACAAAGCGCTCCACCGCGCGTCCAGAGCCGCTTTGACACTCCCGCCTCGGCTGTGTTAAGGAACCACGTTGGTCTCCACGCGCCCCGTTCTGCAATCACACGAGAGGCGATCATGGGCGACAACAATTGCGTCTGCGCGCTGCGGTTTCCGGATGGCTCCATCAAGTGGTACATCGATGAGGAAACCGCCGTCGAGCGAGGGGCGGACCCCGCCAGGCTCGTGACAATCGAGATCCCGCGGACACTCTGGCAAAGCGGGTCCATACAGGAAATCGGCGAATACGTGGCCACTCTTTTCGAGGCACAGGAACCGAAACAATCGTAGTCTCGGGAACCTTCACTGCAAAGCGTAGGGACATGCCCGCTGAGCTGACCAAAGAGCAGATCCAAGCGGTGGTCGACGACCTCCCCCCACAATACCGCGCGATGATCAGGCTGCTGCTGATGCAGTATTTGGACCCATCCGAGGACGATATCAAATACATGGCGAGCGACCGTCCCGACCCCCGTATCCAGCTCGGGCAGCGAATCATGACCCAATCCCTCTCGCGCGACGCCATCGAAAGCGTGGCCGAGCGAACCGCGCAGTACCGTGTCCAGGTCCGTCAGCGGCGCGAGCGCATATGGCTGCAGATCCAATGTCTCACCAAGCAAATTGGCGCGAGCGAGGCGATCTGCAGGATCGCC
>JBFGRM010000222.1:0-3858 GCA_041563675.1 Nitrospiraceae bacterium | reverse complement strand
GTGATCGGAATGGCAGCCGGGATCATCGTGCTCGCGGGCCTCGCGGCCTGGTTCGGGCTCGCACACGGGTGCCAAGCTCCCGGGTCGGACGCGGTCGTTGCGGGTCGCGTGACGATTGCGCCGGAGCTCGCCGACCGCGTCGGGGGGACCGATGTGCTCTACGTCATCGTCCGGAGACCACAGGGCCCTCCGCGCCCCCTCGCCGTCAAGCGGATCGAGCGTCCGCAGTTTCCCATCGAGTTCACGGTGAGCAGGGACGACGTGATGATCCAGGGCACCCAACTGACGGGCATGGTGGAGGTGGTGGCGCGGCTCGACAAGGACGGAAGCGCGGGGCCGGCTCAGTCGGGCGATATGGAGGGGTCTTTCGAACGGAATCCGACGCTCGTCGGCGGGACAGACATCGAGATCGTTATCGACAAGATCTATTAAGCCGCCCCTACTGATCCGGAGGATCGGAGTCGAGCTCCATATTCCAGTAGAGGTAGTCCCGCCAGCTCTGGGGGGCGTTGCGGATGCCGATGGTGATGGTGATGACGGGATTCCAGCGCGGCTTGGCGGGCCTTCGCACGAGGCGCATGCCGGCCTCGTCCGGGGTCCGCCCGCTCTTGCGGTTGTTGCACCGCCAGCACGCCGTCACGATGTTCTCCCAGGTCTTTCTCCCACCTTTCGCAATCGGGATCACGTGATCGAAGGTGAGATCCTCCGTCCTGAACCGATGGGTGCAGTACTGGCAGGTGTACTTGTCACGGGTGAAGATGTTGATCCGAGAGAATTTGACCGCTCGGTGGCTGTCCTTCAGCTTCACCAACTTCAGCAGACGCATCACGGCCGGAAGCTTGAAGCTGATGGTGACTCCGCGGATGTCCCGATCGTAGACCTCGAGGACCTCGACCTTCTCCTGCCACAGCAAGGTGATGGCCTTTTGCCATGGAATGACCCTCAGGGGCTCGTAGGTGGCGTTCAGCAAAAGCGTCAATTCCATACACCGTCCTTTGCCTGATCGTTGTCGCCAAAGAATCGGGGATTTACGCGCTCTCTTTGTATGCCATATCGTCTGCCGGGAATCAAGCTGGTGTGCTTCTCCTGCGCCGGCGCAGGGTTGAATCTTGGAAATTCAGCCTGTAATGTAAAGATTTCCGCTGCCTTGTGAGTGCCAGATGGCCAAGTTCATTCGGGTCGGGAAGATCTCGGACGTCGAGCCGGGGACCTGCGTGTCCGTGGAGGCGGAGGGCCGTGGGGTGGCGCTGTGCAACGTCAACGGCACTCTGTACGCCCTGGACAACACCTGCCCCCATGCTGGTGGGCCCCTGGGGGAGGGCCTGCTGACGGGCGATGTCGTGGAGTGCCCCTGGCACGGCTGGCGGTACAACGTACGCACCGGCAAGCGTCCGGAGAATCCCGACTTCGCCGTCGAGTGCTACGAGGTCAAGGTCGTTGGGGAGGAGATCGAGGTCGGAATACCCGAATTGGGGTGACCTCCCTTCCCTGCGTCAGGGCTCCGGCGGCTGGGGGGGGCGCTCCCCGCGGGGCATCAGTTGCGCCGCGAAGTCGCTGAGCGGCATCACGCGTCCCTTGTTCAGGTCGACCTGCCACGCAAAGTCCCGCTCGAACCACTGCCGAAACCCCTCCTCCCGAACCCAGACTTGGACTTTGTAGTAGTCGTCCTGCAGGTGCTCCACCGTCCATTCGCCGATGCGGACGCCTTTTCCCCGGTCCTCGACCGTCTGGGCGAGCTGGTTCAGGGCCTGGAGCAGCGTCGGGGCCTGATGGGCCTGGTGGGTCTGGACGAGAGCCATGGCCTTGGCGGCCCGTGGATCGCTGATCGGGCTGATGCCGCCCGGCTGGAGATACCAGTAGCCCGCGATCCCGATAAACAACAGGGCGGCGACGGCATAGTGCAGGATCGTGATGAAGGATGGGCGCGCTGGGGTCTGTTCGGTCTGGGCTTCCATGGGGCTCCGGATTGGGACCGTCGATTCGTCGTCAACGTCCCGTATTACATCGAAGGAGACGGATCGAAGTCAACTGCGTGGGCGCGGGCTCGCCTGACGCGGGCGTCGGCCTTGACAACGGCGCGACGGCCTATGATAAGAATACCGGGCGCGTCAATCTCTCGATTCTGTGACGAGGTGTTATGCATTTTTTTGTCTATGCGGACAACCTGAATACCACGCAGCTGAAACGCCGGGCACCTGAGCACACCTTCGTCTGCCCGGCATACCTCCCCGATCACAACATCGAGTTCTGCCGGTGGTCATCGCAGTGGCGTTGCGGCTTGGCCAGTATCTCGCCATCACCGGGCGAGCAAGTCTGGGGGATCGTCCTGGACATCACGGACGAGGACCTCAAGTCAATGGACGAGTTCGAGGGCGAAGTGCCGCAAGGGGCCTTCCGTCACTTGCCCGTCACGGTCATCAAGGAGGACGGCGAGAAGATGCTGGTCACGACCCATGCGGCCACGCCGATCGGGAAATTCAAGCCGAAAGAAAACTACCTGGAATGGGTCATCAGAGGCGTGAAGCACTGGAAGCTTCCCGAGGCCTGCGTCGAGACCTGGAAATCGTTCATGCCTCGATGATGATCCCCGCACACCACGTTCCCCCACAGTCACGTTGCCAGCGCCCGCGGGCTGGCACCCAACACCAAGCGCCAAGGAGCGACCATGCCGAAACCTAAATATCACATCGTTGTGTGCACCAACACCCGGCCGCCGGGGCACCCGAAGCCGTCCTGCGGCGCGGCCGGCTCCGCCAACATCCTCATGGCGTTCAACATGGGCATCATGGAGCGCGGGTTGCAGCCGGGAGACGTGCTGGTGACCGGCTCATCCTGCCTGGGACCCTGTGAGCAGGGCCCCACGGTCGTCGTGTATCCGGACGGCACCTGGTATTCCCAGGTGAAGGAAGAGCACGTCGCCACCATTCTCGACGAGCACATCAAGAAAGGAAAGCCGGCCGAAAGTCTCAAGCCGGACTCCGTCTGGTCCTGAGCGCCTGTCTCGGGGAACGCTTGGATCGATCCTCGTCTTGTTCCCGATCCCCCTCTCCCCGCCCTCTCTCCCAGTGGGGGAGAGGGCCAGGATGAGGGACACGGTCGCTGCCGCACGGTTGCCATGCCACCACATGCGCCACACCCCCACGTCGAGCACAAACACCACGCGCCGCGACGGGTATCGTGCCTCGTCGTCACGTGCAGCGATACCCGGACGCCGGACACCGACACGAGTGGCCAGCTCATCAGGCGCCTCCTGGCCGAGCATGGTCACGATGTGGTGGGCAGTCACCTCATCCGGGATGAGCCGGACGAGATCCGGAAGGTCGTGACCGAGGGAGCGGCCCGCGAGGGAGTCCAGGCGATCATCATCAACGGGGGGACGGGGCTTTCGAGGCGGGACTCGACCTTCGAGGCGATCGATGCCATGTTGGAAAAGCGGCTCGACGGGTTTGGCGAGCTCTTCCGCTCCTTGAGTTTTCAGGAGATCGGCTCACCTGCCATGATGAGCCGGGCGACGGCGGGGATCATCAAGGGACGGATCGTGTTTTCAACCCCAGGCTCCGAGAGTGCCGTCCGTCTCGCCATGGAGCGGCTCATCCTCCCTGAATTGGGTCACATTGTGCGGGAACTGACGAAATGAAGTGAAAAGTGAAACGTGAGAAGTGAAATGACAAAGGCAGGTAACTCAGGTCCCCTCACTCCTCACTTTTCACTCCTCACTCCTTCCGATCAATCCTGTGTAATCTTCGGCTCAGACACTCGCTTGAAATAGACAAGCAAATCCCGCACCGAGATCACGCCGACGATTGAGCTCCCCTCCGTCACACCCAAGTGCCGGACGTTGAGATCGCCCATCATGTC
>JBFGRM010000221.1:0-3862 GCA_041563675.1 Nitrospiraceae bacterium | reverse complement strand
CTGCCGGAACCCGGCCCGGAGAGGCTCTCGCTCCCCGAGGCGCCGCGGATCCTCACAGTTTCCCGGGACACAGGCGAAGTCGGCTCAAACGCGTCCACCCTCGCCGCGGCTGCGCCCGCTGCACAGCCGGCAGCCCGCAAATGGCATTACGAGATGGATGGCCGGGTCCTCGGCCCCGTTCCCGAGCGCGCGATCATTTTGAAGATCCAGGACGGCGAGCTGAACGAGTCGACGCTGGTCTGGACCGAGGGCCAGGACGACTGGGAGAAAGTCGAGAACATTCCCAAGCTGCGACACCACCTCTGAAGTGGAGGCTGTGGCCACGCCGGGCGGGGCGGGCGGCGGCTTGCCTGGCAAAAAACGCGAATTCATGGATTTCTGGCGCGCCTCCCCCTATCCTCACCCGTAGTGCCGCCTGACCAGCTCGCTGAAAGACCCCGCTCGTCTCCACCCCCTCACCGGCGCCTTCGTGCCGCGGGGCAGACGGAAGAAAGATGGAGCCGGGCGACGCCCTCGGTGTGACACGTGTCAGTCAGTCAGATATCCAGATATTTCGCCTGCCTCCTGGTGGTCCTGGTCCTCGTCGCGCAGGGCTGCGCCCACCCGCGTGTGATCGTGACGAAACGACCGGCCCCGCTGGCGGAGCACGTCCGCGCAGAGCTGGGTACCATCGGGGTCCTGCCGGGCCGCGTCACGACCCGATCGAATTACGAGCAGCACGAGAAGACGGGCTCATCGGGATCCGGAGACAAGACATCGGGCGGGGCGATGGCCGGAGTTGCGGTGGGCAGCACGGGGGCCCTCGCGCTGCTTCCGTTTGCGATTGTCTTTCCGCCGATGCTCATCGTGGCCGGGGGCGTCTTCCTCTTCTCAACGGCCGGGGGCGCCGCGATCGGCGCGAGCCAGGAAGCCCCGTCGTCCGACCATACCGAGTCCATGAAGGAGGCGGAGCGCGTCCTCGGAGACGCGCTGGGCCTGAAACGGGCCCAGGCCGATCTGCATCGGCAAGTCATGAAGGCGGCTCGGAGCCTTCCCTCGTTCGACCTCATCTCGCTGGACCACGGTGGGCCTTCGGCCCACGGAGAGGCGGTCAACCTTCGTGTCTACGGCGAGGGTGGTTTCGACACCCTGCTGCTCGCCAACGTGGACGAGGTCACCGTGACCGCCGAGGAAGGCGCGAACCCGATCCTCGCGATCGACGTCGTCGTGACGTCTACACTGCTGAGCGCCGCGCACGGTGGACCGATTGATGAGCGCACCTACACATGCCGGGCGGGCAAGCGATCGGCGCGTGCGTGGCGGGTGCCTGACGACCGGCTCTTTCGCGACGCCGTCTCCCGGTGCTACGACAAGGTCGCCGACCGCATCATTGAGGAATTATTTCTCGTGTACGTGCCCCCTGACGGGTCGATGTCGGGCTTAGGCGGACGGGCATTCGCCCAGGTCGACCTGGAGGTCGGGCCCCCGACGTTCAGATGGAAACCTCTGCCTGCCGGGGACAACCACGGGGCGATGCCACAGGACGCGGGGCTGCATCCGCACGACGTGACGTACGATCTGCGAGTCTGGCGCGCCGAGGATGGCTTCCCCGGCGACCTGGTCTATGAGCGGACGGCCCTGCCCGAGGCTGCTCACACCCTTGAGCTCCCGCTCGAGCCGTCCACCCCGTATTTCTGGACTGTGCGGGCCCGCTTCCAGTTGAAGGGGCGCACCCGGGTCACGCCCTGGGCCGTAACCCAGGACCGCCACGGCTATTCGCCGGGGCGATTGGATCGGGTCACCAACGATTTTTACTATCGCTTCACGGCCCCGCCTGCCCCGGACGCCATCGCCCGGCCCAGCCCGTAGCACCACCGCCCCTCACCCGCGTCAAGGCAGTCGCGTGACGCGTCGGTCCCGTCGCGGCCAGGATGACCGGCGCCCAGCCGGCGAAACAGGCGCAACATGGCAGCGACAACGCCGAGGCGTTATTGCCAGCGAGAAAACGCATTGGTCACGCTGTCCTCGATCGCAGCCCAGATATCGATTTTCAGGTTGGCTTGGTGCGTCTGCAGCAGCACCTCGGCCTTGGGAGGGCAGAACGGCACGCCTCGCCGGACGGTCGTGATCGGTCGGGCGACGAGGCTGCGCTCCGACGCTCCGGGCAGGATGCGGAGGACCAAGAGCTGCTCCCGTGGCTCGAGGACGCAGAAGTCTTGGTACCCCATCTCCCGGTAGCGGGCAGGGTCGATCAACGGGACGCGGTGGCGCCCCGTCGCAAAGACCAGGTCCCCCTCCTTTACCGGCCCTTCCGGAACCATCGAGTACAGGAAGATCGGTACGAGCATCAAAGCCAGCACGATGAACCCGATCGAAATGAGGGGATCGCGTTTCTGGTCGGCGGCGGCCCGGTCCTGAGACGAGTCCGTCATGAGCAAGACCTCGCGGGCGGCATTCTACCCTGTCTGCTGGTCGGATACACGAGGCCGCCACGCTCGGGCGGCTGCCCCCCCTTGCCCTCTTCCCCGCTGGGGAGAGGGTGTGGAGAGGAGGCAGGTGGAATCGCAGCGGGCGGCTAGAGAGTCACGCTCAGCGAGGCAGCAGAGAGGATGCGAGCGGAGTAGGCGGGCACTTGCCGGCCGCGCTCGGGCTCGGCGGCTGTCGCGTGTGGTGAGGGGAGCGTTTTCTTCAGGATGGCCCCATGGTGCCATCCCAGGATGGCGCCGGGATGCTCCTGAATACGATACGGACGTTCTCTACCCTCGGCATCAGGAACAGTGAGGCGGGCTCGTATCGGCGCGTTTCCGTTCCCTCCGGACTGTGCGGGAATCGCTGCACGATCTCGCCGATGCGGGATTCCTCCTCCGGACGGATGCGCAGGAACTTCATGCCGAATCGCGCTTCGCCGGACCAGACGACGAACGCCGCGTCCACGATCGCGGCAAACGATCGATCGGGGGTGACGATCCAGACCTCGAGGTAGCTGCCGGTCTCAACCCCTGTGGGGCTTTCGACCGCACAGCCTTTGGACGACAGATTGATCACGGTTCCCTCGCCCGAAAGCTGGACGCTGGAGAACCCGCAAGGGCACCGAACCGGAACGCGTGGGCTTTGACGAACATCCATCATGAGCAGCGCCTCCCCGATATGTCGTGGTGAGCCCGCGGGCCATACCCGACGGACCGGTAATCGACGAGTGAAAATTTATCTTCCGCCGGCTCGATGATGCTATTCTCCGTTGGGAGGGTGGCTGCGTACTTTCTCGGGATCGGAAAGGGTGCCCAAGCGCATAGCCCGCCGATCGGTTGGTCACGGTCGAGCGGCACGACGGGCGCAAGGGTCACCGATCCCCACCTTTGCATGATGGGACGACCGACTCGGCGGGTGCTCAACCTTCTTGCGCTCGGCGCCGTTGCCTCGGGGCTGGCGGTGGCATTGCTGCTGGGGGCCGCCCGCCTGCAGAGCGAGCCGGCGGCGGGGGAGCAGCTCGCGCGCCAAGCCGGCCTGCCGCGCCCCGCTGTCATCGCCCATCGCGGGGCGTCGTTTTGGGCGCCGGAGGCCACGCGCCCCGCGTACCTGCTGGCTCGCGAGCTCGGAGCCGATTATCTCGAAGTGGATCTCCAGCGCACGAGGGATCGCGTGCTGATCGCAATGCACGATCGAACGCCGGCTCGTCTCACCGACGTCGCCCGGATTTTTCCGGGACGGGCGACCTCCCCCGTCGAGGACTTCACCTTCGCGGAGTTGCGGCGACTGGACGCGGGCGCCTGGTTCAATGTGGCGTTTCCCGAGCGGGCGAGATCTACCTTCCGGGGCCTGCGGATTCTACGACTCGAGGAAGTGCTCGACATTGCCGAAGGGCGATCACCGGCGGTGGGCGTGT
>JBFGRM010000220.1:0-3872 GCA_041563675.1 Nitrospiraceae bacterium | reverse complement strand
CATCCCGCGGACTTGACGCCATTGATAGCGGAGCGGGTCCCCATCGGGGTCCAGGCTCCTGGTTCCATCCAGCACGACCGGCCGGCCGGCTTTCACGTGGAGCGCGGGGCCGGCATCGGCGCTGGGCCACCCGTTCGCCTCGGCCGGCGACTGGACGACCACGTCCAATGTGCCCTGCTTTCCGCGGTTGGTCACGGTGAGCGTCGCGCGCCCGTTTCCCTCGACGCGAAGGAGTCCGTTGGGAAGGATAGAGACCACGCGGTCGTCCGACGAGCTGTACGAGCTGCCCGCGGAGCCCCCCGTGACCCTGCGTGCGACACCGTCGTCGAACTGCGCCACCGCCGGCAGTTCCATCACCCGCCCGATCATCCGCAGACGCCAGGGCTTTTCGGCCTCGAACTCAATCCTGGCGATGCCCGCATCCGGCTCGGCGCGCAGGAGCACTTCGTCGAACTCCTCCCGTGCGCCCAGGCGACCGCCGGTCACCTCGGCGACTGCGAGCAGGCGCATCGTGCCGACGGCCTCCTGAGGCACATTCAGCATGCCTCCATAAGGCGGACTCGAGGAGACCGTGGCGACCAGCGCCGGCGTGGCCTGTTGCGAGCTAGGGGGTTCTTCACGTTCCGCGTACCAGTAGTAGCGAACCTCCCGCACCGCTTTCTCGACCCCCAGGTCCACACTGACGGGAATCGGTCGCCCCGGCTCGACAACGGCCATGGTCTTCGGACTGTCGATCGAAAAGGCGAACGCGCGGCTCGGACCTCCGGAAAGGAGAAGACCGACCAAGAGCGCCGCGACGAGCGCCTGTGTGACCCTTGCGCGTCCCATTCGACTCACCCGATGAAGAGAATGGGAGTATAGCAGGTGCTTAGCCCGTGATTCATACCCCGACCCTCGCGCCCTCTTACCCCTTGTTTCCCGCGATTCCTTTTGTGTAGGCTTTTCCGCCAATGTCCTTACGGCCTGCGCATCCCCCGGGTACCCTGTGACGATCCACGGCGCCACCACGCGACATCCGGCGCTGGTCTCCCTCAGCCGGGAGCTGGCGCAGCATCCCGTCAATCGCAACGAGTTTTTTCAGCGCTTTCGCGCCGAGCGGCTGGCGCGGCCTCGCCTCCAGCGGTTCATCGAACAGTATCAGTATTTTTGCAAGCACTTTGTAAAGGTGCTCGAGGGCCTCCTCTACCGGACCCCCTTGGATCAGCTCGACATGCGCGTCGAGCTGACGCGGACGCTCTACTCGGAATTGGGCAACGGGAACCCCGAGCAGGCGCACCTGACGCTGCTGAATCGCTTTGCGGCAAGGCTCGACCTGGATGAATCGGCGCTCAGTCGGACCGAGCCCGTCGCCTGCGTCCGGGATTACCTGCGCCAGCTTCACGAGTTGTTTCTGGAGTCCGATTATCTCACGGCATTGGGGGCCGAGCTGGCCGTCGAGGTCACCGCCGCGTCTGAGTTTCAGTATCTCTATCCAGCCTTGCAGCAGTATGGCTGGTTTGGCGAAGAGGACCTGGCGTTTTTCAAGCTCCACGTCGAGGAAGAGCTGTGCCACGGAGATTGGCTGCTGGATGCCGTCGAGCGAACGGCCCGCTCCTCCGCCGACCACGAGCATGTCACGGCCGGCGCGCGCCGCACGGCCGATGCCTGGCATGCGTTCTGGCTTGGGCTGTCCGACGAGGTCTTTCCCCCCACGCAGACCCATCTGGGAGAAAAGCGATGAGGCCGACCGTCGCCGTCCGGCCGCCGCTCGAGCTGACCGAGGACGTCCTGCGTCTCCGTGCCTGGCGCATGCCGGATATGGTCGCCTACCAGCACAGCAGCGACGAATGGTGGGTGGCGCCGCTGGACGACAACCTTCCGTTGGTCCGCCTCAATCGCGCCGGCTTCGAGCTCCTGACCTCGATGGACGGGCATACCACGGTTGCGTCCCTCCTCAACAAGTTCGGCCGCTGGGTCTGCGGACCGGACGGCGAAAACGGGCGTCTCTGCCTCGAACGCTGGTCGCTTCCCAATTACTCCCTCTGCTATTTCGGGACGGAAGCGCCCGGGGGGCATCGGCACAAGGCCAAATGGGACATCCTGCTCCAGGAGATCCGCGAAGGCTGGTCTGGCCAGGAAGGCTTCGAGGGAGAGGATCACCTGCAGGACTTTCACGTCCACGAGCTGAAGGAGAGCGATCAGGACGACGGGCATTTCGATCTGATCGAAACCACCGTCTCCCACTTGTTCCGTGAGCCGAGCGAGGCCCTGGGCGGGCTCACCTACGGCCGGCAGCTCATGCGGCAGCTTCGGCGATTCGGCTGGTTTCAGCCGAAGCCCAGGACGATCGTCGAGGTCGGGGGTGGGCTGGGCTACGTAGCACGCGAGCTGGGGAACGAGCTGCTGCCCTTTGAAAAACAGGGCATTACCTATACCACACTAGACGTGACCCGCCCGTTCTTGACCCGTCAGGTCAACCGGGCGCGGCAAGGGGGCTGGCACGGCCACGGCACCCAGGCCAATGGGGAGTGGCTTCCGCTCAAGACGAGTTCGGTCGATCTCCTGATCGACAACGAGAACATGGCCGACATGACGCCGGTGCAGCTCCGGGGGCAAGAGATCAAGGAGGGCAAGGGAGACACGCCACAACATCAGGAAGCCCTCGACTGGATTCGCCGGGTGCGCCTCCCCCTCGACGCCGAGGTCCCCGAGTCAGCGATGTTCAATCTAGGGCCGATCCGCTTCCTCGCGGAAGTCTGGCGCGTGCTCAAGCCGGGCGGCCGCGCGATCCTGGTGGAGTTCGGCATCGAGGAGGGCTGGCCGGCGCCCGTGAAGTTACCCGGACATACGGAGTACGAGGTGCAATACTCTCATCTCCGCCACGCCGCCCGCTGGCTGGGCTTTGAGGAACAGTATCTTACGCTCCCCCAGTTGCTGCTCATCAACCCCAAGACGCGCGTCCTCTGCACGGGAGCGGTCTACACGATCCAGCGCTTCTGCGAGGCGCTGGGCAAGCCCTTCACCATCCGCGCCTACACCGAAGCTGAGCTGTCCACCGCGCTTGGCGATATGCTGCCCAAGCTCATGGGCTGCCACTACCACGACGTGATCGACCCTGCCTGGTTCGGGCTCTGGGATTTCAAAGTGATGCTCCTCCGCAAGCCCGGCGGCACGCCGCAACCGGCCTACAAGAACTCCCAAGGTTTCCGGTGGTACTCACAAAAATAACATCTCGGCGCGGCGGCCAAGTGCGTCCTGCTCCGAGGTTTTCGTTTGACCTTACCGGGGCTCAGACCGCCTCTCCGCTTACACATCCCCCTCCGGAAACTAGTTACTGTCGCAGCCTAGACCCTGCCTGCTGGCGCTGACTGATAGGGACGCCAACAGCAAGCTTGGAAGGTTGTGAAAATCCTCTAGATTCCCCCCGGAATGGTCCGCTTTCCCGAAAAAGCCGTGCTTGATCTGAGTGCTATACTCACTTTCGTACTCAGTTTTAAGCAAAGAGAAGAGCCAGCATGCATGTAATGCTCGCGGTATTGGGAACAGTGGTGACGATTCTCGTCCTGCTGGTGCGATTGGCAGATGCCGGGATCGATCTCGGCTGGCTGAACCCGTATCTCTGGTATCGAAGGTGGAAGTGGCAGCAGAAGGTCGGCGGTGATCCCGTCTACTCGCTCGACAGCCCCATGGACGTGACGGCGTTCCTCATGGTGGCCGTCGCGAAATGCAACGGGGACATGAGCGTCCAGCAGAAACATCTCATCCTTGGGTTATTCGAGCAGGAGTTTCACCTCTCCCCCCGCGAGGCTTCGGCGCTCCTTAATTCGAGCGCCTTTCTTCTCAAGGATGGCGAGGCCGTCCGATCCAATCTCGGCAAGGTGCTCGCGCCCAGT
>JBFGRM010000219.1:0-3888 GCA_041563675.1 Nitrospiraceae bacterium | reverse complement strand
ATCCAGGAACTGCGCGTAGATCCCGGCCATGACGACGGTCATGGGGCCCGTCGGCCCGGAGCACTGGGCCGGTGTTCCGCCAAACAGCGCGGCGAAGAATCCGACGAAGATCGCGCCGTAGAGCCCCGCGATGGCGCCGGCGCCGGAGGCGACGCCGAAGGCGAGCGCGAGCGGCAGGGCGACGACGGCGGCCACCATGCCGCCGTAAATGTCGCCGCGGATGTTGTTGAAATGCAGGCCGTGAATTAGCTGCATAGAGGACGGACACTCAAGCTGGCATAAGAGCGGCGGGGATCATCACACTGTGAGATGGCGACGTGCCGCATCGGAGTCCTAGGTGGAATTCTTTGTATTACGTCGAGACGTGGCGTCGGATTCCATGTGTCCGATGAATTGACCGATCTGGCTTCCGAGCGCGGCAAACATCCTCAGCAAATCCTGGTCGGGCTCCCTGATCTCGCGACTGTAGAATTCCATCACTCCCCAAAACTGGCCGCTGATGGTGATCGGAAAACAAAATCCCGCGTGGAGCCCGCCCTTCGCTGCATCTCCCGCTCTTGGGAAGCCAGCGGTTTCCACGATGTCCTCAATCCAGGCCGGCTTGCCACTCTGCCAGGCGCGACCGGGCAACCCGACGCCCCGCGCCAACGTAATGGCCTGCGTGCGTGACTCGAAAGCCGTCACGTCAGCGCCCGGCGCGTGCCAGACACCGGCGCAGCGAAGTACGTCTCCTCGCCCGTCGAGGGTCCAGATCGCACCCATCTCGAACCGCAGACTCTCGCAAATGGCCCGCAGGAGGCTCGGAACCGTCTGCTCAAGCGGCTTGGGCTCGGCCAACACCAAGGTCACGGCATGGTGTGCCGCCAGTCGCTGTTCCGCGTTCTGCCGCCCGATAAACTGCCCGATCTGCGTCCCGAGCGCGGCGAACATGCTCAGCAGCTCGTCATCGGGCTCCTGAACTTCCGGGCTGAAAAACTCCATCGCGCCCCAGACGCGCTCCCCGATCTTGATGGGAAAGCAAAACCCGGCGTGCAGCCCGCCTTTCTCGGCGTCGGGCGCACGAGGGAAGTTCGCATCCTCTACAACATCCTCAATCCAGGCCGGCTCTCCAGTTTCCCAGACCCGGCCGGGCAGCCCCACTCCCTTCGCGAAGGTGATCTCCCTCGTCCGCCTGGCGAACGCTTCTATCTCAGCAGAAGGCATCTGCCATTGCTCGGCGCAGCGCAACACGTCGTGCCGGTGGTCGACCAGCCACATCGACCCCGTGACCCATCCTAACCCCTCGCCGATCGCCCGGAGCAGGTGCGGGAGCGCATCCTTGTGGGACTGCGCCTCGGCCAGCACATCCGTCACCGCATGGTGTGCCGCCAACCGGCGCTCCACCTTCTTCCGGTCGGTGATGTCGATCCCGAAGGCGATCGCGCCCGACCCCATGACCGTATCTGGGGTGACCGAGTTCAAGAACCACCACTGGCTGCCGTGGTGAGACCCGTGGCTCTCGTAAAAGATCGTCTCCCCGGGCTTCAGCTGCTGAATCTTCGTCTTAATTTCCGCAGGCGGCTCGAGGGCCGTGCGCCCCGCGGTCTCGACGTGCTTGAGCCCTATGCGCTGCAATCCCTTCCCCACAGATTGCGTGACGTAGCCGCTCTCGTCCATGCGGAAGACCACCGCCGGCATGTTGGTCAGGATGCCGGTCAGGATCTGGCTCTTGCCTTGGACCGACTCATCCGACTCCTTGATCTTTTGCGCCAACAGCGCAACGACCCAGATGGCAAACAATGCCAACCCGCGATTGATCTCCGCCATCCACAAGGCCGCGCCCTTCGGAGAGAGGAACAACCCGATGACCGTCAGGACACTGCACACGCCTGCTACCCAGAGTGTGTCACGCTTCTGGGGGGACCAGATCGAGATGAGCACCGCCAGCACATAGGGCACGGCCTCCGCGATGCCGGCCGGCATGGCCAGGTCGAGCCCGAACACGATGGCGGCGACGACCCCGGACAGCGCAAGCACACGTTCCCTGCTCGCCACGCTCACTTCGCTGGGACTCGGGAGTGACATGGGATTCTTCATACGCTCCCCTGAACGATCCCACTGATCGGCTGAGTGGGAGAACCACGGAGACAGGATGGGGGTCCCCGGACGTAGATCGCTAAGCATAGTGTACTTCGCCCCGGGCTGCAAGTCAGGTTCACATCCGCTTTCCGTCAGGACTGCGCCGGGGCGATTTTGCGGTAGGAGCACGGGGTCCCCACGCGCAGGACGTAACAAAATCGTAACGGACGCGTCATCGGCCCGTAACCCTCGTCGTTTAAGTAGGAAGTACGCATTGAGCCCATTTCGACGAGGTTTCTGTGACTTCTAAAACGCTTGTCCTGTCGACTGTGAATGTGCTGATTCTGATGGCGCTGCTCTCCGGCTGCGCGACCGTAACCCAGACGCCCGCGCTGGGTGACCCCATTCAACTCAGTCGTGAGGCCTTCAGGGCCGGCGACCTTGGTGCCGCCGATAAGATCCTTTCCCATGCGATCAGCCAGACGCCCGACCGGGCGGACCTGTGGAACGCGCGAGGCTTTGTCCGGATGCACCGCAATGAGCCACACCAGGCCGGCCTGGATTTTACCAAGGCGATTCGGCTCGACCCCGACAACGTGCGCTATCGAAGCAACCTCGCCGTCATCCTGCTCGAGACCGGAAACTCGGCTGAGGCACTGGTCGAGCTCGACCGAGTCATGGCGATGGCAGGTCCCTCCTTCCTTACGCTCAATCACCGGGGACTGGCAAAGAGTCGCCTCGGTGAGTACCGGTCAGCCGTGGCCGATTTCACCGGGGCCTTGGAGTATGAGAACGGGAATGCCGAGGCCTACGCGAACCGTGGGGTTGCTTACGCCAAGCTGGGAGCACGAGCGCAAGCCAGGGCGGATTTCGAGCAGGCCCTGGCGATCGACACGAAGCTGCGCCAGGTCTATGAGAGTCGCGGACTCGTCGAGCTGGTCGAAGGGGAGTTCCAAGAAGCGATCGCGGACTTTTCGAGAGCGATCGAGCTGGGTGCAACGGACGGGTTGGTCTTCTACAACAGGGCAGTGGCCTTTTCCATCACGGGTGAGAAGAAGTCAGCGGAACAGGACTATCAAGCGGCTTGCCGGCTGGGTGTGCCGCAGGGATGCCTGGGCATCATCGACATGACCGCCTCTCTATCAGACTCTCTCTGGTCTACACGTGATCGCGACATTCTCGAACGGGCAGCACCTCCTCCGCTCTGAGGGGATCATGGTCCGAGGTGCGAAAATCCCGCCTTGCGCGGCAATCATGGTCTCTTGCCCCGTAATGTGGTTGCACCCTGGCAGGAATTCCCTGTAAGGTGACATCCGACTCGCTCGGCCAGTAGTTTCCTGACTCAGTGCGCGGAGCGGCGCGTGTGAGTGGAGGCCCTGGCGCCTCGCTTGTTGCCTTTTTCCTTAAGCGGAAAGGAGATAACGTATGAGGCATATGACCGTTCTCCTGATCGGCTTATTTCTAGGGGTTGCCTTCATGTTAACACTTAGTCGCTTCCAACTAGACGAACCATCCCTGCCGTCGATAAGCCCGGTCGAGGCAGCGTCTTCACAGCCTCAGCAGGTGAGTCTGACAGCGGATGATCTCCTCGAGATGGCCAGGATCTACGACCAGCAGGCGGATGGGCTCCAAGCAGAGGCAGCGAGCCTGGAACGGAAAGCTCTCGGCATGACCTCGAAGTCGCATCGTGATCCGAAAGGGTTCCGCCGTGCTGGCCTCATGAACATCGCCCGGCTCAGGTGGAAGGCGGCCAGCGAGCACCGGGAGCTGGCGGCCATGCACCGCAAGGAGGCGGAGCGATTGCAAGAGCTCGCCCGCTAAACGGGCGCT
>JBFGRM010000218.1:0-3911 GCA_041563675.1 Nitrospiraceae bacterium | reverse complement strand
TGCCGATCTCGATCTTGGCTCGCGCCTCCTCCATCCTCTTCTCGATGCCGGCCATGGTCTCGTGCACGGCGATCTTGGCATCCGCCTCGAGCTGCTCGGCCCGGGCTCTCAACTGGTTCAGCTTCGCCTTCTGCTCCTCCAGCACTGCCTGCCATTCCTTGAGCTGGGCTTCCATCTTCTGCTGGTAGACGTGCTTCTTCTCCGTCGGCTCGCTGAGTTCCGTGACATCCGTGTTCTGTTTCCCGCCCTTCTTGCTCATGGTCCCCTCCTCGATGCACGGCCACCCTTCGGTCAGCCGGCACTTTTCCCAGACTGCACCGTCGTTGACTTCATGCGCGCGCACGCCCGAACCGCCGGTTCGACCTGCGCCGGATCGAGGCGTCCTTGGGCCGCTTCCAGCCCGCCGACCACCTGGCTGACGCCCCAGGAGAGCGCGTCGCGCTGCACGCTTCGCAGCGATTGTCCGGCCAAGGCCACGATGCGCCCGGCGTAGCCGACGCCGCGTATCTGCCTGAGCAGCTCCAGCCCGCTCGGGTTCGCAACATACATGTCGAGAATCACCACCTCTGGTTGGTCCCTCTGCATCATGGGCACCACGTCGTGACGGCTCCGGGGGACCTGCACCTCATACCCCTTCCGCCGCAGAAACTCGCTGACCTCCCGGCGACGCCGCTGATCATGCGTCACGACCATCACACGCATGTAGCCTCCTCTGGCTTGATGCCCCCTAGAGCAGCGGGCTCAAGTGACACAAAAGGCGTACCAGGTCGCCCCTTCCGCTAAGCCCTTGTCACTGCTCGGAAATTGCCCTGCAGCAAGTTTCCGCAGTCATAAGTTGGGGCATGACGCCTCAAATTCAAGTTGCGAGATAGTCCAAAAAGGCCCCATCCCAGCCCAAGCTGCATGAGACAGCCTGGGGCCGCAAGGAATCGCGTTGATGCTAAGGACGTCTGACGTTCGGGAAACCGAAGGAAGGGAGAACCGGAAGGGCCATGAAATAAACCGCCATACAGAGAGGCGGGGGGCTCTGATTAACCGGTTACTGTTTTCACAGGGGGCACCCGCTCGATCACGCCTCTGTGTTGGGGCGATGCGCCGGCGGCGGTGGTTCAAGCTTTATGATCTCCCGCTCCGCCTCGAGCCAATGTTCCTGTTCGCAACCTTTCTTTTGGCCTCCCTCGATCCAGAGCTCATAGGCGCGCCGAGCGATCTCTTTATGAAAGGCTCCCTTGATGGCCGGAGCGACCGGTCCCGCATCGAAGGGACCATCAACGTGGCGAACATCTCCGACCACGTAATCGACTCCCAGCCGGGCCGCCTCGGCCAGGACGGCCCCTGAGGATTTGCCGGCGAGCGCGACCACCTTCCCGGCGAAGCCTGCCGACCGTATCTGGCGGAGATTGGCGAGCGCGTTCGGAGCCGCAAGATACAAGTCCAAGATCACCACATCGGGCTTCTTGTCTCTGAGCTCGCCCACGACCTCCTGTCGGTGTGCCGGAACGCAGGTATCATATCCAAGCTGTTGGAGGTACTCGCACATCTTCATCCGCCGCTCGGCGTCGTGGGTCACCACCATGACAATCATAACCGCCTCCCCCCGAGAGAAACCGAACATTGGTCACTGCGTCCGCTGCACGCCCCTGACGCCCACCAATATCTTCTCTTACGCCCCCCCGGTAATCAAGCGGGTGTCTCGGGGCCCGTCTAGAGACCGGGCCGTTTGGTGCCCGGACCCTTGTGCCATTCAGGGGGAGATGGACCAGACGACGGCCTGGAAAGGCTGCAGTCGGAGGGTCAGCCCTCGCACGGCCAAGTCGGCAACCTGAACGCGCTGCTCGGATTGGCTCAACTCATCAGCGAGTCGCAGCTCTCGCGCTGTCCGGCCCCGGAGCGGGTGGCCGCCGGATAGAGGAAGGAGGCCGCCTGAGATGCCTGGGGAAAAATTGACGACCACGATCTTCCAGGTCTCGTCTCGACGCCACTCATAGGCGACCAGATTGCCATGGGTCCCGTCACCATCCCCAACCACGAACAGGAGCCGCCACGTCCCGTCATGAAAGATGTTGTCGCCGCTCACCCGTAGCAACCGTTCATACAGCCGGAAGCAGCGCTCATCGGGTGGCTCCTCGGCGGCGCGGGCAAGCTGGACAGGCAGACGCCGGCGGCGCCCCTCGAGCTGGCCCTGATGATAGAACCGCATGCCGGGGAGCGTCGCGATCAGCGTGGCTGCAGCCGCGATCTTCTCGTCCCCGAAAACCTGGGCGCTCCGGGGCTCGTCGTGATTCTCGAGGAACCGGACCAACTTGACCTGGTACGCCACGTCGGCCCCGAGGTGCGCGGCAATGTCGCGAGCTTGCCCCTCGCGCAGGCGGTCGTAGAGCCGCTTGTCGTAGGTGAAATCGAAGCCGAGCTGCTGGAGGTCCCACTCCAGATCCCAGTAGGCCTCGGCGATCAGGATCAAACCCGGTACGGCCCCCCTCGCCTCGGCCCAAAACTCGCCTTCAGGCGGGGGCGGGCCTCCCGCAAGTCCGGCCCACGTCCCGGCAAAAACTCGATTGAGTTCCAGCATCGCCATGTCACAGCGCACGCCGTCACAGTGCTGGGCGATGCGCCGAAGCTCCCCAACCATCGCGGCGCGTGTCGCGGGATTGAGATAGTTGAGCTGCGCAGTGTCAGACCAAGGGGGAAAGTAAGGATCCCGGCCGTGCGCGATCGGCCGGCGATCTCCGCCACCGGGCGGCGAGAAAAAGTCCGACGGCTGTTCGCTGAGGCTACGGTCGTCGCCTTGAATGTAATACTCGGGATGCGCCGTGATCCAGCCGTGGTCGCGCGCGGTGTGATTCGGCACGAAGTCCACAACAAGGCGCAGGCCGCGCGCGTGGAGCTTCCCACGCACCGCGTCGACCTCCTCCCAGGTGCCCAGCCGTGGATCCGGCTCGTACGCCTGCACGGCGTAGGGGGAGCCAACGACGTCCTCGGCTTGCCACCCCGGCAGCGCCGCCTCGTAACCGGCGAACAGCGTGGGATCGGTCTGCGCGATGCGACGCCCCTCGGGACTGCGCCGCCACAGACCCATGAGCCAGATGAGGTCGAAGCCCATGGCCTGAAGCCGGTCCCATTCCTGATCGGGCACCAAACCGAGCGTCACCATGCGGCCCGCTCGCCGCGACAGCTCCTCGAGCCAGACCCATGTATTGATCTCATAGAGATGGGGATGGGGACGCAGGGGCGGGAGACTTGTCATCCGGTCCGGCCTTTTACGACGCGCTGCTGCCGCACTGGCTGAAAAGAACGGCGAGTCTGCGATCCGGGCGGCGATCGACCTGGCGAAGGAGGGAGTACACGGGGATAAAAACTATGATGATCTTGAGCGCTGCGTGATGGGCAGCTTCATACGGAACGTCGTCCCCACCCCCTGCTCGCTTTCCACCGAGATCATGCCCGCGTGCGCATCGACCACGTCTTTCACGATCTTCGTCCCCAAACCGGTTCCACCCGCCTTGGAGCTGATCGCCTTGGAGGTGAACAGGCTCTCCCGAATCTCCGGCGGCATGCCTTTGCCCGTATCCACGACGGACAGCACCACACTTTGACCGGACACATCCGGCGATCCGGTGATCGTGACCGAGCCACCCCGCGGGACCTCAGGAATCGCGTTGTTGACGAGATTGTACAGCGCGTTGAAGAGCCGACGTTCGTCCGCCTGGATGATCGGCAGCTTCTCCAAGCCGTCCACCCGCAAGTCGACTTTCTTTTCCTTCGCATACAACCCCAGGGTTGCGACGACGCTCGCGGCGACCGCCGTGACCTCACAAGGAGCGAACTTGGGCGGGCTCGTCACCCCTTTGACGGCATCGGCGATTTCCCTGACACGATCCTGGATGCGCTTGGCATTGCTCGTGATCATGTCG
>JBFGRM010000217.1:0-3927 GCA_041563675.1 Nitrospiraceae bacterium | reverse complement strand
GCGCGGCGCTGCGGACGGCGGAGGAATTGCGAGGGGTGGTGTCAGGGGCGAAAGCGTCGGTTGCGCCGGACGCCCGCGTGGGACGGGACTTGGCCGTCGCGGCTTGCCGAAGCGCCCTCAAGATCACCGAGGAGAATCTTAAATGCATTAAAAAACAAACGGTTGTGAATGGTTTGCGGGAGAAGATCAGGAGGCTGCGGGAATTGCTTGTGGTGGCCGGGGGGCTGTGATACAGTTGCAAGTCCGCTTGCTGAAATGTTGCTTGTCAGACGGGCGGGCCAACCCCTCTGCGGTTCACACGGAATTATGTGAGATGGAGATCAAGGTTTTCAACAACAACGTCGAGAAGGCGATGAAAGTCGCCAAAAAGAAGCTGGCTGCCGAAGGCCTCTTCCGCGAGCTCAAGCGCCGACGCTTCTACGAGAAGCCGAGCGTGAGACGCAAAGCCAAGCAGCGGGAGGCGCAGCGACGCCGGCAAAAGTGGCTGGCCAAGCACCGCATGGGTTGAGCGAGCTCCCGAGTCCCCCCTCGCGCGTATTAGTCCACCTCCCCCGTTCCCGATCGGCTGTGACCCGCCGCCAACGCGACCATGCGTGATGCGGATATCCATGCGGTGATCCGTATTCTCGAGGACCAGGTCCCGCGATGGCAGGAGCCCATCCTCGGTGTCGTGGCGAAGGAATCCTCCGACCCCTTCCGGATCCTCATCGCCTGCCTCCTCAGCCTGCGCACCAAGGACCGAACCACCGCCGAAGCCAGTCACCGGCTGTTCAGCCTGGCGCGCAGTCCCGCGGCAATGGCACGGCTGCCCCAAGCCCGCATTGAACGAGCCATCTACCCGGTCGGCTTCTACCGAACCAAGGCAAAACACATCAAGCACATCTGCCGCCGACTGCTCACGACCTACGGTGGTCGGGTTCCCGACTCCATCGATGAGCTGCTGACGCTGCCTGGAGTCGGCCGGAAGACCGCGAACCTGGTCGTGACGATCGGCTACGGCAAGCCCGGGATCTGCGTGGACATCCACGTGCACCGCATCAGCAATCGATGGGGCTACATCAAGACGAATACACCGCAGCGAAGCGAGGACGCCCTCCGCGAAAAACTGCCCCGCAAGTACTGGATCAGGTACAACGACTTGCTGGTCCCGTTCGGTCAGAATCTCTGCCTGCCCGTTTCGCCCCGTTGCAGTCAATGCAAGCTCACCCGGTACTGTGCTCGGGTCGGAGTCACACGATCCAGATAGGGCACGCGTGCGGGGCACGCGGCACGTGGCGGAGAGGAGGGCCCCCTGGCCCCTCGCCACGAGCCCCGTGCCATTCTTGTTTAGATGAAAAGTGTGGTTTCCGCGTCCGCGGTGAGTGAGAGAATGGCGGGAAGACCCATGACGGCGTCGACGTTCTTGGCGACCTTGTCGGGCTCGACGCCCATGTACTCGAGCCCCGCGCTGCAGGCGACCACCTGAAATTGCCCCACCTGCTTCGCTTCCTGAAACATTTCCGAGATCGGCGGCACCTTCTTCTCCTTCAGGAGCCGACCCACCTCCTCGGCGGAGTGCCCGTACTCAGGCGGAAAATCGAGTTCGTCGAGGCGACCCTCGGCCAGCTTCTTGATGGTCCAGAACAGGAGCACGACCGTGACATCCTTGCCCATGGCCGCGGCCGTGAGGCCGAGCGTCGCGACCTGATGCAGTTTGTCGTAGGTCGCGTTGTGCGCAAAAATCACGAATTTTGGCTTGGACGTCATGGCGGTGCTCTCAGAGAGGAGGTCGTCCGGAGACGAATTATAGCGCTGACCGGGATACGGTGACAACGGCCGCGGCTCAGCGGCCGCCGGCCGTCCGAAGCAGCTCGGAAAAAGTGCCCCGACTCACGAGCCCGCAGACGGCCTCGATATCCGGCGCGAGCACGCGATCCTGCTCGAGACGACCGGCCACGCGCCGGATGGCCTTCAGGGTGCGGCGATTGCCCAGCCCGGGTCGGAGCGGGGAATGAAAGTCGACGCCCTGCGCCCCGCAGAGCAATTCGATCGCCAGCACTCGCTCGACATTGTCAAGGACGCGCTGCAGCTTGAGCGCGGAGCCCATCCCCATGCTCACATGGTCCTCCTGGTTTCCGGAGGTCGGGATCGAGTCGACCGAGGCGGGGTGGGCGAGCGTTTTGTTCTCGGACGTGAGGGCGGCCGCCGTGACCTGCGCCAGCATGAACCCGGAGTTCAGGCCCGGGTGCGGACTGAGAAAGGGCGGCAGCTCACCGTACTCGGGGTTGGTGAGGCGCTCGATACGTCGCTCCGAGATGCTGGCGAGCTCGGTCATGGCGATCGCGAGATAATCCAGTCCCAGGCCGAGGGGCTGCCCGTGAAAATTCCCGCCCGACAGCACGTCGCCGCCTTTTGGGAACACGATGGGGTTATCGGTCACGCTGTTGATCTCGATGGACAGGGTCTCCCTGACGTGCGCGAGGGCATCCCGGACGGCGCCGTGCACCTGGGGCATGCAGCGGAGGCTGTAGGCGTCCTGGACCTTGGGACAGTGCAGATGCGAGACGCGAATGTCGCTGCCGGCCAGGAGCTTCCGCAGGTTGGCGGCGACCTTCGCTTGGCCGGCATAGGGGCGCAGCCGGTGGATGCGGGGATCGAACGCGACGGGTGTGCCCTTGAGCGCTTCCAGGGACAGCGCCCCCGCGGCGTCGGCCGTGTCGAGAAGGACCTCGCCGCGCCGCAGGGCGAGCAGGCCCAGGGAGAGCATCGCCTGCGTCCCGTTGAGGAGGGAGAGACCCTCTTTGGCCTCCAGGCGCAGTGGGGTCAGCCCCGCCTTCCTCAAGGCCACGCGCCCGGACTGCTTCACACCCCTCACCAGTGCGTCGCCCTCGCCGATGAGGACCAGCGCGAGGTGGGCGAGAGGTGCGAGATCGCCGCTCGCGCCGACCGACCCGCGCGACGGGATGATGGGAAGGATGTCGCGATTGAGCAGCGTGAGCAGATAGTCGACCAGCGTCGGTCGCACGCCGCTGTGTCCGCGAGCCAGGACGTTGGCGCGGAGGAGCAGCATGCCCCGGGTCTCCTCGGGAGCCAGCGGGGCGCCCACGCCGGCCGCGTGGCTGCGGACGAGATTGAGTTGGAGCTCTTGAATGTCGGACGGGGAGATCAGCTGGTCGGCCAGCTTGCCGAAACCCGTGTTCACGCCGTAGACGGTCTGCTCGCGCGCGAGCGTGCGGCGGATGACTTGATGCGACGCCAGCATGCGCTTCTTGGCGGCGGGCGCCAGGGTCACCGGGCGGTGGCGCAGCACCACCTCGTAGAAGTCGCTCAGCGTGAGATCTTCGCCCGTGAGCGGAAGCGCGCCGGAGCGGGGTTTCGATCGCATCGATGCGATTATATCCCTCCATCCCGGCGATTGGAAAAAAGAAAAGTCGCGCCTCCACCTTTGCCGCAAACCATGCTACGATGGCGCCATGCTCGACGACCTGCTGCCGCTTGTCACCAACGTCGTGTCCGCTGAGGTCCTCGTCGGGGTCGGCGTCGTGTCGGGGGTGTTTTTCGTGGGGACCCTGATCACCATCCCGATCATCCTGGTGCGGCTACCCGCAAACTACTTCGACGAGCGCTATCCCCGATCGTGGATGCGAGATCATCACCCGGTTCTGCGTCTCATCGCTCATGTGCTCAAGAACGTGGTCGGGGCAGTCTTCCTCCTGGCGGGGATCGTCATGCTCGTGTTGCCCGGCCAGGGCCTTCTCACCATTCTCATAGGGGTGTCCCTGCTGGATTTCCCGGGCAAGCGACGGCTGGAGGCCCGCCTCATTGGCCAACGAAGCGTGCTGAAAGCCATCAATTCCATGCGGGAGAGATTCGGACGCCCGCCGCTGACGATCGCGCCCCGCGAGAATCCAGGCAGTCTTTCGGAAGTCCGTGGTCAGCCATCCGCCT
>JBFGRM010000216.1:0-3972 GCA_041563675.1 Nitrospiraceae bacterium | reverse complement strand
TCCGGGAGAGGGGGGAGGCGCTAAAAGAGGTCCATCTGGGTCTGCTGGGGGGAGGGGGACGCAGTGGGCGCTGTGGCCGTGGCTGGTTGGGATTCGGCGCGGTCGAGGTAATCTTTGAGCTTCTTGAAGTCTTCCTTCAGCGGCTGAAGCAGACTTCCTTGATGGAGCGCGGCTGCGGGGTGGAAGAGCGGGAAGAGCACGAACTCCTTGAGCGGGATGGCCTGGCCGCGAACCTTGGTAATACCGACCTTCTTTTCCAGAAGGGTCTGTGTGGCCCAGTTGCCGAGTGAGCAGACGAGCTTGGGCTGTATCAGCTGGATCTGCTGCATGAGGAAGGGCTTGCAGGTCTCGACTTCGTCGGGCTCCGGGTCGCGGTTGTTCGGCGGTCGGCATTTGATGACATTGGCGATGTAGATCTCCTTGCGCGACAACCCCGCCGATTCCAGCAGCTCGTTCAGCAGCTTCCCTGCCGCTCCAACGAACGGCTCGCCCTGGCGGTCCTCATGGAAGCCCGGGCCCTCGCCGACGAACATGACAGAGGCCTGCGGATTGCCGACGCCAAAGACGACCTGCGTGCGGCCGAGCTTCGACAGCTTGCACCGCTGGCAGTCGTGGAGGGGGGCTGTGAGCTCGAGCTGGGTCATGGGGGTCGAGAGGGAGGAAGAACAGTCGGCAACTGAAGCGAGGAGGGCGAACTGCCCAAACGGGGATGGATTCACACCCGTTTAGGTAGGATAGTCTTGCACGGGGATGACGGAGAAAAAGGCACGGGACGGCACAGTTCTCGTGAGGAACGAATCGTGTTGCTGCTTCCCCCTATCGGTCCAGGGTAGCCTTGACTGTGGCGCCGATCTCGGCCGGGTTCCGGACGACGTGGACGCCGGCGGCCTCCAGCGCCGCCATTTTCTCGGACGCCGTGCCCTTGCCGCCCATGATAATGGCGCCGGCGTGGCCCATGCGTCGGCCGGGGGGCGCGGTGATCCCGGCGATAAACCCGATCACGGGCTTGCGAATCCGTTCCTTGATGAAGGCCGCGGCCTTCTCCTCGGCATCGCCGCCGATCTCCCCGATCATCACCACCGCGTGCGTCTCGGGGTCCTTCTCGAACAGGTCGAGCAGGTCGATGTAGCCCGTGCCGATGATGGGATCGCCGCCGATCCCGATACAGGTCGTTTCGCCCAGTCCCAGGTTCGTCAGCTGATTGACCGCCTCGTAGGTCAGCGTCCCGCTCCGTGACATGACACCGACCCGGCCCTTCTTGTGAATGAAGCCCGGCATGATGCCGATCTTGCACTCGTCCGCCGTGATGATGCCAGGGCAATTCGGTCCGATGAGCCGAACCGAACGCCCGTGCAGCGCCCGCTTCGCGCGGACCATGTCGTTCACGGGGATGCCCTCGGTGATGCAGATGATGAGGCGAATCCCCGCGTCCGCGGCCTCCAGAATCGCGTCCGCGGCAAACCCCGGGGGCACGAAGATCAGCGACGTATCAGCCTGCGTTGTCCGCACGGCCTCACGCACCGTGTTGAAAACCGGAATCCCCTCGACCTCCTGCCCGGCTTTCCCCGGCGTCACGCCCGCAACCACCTGGGTCCCATAGGCCTTGCACTGCGTCGCGTGAAAGGACCCTTCCTTCCCGGTGATGCCCTGCACCACCACTCGTGTCGATTTGTCTACTAAGATACTCACAGCTCACCCCTCACAAATAAGTCGAAAGAGATCGTCATTACCTTATTTCACTCCCCCTCCCTCAATCACGGGGCAGGACCGGCATCAGGCCGCGAGCGACATTGCCGGAGGAGTGGGGCACCCACCGAGACTCTGCCGGCACGGAAAGCCGGAACTGACCAAGGCACCACGGTCTCCAGACCGTGGCCGCAGGAATTCCGGAAGGCTTCCACCGGGCAGAGGCCGGAAGGGTCACTCCGGGAGGCAGGAGCGAGCGGCCTGATGCCGGCGCCTCACGCCGCCTCGACCGCCTTCTTCCGCTTCTTCCCCGTCATCGCCACGATCTTCTGTGCCGCCTCCCACAAATCCGTGGCCACGTCGACCTTCAATCCCGACTCCAGCAGCAGCTTCCGGCCCTCCTCGGCATTCGTGCCTTGGAGCCGGACGACCACGGGCAGCTTGATCCCCACCTCCTTCGCGGCATCGATCACCCCGTGCGCAATCCGCTCGCACCGGACGATCCCGCCGAAGATGTTGATGAAGATGCCCTTCACGTTCCTGTCCTTGAGCAGAATGCGAAAGCCGGCCGCCACCGTTTCCTTTGTCGCGCCGCCGCCCACGTCCAGGAAGTTCGCCGGCTCGCTCCCCGCCAGCTTGATCACGTCCATGGTGGCCATCGCCAGGCCGGCTCCGTTGACCATGCACCCGATGTTGCCGTCGAGCTTCACGTAGTTCAGATTGTTGTTGGTCGCCTCGATCTCCAGGGGCTCTTCCTCGTGCAGATCACGAAACGCCTGGAGCTCCTGGTGGCGAAACAGGGCGTTGTCGTCCAGCGACACCTTCCCGTCGAGCGCGATCAGCTTCTTGTCCTCGGTGATGACCAGCGGATTGATCTCGACGAGCGAGGCATTGGTTTCCATGAACATTCGGTAGAGATTGCCCAGCATCGCCACGAAGGCATTGGCGACGGCCGGTTCGATCGACGGCAGGCCCAAACCGAAGGCGACGTTGCGCCCGTTGTACGGCTGGTATCCTGCAGCGGGATCGACGGCCTCCTGGATAATCTTCTCGGGAGTCTTGGCCCCCACCTCCTCGATCTCCATGCCGCCTTCGGTGCTCGCGATGAACAGGGGTCGCCCGCTATCGCGATCGATCAGCAGGCTCAGGTACAACTCCTTCGCGATCTTGGCCCCCTCCTCGATCAACAGGCGGCGCACCTTTCTCCCCTTCGGGCCGGTCTGGTGCGTGACGAGCGTCTTGCCGAGGATCTCCTTGGCAAGCGCTGGGACCTCGGCCTTGTCCTTGGTGAGCTTGACGCCTCCGGCCTTGCCCCGCCCGCCTGCATGGATCTGCGCCTTGACTACATAGACGGGTGTCTCCAGCGCCGCCGCCCATTTTTCAGCGGCCCTGGGGGTCTTGATCTCTTTTCCCTTTGGCACGGGCACGCCGTACTGAGCGAATAACTGTTTCGCCTGAAATTCGTGAATGTTCATAATAGTCCTAAGAAAAAGGGTAAGTGGTCAGGGGTAAGGGGTAAGAGGAAAAGACAGATCAGCACTTCTGCCGCTGACCGCTTACCACTTGCCCCTATTCTTTTTTGACGTACTCTGGAAACAACATGGGCGACTTCACTTCTGACGTGACGCCGCTCTTGGCCGCCTCGGCACGGAAGCGCTTCACGTGCTCCAACGTCAGCGTGCCCTGCGACATGTTCTTCGCCCGCTCGGCGGCCATCATGCCCGCACGCTTGCCGAACACCATGAGATCGAGCAGGGAGTTGCCCATGAGCCGGTTGCGTCCGTGCAGACCGCCGGACGCCTCCCCGGCGACGAACAGATTGCGTGCATCCGACTCGCTGGTCACGTCGATATGCACGCCGCCGTTCTGGTAGTGGAGCGTCGGGTAGATGAGCACGGGATCATTGGCGATCTCGATGGCGTAGCGGCGATACTGCCGAACCATGGCGGGAAAGTGCTTGTCCAGCGTGCCGGGTCCCTGTTCCACGTCCAGCAGGGGGGTGTCCAGCCAGACCCCGACCCGCCCGGTCATGGTCCGGATGCCCCGCCCTTCCTCGCACTCACGGATGATGGACGAGGAGACGACGTCGCGGGTGTCGAGCTCATTGACGAATCGCTCGCCCTTGGCGTTCACGAGATGGCCCCCCTCGGAGCGAATCCCTTCGGTGACCAGGGCGCCCGTGAGCTGCTCGGGATAGACCGCACCCGTCGGATGATACTGGAAGGTATCAATCTGGGTGAGCTTGGCGCCCATCCGGTAGGCCAGGGCGAGCCCGTCGCCCGTGGC
>JBFGRM010000215.1:0-4017 GCA_041563675.1 Nitrospiraceae bacterium | reverse complement strand
CGTGTCGAGCCCGTGCCGGGTCTTGAGCACCTCGACGAGCGCTCTCGTGCCGACGCCCGTGAGCAAAATCAGCAGATCGAACTGCCCGGCGATGAGCCGCTCCCCGGCCTCCAGCGCCTCCGTGTTGTTCTCGAGTGGAATCTCACGCATGGACGGCGCAACGAGCGGCTCCCCGCCATAGCGCGTGATGAGCGACGACATTTCCTTGGCCATTCGGCTTTCGAATGCCGCGACTTTCAAGCCGTCGAAGCTCATGTCTGGGTTCACTTCCTCTGCAAGTCTGCGCGAGTGTTGGGTGAAAAGAATGTTCCTGGTGCGGGAGGCGCCATGAGATGGCGCGGCTACAGGACGGATGAGATGTCGGTAGCTCCTGGCAATTAGCCTTTCGCATCCATCGCACACCTGAACCCCGTTGATTCGTTCCGCACCTTCGGGTCGCTGCCAAATCGAGTAAAGATGCGCACGGTCGGTGTTTCGCTCTGCCAGCCGGACCCACGGACCACCTTTCGATCGCCCGATGCCGGGCCCGTCGGGTTCTTCTCGGGGCTCTGCTCGTAATACCGGGCGTCGTACCAGTCGGCCACCCACTCGAAGACATTTCCGGCCATGTCATGGACGCCGTAGGGGCTTTGCCCCGAAGGGTAGCTGCCGACCGGCATGAGCGTCCGCTCGCCGATCCATTGCTGGCTGAAGTTCAAATGCTTGTCGGTCGGCTCGACGTCGCCCCAGGGAAAACGCCGGTCGTCCGTCCCGCGCGCGGCCTTCTCCCATTCGGCCTCGGTGGGGAGACGCTTGCCGGCCCAGGCGCAGTACGCGTCGGCGTCGGCCCAGTCCACGTTGACCACGGGGCGGTCGGAGACGGATTCGGGCATCATGCCGGCCTGCCACAGATTCTTTTTAGGCTTGTTGGGATGCTGGGGCTTGCGGTGGCCCGTCGCCCGGATGAATTCCAGGTACCGACCGTTCGTCACTTCGTATCGATCAATGTAAAACGCGTCGAGGTTGACGCTGTGGTTGGGATATTCGTCTCGTCCGCCATCACGCGCGCCACTTGGCACGCCCATGGGAAAGGGCCCCGCAGGAACCAGGACCATCGGCGCGCCGTCCTTTCCGATGATCTCGGGAGCGGGTGCCGCGAGGGAGCTCGAGCCGGCCAGGATTCCTCCGACCGACATGAAACAGATCGCCATGACAGTGCTTGCCAATCCATACCGTCGATTCATGACTGTGACCTCTGAAATGTGGAAGATGGGTGGCCGTCGCTCATCCTAACATAGCCACCACGAGGCCGCGACAGTCGAGGGCGGAGCCGGCTTGGTCCGGGCTGGCCGAAGCGGTGCGGCGCCTTGTAATGCCGCCGCGATTTGCGATACCGTGTCCCGTCCCGTGAAGCGAGGAGCGGTCAGGGAGCTCGGGTCATGAGCCTCACGCGCGGTCTGCGACATCTCGCCTTGCGCGTCACCGACTTGAAGCGGTCGCGCGCGTTTTATCTGGATCTCTTCGGCATGCACGAGGTCTGGCAGCCCGATGCGGAGAACCTCTACGTCAGCTCCGGCGTCGACAACCTGGCGCTGCACCAGGTCCCGGCTTCGGAGCTGGAGGCGTACCGGCGCGCGGGCCAGCAACGACTCGACCACTTCGGCTTCCTGATGGACAGCCCCGAGTCCGTCGACAGCTTCTTTGCCCGCGTCGAAAAAGACCTGGAGCGATACGGCGCAAAGCTCGTCCAGAAGCCCAAGCGGCACCGCGACGACAGCTACTCGTTTTATCTCTCTGATCCAGACGGCAATGTCATCCAAGTACTCTTTGAGCCAACCATCAGCGCACTGGAGTTCGTTTCTCGAAAGCAGGATTGACCTGTCATCGTAAGGGGTGAGGGGTGAGGGGAGAAGAGGCAAGACATCCCTTTCCTGTTCTGCCCGCCTTACGCCTCCCGCCTGACGCCTCACGGTTTTTGTGATGAATGTTTGGGACCGATTACCTTCCGACCAGTACGTGAGCCTTCTCCCCTGGGCCTGGGGGCAGCTCGAGGCCGGCGAGCCTCCGGGGCCCTTCCCATTCCTGGGCGGCGTCGCGCCGGAGGTGCAAGTCAGCCTCCACGAGGCTCATAGCCTGCTGCTGAGCAGCGTCGAGACCGCGATCAGCGACATCTTCTCGCGGCGCGCCACCCTCGGCGATCCGCTGTTGCCGAGACGACTGGAGGATGCCTATGCCGAGCTCGTCAATTCCCGGCCCCACCTGAGCCGGCACATCCGCTGCGGACGCCAGACCGACGGCTCCTTTAGGTGGGAGTTTCCACTGGACCCGACGAAGTCGTCGACGATCACGAACGCCGGGCTCCGCCTCTTCAACGCCGTCAAGCGGCAGGCGATGCCGCTGCCCTTTGAGCGACCGATCGGGCCGGCCGTCGGAAAATTTTTCGGATTTCTCAACGGGACTCATCGGGTGGACGAGCTCAAGACCGTGGCGACGTCCTCCGGGAAAGATGCATCCCGGTACCTGACGCAGCTCATGGAAGGCCTTCACCGCCAGGAGTGTCTGGCGCTCGCGCCCGAGAGTCGTGTCCGAGCCCGATGGTTGCAGGAGACGCGTGATCAGGACATGGTCCACATCGGACATGCCGCGCTCATGTACCGAGCGGGCGAGCAATTCCTCCTGTTCGATCCCTGGCTGATGCCGTGGTTTGCGGAGGCGCCGGTGCCGTCGCTCTGGCTCTCCCTGCTCCCCAGGCCGGCGGCCGTCTTTCTGACACATGATCATGACGATCACGTGGATCCCCGAACGTTGCTCCACGTGCCGAAGGACATTCCCGTCATCGTGCCGAGCAAACGGAACAGGCGGGCGCTTTTTTACGATTACCACGCGCTCCTCCGGGACATGGGCTTCGGTCAGGTCATTGAATTGGCCCATGGAGAGCGATGGAATTTCCCCGGCGGCGCCGTCTTGTCGGTGCCCTTCTTTGGGGAGGATCCCTGCGACCTGGAGATGCCCCGGAATTGCTACCTGGTGACCGACCGGGGCCGGAACACCCTCGTCCATGCGGACAGCGGACCCACGAACAGCGGCAGATCAGCGATCAAGGAAGGGGTGATCGAGAACCTGGTCAAGCAGTTCGGCCCCATCGCCACCCTCTTCGCCTCGCAGCAGCAGTTGCTCGAGGTGCGGACCTATGCGGCCCACGCGCCGCTGTGCCACCCGGGGACCTGGTTGGACTGCGGCGAGAACGGACACCTTACGAATCGCTACCTCGCCGAGCTCTGCGCCCAGGCCAAGGCGAGGCTTTTCGTGTCCTATGCCACCGGGGGCGCTGATTGGTACCCGGACCACCTCTCCTTCATGTTCAGCCACCGCAACCCCGCGCGCACGGCCTTGCTGACCGGTAATTGGGAGCCGCCGCACCGGCTGGCCGACCTTCTGTCGCCCCAGGGCTGCGGCTACCGGTACAGCCAGGCATTGGACATCTATCGAGCTGCAGCGGGCGGGGGAACCGATGTCCTGTCGAAGGCCGACGCCCTCGCCCCCCTGGAGCTCTACCGGCTCGATCACGGCAACCCGCCCTTCATCAAATAGGGGCATGGCGCACCTCTCCGTCAGTCTCGGAAAGCTCCGCCCAGAAACCTCCCTGTCGGAAACGTCACTTTTCTAGACCCTTCAAAACCCTCAGCTATAATTGTCCTCGAGTCCTGGTTCGGGGATGTGGCGCGTCGGGCGCCGCGTCCAGGGAGGGAGATGGTGGAGGGAGGACGTCTGACCACGGAGGCGGTCCCGGGCGAGCCCGGCACGCCACGGGTGGCCGTGATCGGCACGGGGTACTGGGGCAAGAACCTCGTGCGGAATTTTTACGAGCTCGGCGCGCTCGGGGCGATCTGCGACAATAGCGAGGAGACCCTGCATCGGCTCGCGGAGCAGTACGCGGGGAGCCGGCCAGTCCATGCCTACGCGGAGGTGCTGGGGGACCCCACGTTGTCCGCCGTGGCGATCGCGACGCCGGCGGAGACGCACGCCAATTTGGTTCGG
>JBFGRM010000214.1:0-4055 GCA_041563675.1 Nitrospiraceae bacterium | reverse complement strand
CTTGTAGAGGGCCTCGGCTGCCTGCCCGTGGATGTCCCGGGGACGCAGCCGGGGCGAGAGTCCCGCGGCCTTGCAGATGTCCTCGGCGAGCCGAGGCGAGACGCGGCTGAATTCGCCCGACAGGAAGCCCGAGAGCCAGTGGCTCTTGGTGTCGTGGAGCATCTTCAGCAGCATCCCGAGCTCGATGCCGTAGGGGTGCGGCTTGATCTCGCGGGGCGACGGCGGGAGCTCGTGGTACGTCCGGGGATAGTCCTTCGTCTCCCCCTCCGGGGTGAGGTACGTGAGCTTGACGTGGGCATTGGCGATGATGGTCTGCTCGAGGTACTCATCCACCGAGGCGCGCCCCTTCTGGTAGCGGCCCTCGACCTCGAGCGTCACCTGAGTCCCCCGGTGGCTCTCCCAGGCAATCTGCTTTTTTTCTAAAATCCGCGGCTCGTTCTTCTTGGTATCGATCTGGACCTCAAAGTAATGGGCGGGCGTCCTCGCGCTCGTGCGGGAGATAATCCGGACGGGTTTGCCGGTGGTCAGCTGGCCGTACATGCCGGCGGCGGAGATGCCGATGCCCTGCTGGCCGCGGCTCATGCGCAGGCGATGAAACTTGGACCCGTACAGAAGCTTCGCAAAGATCCGGGGAATCTGGTGACGGACGATCCCGGGACCGTTGTCGGTGACCGTGATCCGGAAGCGGCTCGCCTGGCTCGGCGGAGGCGGAGGCTCCCCGTTCGCGACGGCCTCCAGCTTGACGACCACTTCGGGAAGAATTCCGGCTTCCTCGCAGGCGTCCAGCGCGTTATCGACCGCCTCCTTGACGCAGGTGAGCAGGGATTTTCTCGGGCTGTCGAACCCCAGGAGGTGCCGATTCTTGGTGAAAAATTCTGAAACGGAGATTTCCCGCTGGCGAGCTCCCATCTCGACGGCGGTGACAGTCGCCTCGGGCCGGGAAGAGCGGGGACTGGTCTTCGGAGGGTCGGGTTGTGTGTCGGGTTTCTTGCCCCGTTTAGGCATGTTGTCTTTCAGCGAGCTGCATCATAGATGCGTCATACAAAGTCTGCGGCAGGAAATCAAGTCCTTCCTTTCATTCACGGCAGATTCTCGCGCCCGCGGCCTGCCCGCCGTCATCCACCCAAGGAAGCGGGTTCACAGAGCATGGCGAATCATGGTATGTTGGCGGCCGTCGGGACCAGCCCTAGACAAGGAGAACGGCCTACCATGCTGATGGACGGGAAGAAGGGACTGATTATCGGAGTCGCCAACAAGCACAGTATCGCCTGGGCGATCGCGCAGGCCACGTCCCGCGAGGGAGCGCAGCTCTTCTTCAACTACCAGAACGAGCGGCTGAAGGAGAACGTCGAGGAGCTCGTCCGGACCATGCCTGGGGCAAAGGCCTTTCCCTGCGACGTGGGGGACGATGCCCAGATCGACGCCCTCCTGAAGCAGGTCGAGAAGGAGTTCGGCCGACTCGACTTCCTGGTGCATTCCGTGGCCTTCGCCCCGCGGGAAGAGCTGGCCGGCCAATTCCTGAACACCACGCGGCAGGGCTTCGCGACCGCCCTGGACGTGAGCGCCTACTCGCTCGTCGCGGTCACCAGGGCGGCCGTCCCGCTCATGACGGAGGGCGGCGCGGTGGTCACGCTGACCTATCTCGGCAGCGAGCGCGTGGTCCCGCATTACAACGTCATGGGCGTCGCCAAGGCGGCCCTCGAAGCGACCGTGCGCTATCTCGCGCACGATCTCGGCCCGAAGAACATCAGGGTGAACGCCATCTCGGCCGGCCCCATCAAGACCCTGGCCGCTCGCGGCGTGTCCGGGATCAGCAAAATGATCGAGCACCACCGGGCCTTCGCCCCCTTGCGGCGCGAGACCGAGCAGGCGGAGGTCGGCGACACGGCGCTCTACCTCGTCAGCCCCTTGGGCCGCGGCACGACCGGCGAAGTCATTTACGTGGACGGCGGCTACCATATCCTCGGTTCCCTGGCCTCGCCCGAATAACGTGTCGTTTCCACGAGCCCTCTTCTCGCCCCCCTCAGGCACAAAAAAAGCGCCGGGGCAGACCCCGGCGCTTTTCATGGCGTGACCTCGCAGCTCGGCGTGAGCGGAGCGTATCTGTTTATCGTGCGGACACGACGGGCAACTCCCGCGTCCTCTCTGCTTCCCGCTGAATGCGAAGGCGCTCGGCTTTCGACTCCTGCAGCACCTGTTCGAGCACCTTGTCGGTCAGCTGCGTCAACTGCGCCGCCGCGTCCTTCATCTCGCCGTGCTCGACGGCCCGGGAGAGCACTTCCGCCTTGGTCGCCCCTTTGGTCTTCCCCAGGAACGGCTTGATGATGAGATAGACCACATCCCGCACCGGCATATAGCGCAGGAACCGCCGCAGCAATTTGAACGTTTGAACCGGAAAGTGCAGCAGCTTGTACAGAAACAACCGCTTGAGCCCGACGCGGCGTACCTCGTTGATCACTTCACCGGGGAGGCAGGTCGGGTCGATCTCCGAACACTTGAAATACTTGTACCAATCGGCCGCTTCGCTCACCAGCCCGCGTTTCACGTACTCCTGCCAGAGCGGCGTCCCGCGATAGACACAGAGCCGGTTGAAGCCGAAGGTATCCAGGGGGAGCTTCGAGGCGAAGTCGAACGTGGCCTTCATGTCCTCGACCGTCTCGTCCGGATTGCCGACCACGAAGAAGCCGTGCACGATCTCGATGCCGGCCTGCTTGGCGTTGGCGACCGCCGTCTCCACCTCGGCCAACGTCTGCTCCTTTTTCAGCCGATCGAGCACCTTCTGGCTGCCGCTCTCGACGCCGAACATGAGGGTGCGGCAGTGGGCTCTGGCCATCGCGGGAAACAGGTGCTGGGCCACGGAGTCCACGCGCCCCTCACAGCCCCACTGGATGGTGATGTCATTGTCGTTGAGGCCCTTGCAGATGGCCTCGATGCGCTTGGGCTGCAGCAGGAAGTGATCGTCCACGAAGTAGACGGACCCGTAGCCCAGCTCCTGGAGGTGCTTGAACTCGTCAACGACATGCTGCGGGCTCCGTGACCGCCATTTCCCTTCGTTGAAGATCGGAATGTCGCAGAAGACGCAGGGCCAGGGGCACCCGCGCGACGTTTGCATGGTCGTGAACCGTTCCATGGAGAGCACCGCCGGCACGTCGAGGGGCATGGATTCGACGAAGTCCAACGGCAGGCTCTCCCGGTCAGGGAACGGCCACTGATCGAGATCACGCTCCATGGGCCGGTTCGGGTTGTGAATAACCCGGCCGTCCCGGGCCCACGTGAGCCCGCCGACTTCTTGTGGATCATCCATGCGCTCAAGGAGATCCAGAATGAGCTGCTCCCCGTCTCCACGGCAGACGAAGTCCACCTCCGGGCACTGGAGCTTGACCAACTGGGCGCTGAGGCTGACAAAGACCCCGCCAAACGCCAGCTTCACCCTCTTGTTGGCGGTACGGATCTGGCGGGCCAGGATCTTCGCGTACGGGTAGCTGGTCGTGCTCAGGAAGCTCAAGCCGACGAGGGCCGGCTGCCGCCGATTGATTTCCTCGATGATGACCTCGTTGGGTGTATCCGGATTCGCCTGGTCGAACATCACACACTCATGGCCTGCGCGTTTGAGCACGGACGAGAGCGACATGATGCCGATGGGAGGAAACCCCATCACGCGAATATGACCGTTCTTGGCGCGCGTCTTTGCCGGGAGGGCATAAAACTGCGGGTCGCGAACGTGTATCAGAAAGACAAGCACGGGAACCTCCTATGGATGTGCACCCCGACCGGGGCCCTACCGCCAGCCGCCGATCAAAGACACCAATACCGTCACATTGCAACTGACTCCCGAGAAGAACTGGTCTGCTTTCTGTCTGCGAGGGCCTGGAGGCAGATTGTGGGGATACGCTTCATCTACACGGCCCAGCCTACCACGATGGCCCTGAGAAAGGAAGGAAATAGCGCAGGTGTCCCGAGACCCTATCAGGAAGTGAGATGGGAAGAGCCTGGATCCTGCGGCGCCCGCCGGCTCGGCTGCTCGGGTCGGCATCCGACCCGAGCAGGTGAAGACT
>JBFGRM010000213.1:0-4061 GCA_041563675.1 Nitrospiraceae bacterium | reverse complement strand
GTGACGGGCGACATTACGCAAGTCGACCTCCCCACCGACCGAACCTCCGGCCTCGTCGAGATCCGGGGCATCCTGGAGGGTGTCGACGGCATCAAATTCATCTACTTCAGCGAGCGCGACGTCGTGCGCCACAAGCTGGTCCAGGAGATCGTCAAGGCGTATGACAAGCATCGCGCGACGCAACCGGGTCGCGGCGAATCCGGCAAGCGCGCCCGCCGCACCGCACCCGAAGCCGAGGGGACCGCCGACCCGCCGGGTGCCGGCGGGCAGGGAACGGGCGCTCGCTCCTGATGCCCGTCCTGATGCGAAGCCGGCTTCGCCACCCCGCCCCGCTTCCACGCTCCATCAAGGCTCTGGCTCAGGCCGTGTTGACGGCCGCCGGGGAGACGGCCGCCGAGCTGAGCCTGGAGTTTGTCGGCGACGGCCGCATGCGTCGGTTGAACCGCACCTACCGGCGTCGCGATACCACGACCGATGTGCTCGCCTTCTCCATGCGGGAGGCGAGTCCCCCCGCGGCGGCCGTGCTGGGAGACATCGTGATCTCGTTGCCGACGGCGGCCCGGCAGGCGGCCGCGCACAAGCACCGGCTCGAGCAGGAGGTCGCGGTCCTCCTGGTGCACGGTGTCCTGCACCTCTGTGGGTATGATCACGAGCGGAGCGCGCGCGACGCTGAGAGGATGTCACGAAAACAACGCGCAATCATGCGCAGGCTCGGTCGAATACCCAAGCTGTTCAAAGACCGTGAAGCGTAACGGGGGAGTGGGATCCCCTTTCGTCATTCCCGCGAAAGAGGGAATCCACGCTTCGCGCAAGAGAACAGCGTAAGAAAACAGCGTAAGAGAACAGATGGATGCCTGCCTCCGCAGGCATGACAGAAGAGGCACCTGTCACGGATTTCCATGAGTTGGCTTGATCGTCTCAAGCAAGGCCTGGCGAAGACGCGGGAGCAGGTCAGGGTCTCCGTCGACCGCCTCGTTGGTCGCGGACCGGAACCAGTGGTGTTGGAGGAGCTCGAGGAGGCCTTGCTCGCCGCGGATCTGGGCGTGCGGACCGTCGGGGACCTCATGGAGCGGTTCCGGGAACAGGCTCGTCGTGCCGGCGCATCCGGCAGCGAGGCGGGGCCGCGACTGCTGACCGTCCTCAAGGAGACGATCCTCGAGGAGCTGCGCCCCTGCGAGGGGGAATCGCTGGATGCCCTGATCGACAAGGGGCCTCGCCCCTTCGTCATTCTCGCGGTGGGGGTCAACGGGGTGGGAAAGACCACGACCCTGGCCAAGCTGGCGCAGCGCATGGCCCAGCGAGGGAACAGGCCGATGCTGGTGGCGGCCGATACCTTTCGCGCCGCGGCCATCGAGCAACTGGAGATCTGGGCGCAGCGGATCGGGGTCGACTGCATCAGGCACCAGCACGGCGCAGACCCTTCGGCCGTCGTCTTCGACGGCATGGTGGCCGCGCGGGCTCGAGGCGCGGACGTCGTGCTCATCGACACCGCCGGGCGTCTGCACACCAAAGTCAATTTGATGGACGAGTTGAGGAAAATGCATCGGGTCCTCGCCCGCGAGATGCCGGGCGCGCCGCACGAGGTCCTGCTCATCCTCGACGCCACGGTCGGCCAGAACGCGCTGTCGCAGGCCAAGCAGTTCCGGGAGGCGGTCGGGGTGACGGGCCTGGCGCTGACCAAGCTGGACGGCACGGCGCGCGGAGGGGTCGTGGTCGCTATCGGACGGGAGCTCAGGATCCCGATGCGCCTCATCGGCGTCGGGGAACGCGCTGAAGACCTGCAGGATTTTCATGCGGATGCCTTTGTCGACGCCCTGTTTGCCAAGGACGGCTAACGCTCGGCCCTCCACGCCTGTGTTATGATCGGCCGGATCCGGTCCGTAAACTGCGCCCCGTGCCCTGTCTCGAAGGGGCGATCGCCGCAAACGTGTGACTCATCCGGTCCGCATGAAGACGCAGGTGGTGCTCATCGGGTTCCTCGGCATCGTCGCCGGCGCGACCGCCGCTGGCTGCTCCTCGCTCACCCCGTCCGAATCCGAGAGACCCGCGGGCCCTGGATCAGTCACGGTGCTCTCGCACGACCTCGCCGTTGAGTTGTCTCCCTCCATCCATGGTCTCGTTGCCCGCGACCGCATCACGCTCACACGTGACGGGGGCGATGTCGCGCACATCACGCTCCTCCTGAGCCCCCGCCTGACGATTAGCCGAGTCGTCGGCTCCGATGGGAACGGTGTGACACCGCTGTCATACACCGTGAACCCGCCCGACCCGGGCCATGATCCTTTCTCCTCCATTGTAATCGCCCTGCCCACTCCGCTGCGATCCGGCCGGACGCTGATCGTGGAGCTTGATTACGGGGGCGTCATCGACGATCCGCCGCAAGCGGCACGCCACCTCCGCTTTACCACTCCCAGTGAGACGTCCGGGCACATCGGCGAGGAGGGTGTGTACCTGAGCGCCGAGACTCGCTGGTACCCCGATGTCCCGGGCTCGCTCGCGACCTACCGCGTGCGCGCCACCGTTCCGGAAGGCTGGGAGGTCGTCACGCAGGGTCGTGAGGTATCGCGGGAGAGCACGGGTGGCAGTCGGACGGCGACCTGGGAGGTGTCGACACGGGCGGAAGCGCTGACGCTCGTGGCGAATCGATTCGTGAAGCGCCAGCGTTTGTGGCAGGGTATCGAGGTGGCCACGTACTTGTTCCCGGAGGACGACGAGTTGGCGGAAGAGTACCTCGCGGCCACGGAACGATACCTGGACACGTACACGCGCCTCCTCGGACCCTATCCCTTCCCGAAGTTCGCCGTGGTCGAGAACTTTTTCCCAAGCGGGCTCGGCATGCCCTCCTTCACCTTGCTCGGGAATCGGGTAATCAGACGCCACTATACCCAGCCCTACGCGCTGGGGCACGAGATCGTCCATTCCTGGATGGGTAACGCCGTGTTCAATGATTTTACAGAAGGCAACTGGGTGGAGGGGCTCACGACCTACCTGGCCAACTATTACTATGAGGAGTTGCATGGGCCGCCGACGAAAGCCCTGGAGGAGCGCCGGCGCATGCAGGTCGGGTATGCCGTGTACGTCTGGCCCGATCAGGACTATTCCGTGGCCGCGTTTCACCACAAGACCGATCAGAAGGACAACGCCATCGGCTATCAGAAGGCCGCGATGGTGTTTCACATGCTGCGGCGTGAGATCGGGGATGTCGCGTTCTGGGCAGCCCTGCGGACGTTTGCGGAGCGATACCTCGGACGGTATGCTGCCTGGCCGGATCTCGAGCGGGAATTCAGCGCCGCGGCCGGGCGGGATCTCCGATGGTTCTTTTCCCAGTGGGTCGAACGACCGGGCGCTCCCGAGCTGATCCTCCGCCATGTTGAGGCCAAGCCGGAGCGGACGACTCAGGGGCAGCACAGCCTGACGGTGCAGCTCGAGCAGGGTCAGGCGAGGGCCTACCGCCTGCGCATCCCTGTCGTCATGCGCCTCGCAGGCGGGGGGTCGCTCGTGCACGAGGTCGTGATGGAGCAGCGCATGCAGATGGTCCGGCTGCCCCTGCCGGCAGAGCCGACCCTGCTGCAGATCGACCCCGAGTTTCACGTGTTCCGCCGGCTGCCGCGGGAAGAGTTGCCTCCGATGCTGAACCTGTTCGTGACCGACCGGGGACGTGCCCTGGTGGCCCCGACTGAGGGCGACGAGTCGGCGCGCGGGCCTTACGACAGCCTCGGCGGCCACGTCCTGTCTCGGTCGGAAGGGGAGGCGATCCAACGGATGGTCGGCTCCGACGCGTCGACTGAGGACGCGTCCCTGCTTCTTCTGGGAGGGCCTGCGCTCAATCCCTCCGTGGACTGGGCTGTGACGGGATGTCCCGCGGGCGTGTCGCTCCGGGACGACGCCTTCACGGTCGGCGGCCTGACCTACAGGGGGCTGGACAAGGCCCTGCTGATCTCCTGTCGGCACCCCTCACGCCCCGAGCGCGTCGTGACCATTTTCTATGGCCTGACCCCCGAGGCGGCGGGAAAAGTCGCCCGTCTGCTGTTCTTCTATGGCTGGCAAAGCTACCTGATCTT
>JBFGRM010000212.1:0-4101 GCA_041563675.1 Nitrospiraceae bacterium | reverse complement strand
TTCGATCTTCAACACCTCACCCGCTACCATGCGGGTGACGCCTGCTGTCGCAGCCTCTTCCTGCTGCACCCCGACGGTCCCGACGACGATCCCCCGCCCGAGATCCTCCTGCTCGGCAGCCTGCCTCTCGTGGTCGCCCGCGCAGGCTCCCGTGATCAAGAGCCCTGCCGCTGCCACGATCAAAGTTCCCCAGGATATGTTCATACGTCGTACTCCTTTCGCTCAACGGGTCGGCACAGGCGAGTCGGACCGGTCGCTCATTGTACCTGTTTCCTGTCCTTGGGAAACCAGGGAATGAATGCGCTCGTCGTGCGTTGATAGTCTCGGTAATCTTCCCCGCGCGAAGCGAGCGCCTGCACCTCGGCAAGCGGAATGCCGGAGATGAAGAGCAAGGAGATCGTCATGAGGACGGGGGCGATGAGCGTGACCCACCAGTAGGGAAGGCCGACAGCCATGACGACATAGACCCACCAGTGAAGGGACTCGAAAAAATAATTCGGATGTCGGGAGTAACGCCAGAGCCCGGTGCGGCACGTCCTGCCGCGGTTGGCCGGATCGTTCCGAAATCGCGTCAACTGCCGATCGGCCACCCACTCGCCGCCGATCGCCAGCAGGTAGAGCGCCACACCGCCCCATTCCCAGGCCGAAAAGGAGGGCCGGGCGTTCTCCATGAGGACCAGCGCGGGCAGTAGAAACAACGGGAGGCCGAGCGCCTCCGCTTGAAACACCAGGAAGAAATAGAGGTTACCCCGGGCGCCCCATCGTCGGCGCAGCGCCCGATAGCGTGCGTCTTCGGACTTGGCGACGATGCGATCCGCCAGCACGTGCCACGCCAGCCTGAACCCCCAGCAGGCGACCATCGCCGCCACAAGAGCGCGTCGGACCGGATCCCCGTCCGTCGCCCGCGCGGCGACCAAAACCATCACGGCCAACGTCCCGCACCAGACGACATCCACGATGGCGGCGTTCTCGTAGCGCCGTTGAAAGAACCAGGCGCGTACCATGAGCAGCGCCGCGACGAGCCAGCTGAGCATCAGAAATTCAACGACGGTGAGCGTCATCCGGGGGTCCTCTCTATCACCGGGACCGCGCCCCGCTATGTCAACCCCAGGGCCGGGCAGAGCAGCCGCAGCATGACCCAGATGAGGATCCCGCCCAGGATGTCCAGCAGCAGCCCGGCTCGGACCATCTTGGTGATGGGCACCAATCCCGTGCCGTAGACGATCGCATTGGGCGGCGTCGAAACGGGGAGGACGAAGGCGAGGCTGGCCGCCATGCACACGGCCAGCGTCGGCGGGATCGGGGACACGCCGGCGGAGGTGGCGATCGCGATCACGACCGGCACCAGCATGCTGGCGGCGGCCGTGTTCGAGGCCAGCTCGGTGAGGACGAGGGCGGCGCCGATCGCCAGGGCCGTCAGGGCCCAGACGGTGTCGAGGCCGAGCGAGCCGACGATGCCCTCGCCGACCGTCGCGGCCAGGTTCGTCTTGACCATCAGGTATCCAAAGGAGAGCCCGCCCCCGAACAATAAGATAGTGCCCCAATTGATGTTGGTGGCCTCCCGCCAGCTCAGCGTGAACTCCCCCGCCCGGCGGTCCACCGGCAGCAGGAACAGCAAGCCCCCGGCAAGGACGGCCACCACCTCTTTGGGAAGATGCCGGTTGAACCACCCGACGAGGTCGTGCTCCGGGCCAAGGATCGCCGCAAACAGGCCCGGGACGACCCAGAGCACGACCGCCAAGCCGAACCCCACGCAGGCGTTCTTCTCGCCGGCGGTCCAGGGCCCCAACGCCGCTCGCTGCGCCCGGACCCGCGCCTCCAACTCCGCTCCCGCCTCCGGCGCCGGATGGAGCCTCATGACGAGGACGTAGGCAAGGACCAGCATCACGGCCGAGATCGGAAGGCCCAGGGCCATCCATTGGAAGAACGACAGGTTCACGTCGACCTGATTGGCGAGAAAGCCCGCGCCGATCAAGTTGGGCGGGGTGCCGATGATCGTGGCGACGCCCCCCACCCCCGCGCCGTAGGCGATCAAAAGCATGACGCCCGTCTCGTACCGTCCGTCCTGTCCGCCGGTATCCTTGATCGTCGCGAGCACCCCGAGCACGATCGGAAGCATGATGGCCGCCGCCGCCGTGTTGCTGATCCACATGGACAGGAGCGCCGTCGTCAGGGCAACCGCGAGGGCGATGCGTGAGGGTTTTCCTTGCACCCAAGAGAAGGAAAGGATGGCTAGCGCCATCCGTTTGTGCACCCCGTGCACGACCAGGGCCTCGGCGATCAGAAAGCTGCCGATGAAGAGAAAGATGATGGGGTGAGCGTAATTCGCAAAGACGTCCTTGATGGGCGCCAGCCCGGCGATCACGCAGGCCGAGGATCCGAGCAGGGCGGTGACGGCCAGCGGAATGGGCTCGGTGATCCAGAAGATCACGACCCACGTCAGGAGGGCGGCCAAAGTTTGTTCGGGAGCGGTCAGATTCGAGAGGGGGAGGAGGTAGACGGCGAGGCCCGCCAGGGGGCCGAGCCACAGGCCGACGGTTTGTTTCCGACCGAAGTCTGTTCGCGACTCGATCGTGGCGCGCCTCAATTCCTCGTGAGCTTGCGGTACCGAATCCGGTGCGGCTGGTCCGCCTGCTTGCCCAAGCGCTTCCTCCGGTCGGCTTCGTACTCGGAGTAGTTGCCCTCGTACCACACCACCGCGCTGTCACCTTCGAAGGCCAGGATGTGGGTGGCGATCCTATCGAGAAACCACCGATCGTGGCTGCTGATCACGCAGCAGCCGCCGAATCCCTCAAGCCCTTCCTCCAGGGCCCGGAGCGTGTTGACGTCGAGGTCGTTAGTCGGCTCGTCGAGCAGCAGCAGATTCGCTCCTTCACGGAGCATGCGCGCCAGATGCACGCGGTTGCGCTCGCCGCCCGACAGATCCTTGACTTTCTTCTGCTGATCCGTGCCGCCGAAGTTGAACTTGCCGCAATAGGCGCGCGAGTTGACCTCTTTCTTGCCCAGCGTCAACGTATCGTTTCCGCCCGAGATCACTTCCCACACGGTCTTCTTGGGATCCAGGGAGCGATCTTGATCCACATAGCCGATCTTGACTGTCTCGCCGGTCTTCAAGACACCTGCATCCGGCTTCTCCTTCCCGACGATGATCCTGAAGAGGGTGGTCTTGCCGGCCCCGTTCGGTCCGATCACTCCGACGATGCCCCCCCTCGGGAGTGCGAAGCTCAGATTTTCGTAGAGCAGTTTGTCACCGTAGGCCTTGCTCAAGTTCTGGGCCTCGAGCACGAGCTCGCCGAGGCGCGGGCCCGGCGGAATGTAAATCTCGAGGTCTTCGGCAGCCTGCTCCTGCTGCTCGCCGGCAAGCTCCTCGTAGCGCGTGATCCGGGCCTTGCCCTTGGCATGGCGTCCCTTGGGGGACATGCGGATCCATTCCAGCTCCCGCTCCAGCGTCTTCCGCCGCTTCGATTCGGCCTTTTCCTCCTTCTCCAGCCGCGCCTGTTTTTGCTCGAGCCACGACGAGTAGTTGCCCTTGAACGGAATGCCGTGCCCGCGATCGAGCTCGAGAATCCACCCCGCGACATTGTCGAGAAAGTACCGGTCGTGCGTCACGGCGATCACGGTGCCCTCGTATTGTTGGAGGTGCTGCTCCAGCCACTGGACCGACTCCGCGTCCAGGTGGTTGGTCGGCTCGTCGAGCAAGAGGATGTCCGGTTCCTGGATCAGCAAACGGCAGAGCGCCACACGCCGCCGCTCACCCCCCGAGAGGACGTCGACTTTGGCATCGGGCGGCGGGCAGCGCAGGGCGTCCATCGCGATCTCGAGTTCCGTCTCCAGCTCCCAGCCGTTCGCGGCCTCGATCTTCTCCTGCAGGCTGCTCTGTTTCTCCAGGAGCTTGTCCATCTCCTCCGGGGTGGCCTCCTCGCCAAGCTTGTTGCTGACCGCCTCGTACTCGTGCAACAGCCCGATCAACTCGGCGCGTCCCTCCTCCACCACCTCCTTCACGGTCTTGCCCGGCGTGAGCTGCGGTTCCTGCTCGAGTAGCCCGACGGTGTAGCCCTTGGACATCGTGATCTCGCCCAGATAGTCCTTGTCCAAGCCCGC
>JBFGRM010000211.1:0-4106 GCA_041563675.1 Nitrospiraceae bacterium | reverse complement strand
TTCGAGGTCGACTGGCAGTCGGTCAGGAGCGCCGGCAGCTCTGGCTCGGAAGCCCGACTCCTCGACTGGCGGATCATGCTGGAGAAGTACAAGTTCGCGCAATTGCGAATCGGACAATGGAAGATCAATTACAACCGGGAACGGGTCGACTCATCGGGAAAGCAGCAGTTCATCGAGCGGTCAATCGTGAACAGTCCATTTACGATCGATCGGCAGATGGGCGTGATGCTCTACGGGCATGTGTTCCCGGGGACCATGGCGGACGGCTGGTATTATGCGGGTGTGTATACGGGCTCGGGACGGGGTGAACGAAACGACGATGCCAATATGATGTATCACGGCCGGGTGCAGTGGAATTTCCTCGGGCGGGATTTGGCGTTCTCGCAGAGCGACGTCGAGTATCACGAGCGACCCGCCGGCAGCATCGCCTGGGCCGGCGCGACCAATATCGGCGACTGTACCCGGTGGAGCTCGAGCGGGTGCGGCACGCTTGCGACGCCGACGAGCCTGGGAGCTGACTTCACCCCGGATTCAATCGCCGCGGACGGCCAGTTCCGGACAGACCAGCAGATGGTCGAGCTCGCCTTCAAGTGGCGCGGATTCTCTGTCCAGAGCGAGTACCACTGGAAGCAGGTGAAGGATGCGGGCCGTTCCGCCACGGGGTCGTTTGGGGGCGCGCTTCCATCCAAAACAAATCTAATGGGGAGCTATTTCAATGTCGGCTACTTTCCCCACTACATTGTAAGGGCGGTCCCCAAACCGCTTGAAATCGCGTTCCGTTATGCCTTCGTCGATCCCAATGTCGGTGTCTCCGGAGATAAACGTCAGGAATTCACGCCGGTGATCAACTGGTTCTTCGCCGGCCATCGGAACAAGCTGACGGTGGATTACTCCTATGTGACGCTTGCCCAACCAGGGACGAGCGCGTTGACCGAGAACCGAGTTCGGTTCCAATGGGATGTGTCGTTCTAGGTTCGATTGAGCTATCGCAGGGAGGCGTGCCGTCATGCGAAGGAACCTTTTCAAGGTCGGCCTCGCGGGGAGTCTGCTGCTCGTATCAGGATGTGCGTCCGTGCAGAATGGAACCTCCACCTATCCGCAAGGCGCGGCCGGGGCGATCACCAGCCTTTCTCAGTTCGACGCAAGGGTGACCGGCGACTCAGGATCAGAGGTCAGGGTGGCGGGACGCATACAGAGGATCGACCCCACCGCGGACGGTTACGATGTGCTGGCCAGTTGGCTGCCCTACCCGACCGGCTTTCGTTTGGATAGTGCCCCGATGGATGCGTCATCGGACCAGGTCCGTCATTTCGTCTTTCATTTCCATGGCAAACCCAAGAGCCCCTTCACGACCTGGAAGGGAAACAAGTTCATTCTGGAAGGTAGAGTGGAGGGCACGAGAAACACGGTCGTGGATATGTTCGGCACCAACAAAGACCTCCTCTACGTCCGTGCCGACTGTGTGCGCGTCTGGGAGACTGGGGGAGATACCGTCAATCGAGACCCGGACGCGGAGTACCCCGACGCCCTGGCCCATACGTTCTGTGCCAGAAAATCCAAGTAGTCGCGTCATGCCCACACCCTTGGGCCAACCCTCTCGCGTGACCCACCCGCCGCTTGCGTCTTTCCCGTCCAGGATGACCGATCCGTTCCTCCTCACAGCGTAGGCCAAACCTGCCGTTCAGTGTGGCGGGACGTTGTCCATTGTCTGATCCGAAGGTGGACGGCGTTCGAGGGCGTGAAGCTCGCGCAAGCCCTCTGTGGCCTGGTCCCGGATCGATCGATGTCGGGGCGAGGTGTAGCCGTCGAGGATCATTCGATAGGTGGCTCGCGCGTCAGAAGGGCGGCCCCTTGCCGCGTAGTGCCGGGCCAGGGCGAGCCAGTTCTCAGCGGCGATCCTGGTGGCCGTGACGTAGAGGTCACGATTCTGGTCATAATCCGGAAGTGGCGTGTGCTCCACTCGTTTGCCCATGGCGAGGCCAAGTTCGGCGGCGATCGCCTCGATCTTGCGATTGTCCTCCGTCGCGGTGGCAACAAGGTCGGCCCCGAGATGATCACGGAAGTCACGGGCATGGCGATCGAGGTCCATTCGCGTCACGGAAAACTCCGACCCGCAGGCGCAGAGGAGGAGCGGTAGGACCAAGACGGAGCTGATCCGGAGCCAGTGGCGGACGTGAGGCCGAGTCATCTGACAACACCTAGGGCGATGGGGTACGGGGCTGTGAATGTGAGGCCCGCGGAAGATTTCGAAATCGAACGCCAACGCGAAGGTGGAGGCCTGTCGTAAGCTCACGAAGGCCCAGCTCGTCCGTCGTGCTCTCGACCATGTACGCGCTCGGCTCGAAGAGCAGCCGACCCGGTTCAGTTCCTTGCTCGATAGGCCATAGAGGACGCAGGCGGTAAGGAGCCTCGTAGAGCTCGGCGTCGATCCAAATGTCTTTCTTGACCAGGTGATTGCTGATCAGAATGTGGAACACCTCGCCGCGCACCAGGACCGCGCCCGAGGTGACGACCCGCTGCGTCGGGGAGATTTCGGCCGTCTCAAAAAAGGTCACAAGCTCTTCCGGCGTCGCCTGGGCCAGTCCCTTGGCGAGGAGGGGCGCGAAGAACCGGACCTCCGCTTCGCTGAAAGCCCGGACCGTTTGAGAGTATCCGCTTCCCCCCTGAAGGACGAGCGGGACGGGTGAGGTATTCTTCTCCACACGGAGTCCCTGAAGGATCCTCGCGATCTGCTCTTCCGAGAGCAAAGCGGGGTGAGTATAGCCCCCGCTGGTGGTCGCCTCGGGGATGGCTTGGAGGCGGACTACTTGGTTCTGACTTTCATACACCTTGACGGTTAAGAGATGCTCCTGGCCTGCGCAGCTCGCGAGCGACAGGGTGAGAAGGACTGACGTGACACGCACCACGCTGTTCATCGTTGTCCTCCTGCCTTCGAGCGATTGTCTGGTCGTTGGAACCTTGTCGGGAAGACGTGCAATATGTGCCATCGACCGGCATGCAGAAGCAAGCGCCGGTGACCAATGCCGAATGTCTCCGGATAGGGTGGCGAAACTCGATGCTTGCGCACAGCTGAGGTTGAGCGTAGCATTGTGAGTCGGATGCTATAAGAACATGAGAACGGTGCGGCGGCGGCCAACTCAGCGAGATGCCTATGAGTGTCAGGCGACGGTTTTGAGGATGAAGGAGGCCGAGATGAGATGTCTAAAGATGCTGCTCCCGCCCGCCCTCCTCGTGTTCGTCGCGCAAGGATGCGCCTCCGGACCGACGTTCCCAACGAACGGGGCCGTCACTCTCAAGGCTTCCAAGGAGTTCGGCGTCTTGGTCGCCAAGCCCGATACCTATCAGGGGCGTGCGATTCAGCTGGCCGGCAGAATGGTCAGCGTCGAAACCACCAATGAGGGGACCATGATCACCGCGGAATGGCTCCCCTTTCCGGAGCCGGGCCAGAACGGCCCCGGGCCTGCGCCGCAGGGGGAGCCCCAGCGCTTTCAGCTTCTCTACCCGGGTCAGTTGGATCCCATGGGCCGATGGCACGGCAACGTATTTGTCGTAGCAGGAGCCGTGAAGGGCACGACGAGCATGATCACTTTGGCCGGCCTGACCAGAACTATGCCCTTTCTTGAGGCACGGTGCATTCACGTCTGGAAGACCGGGGACAGTGAGCTCTCCGATTTTGCCGCCGATGTCGAGCAAGTCGGCTCTCCACCCTTGGAGCAGACCTACTGCTCGAACGGCTGACGGCTGTTGATAGCAAACCGGCCCGGCCGCTGGTCCGCGGTCAGGCCGGTTTCTGTAAGAGCAAACCCGCCGCACTCGTCCTCAATACACGCCAGCTCCTCAAGATGCCTGCAAGGCGGCGTCAATCTACGCAGTGATTTCGGTCAGGTTCACCTCCCGACGAACATACCCATCAAGCGCTGGAAAAAGCACGGTCGAGGGTTAGGTGAAGGTCTTCTGTCGGGGCAAGCGCCCGTTTAGCGGGCGAGCTCTTGCAATCGCTCCGCCTCCTTGCGGTGCATGGCCGCCAGCTCCCGGTGCTCGCTGGCCGCCTTCCACCTGAGCCGGGCGATGTTCATGAGGCCAGCACGGCGGAACCCTTTCGGATC
>JBFGRM010000210.1:0-4142 GCA_041563675.1 Nitrospiraceae bacterium | reverse complement strand
CGAACCGGCCCTCCCGATCGAACAGCTCACAGCGGACGTAGCCCCGGACCAACGCCTCGAGCGCGAGACGGCCGGTGAGGTCATCGGGGCCGACTTCCCTCAGGAGCCTCGCGGCCTTTGCCGGACTCGTGGGATACCGATCGGAGCGCTGGATGCCGAGGAGCAACACATCATCGCGGGGATCGATCGCGACGCGTTCGACCGTCAGATAGTCCTCGTAAGCCTGAACCTGGATCGTGATGTCGGCCGGATCGAGCGGCCGGACGGTGTCGGCGACCTGGCGAATCATGCTCGGGAAGTCCAGGAAGAGCGACAGCACGCCGAGGAGCGCCGCGGCCCCGACCAACCCGATGGCGGCCATCTTGAGCTTCTCGCGTATCGGGAGGGGCGACTCCGGCGCGATCGTCTTCGCGTCGACGACGCGGGTTTGTACCTGGATGGACCCGTCGGGCCCGACGGGATAGACGGCCTGGACTTCCTGTCCCTTGCGAATCTCGGCGCTCCGCAGCGTCGAGAAGATACCGCGCCGTTGCTCGGGAGGGAACAGCCCGACCAGCTGCCCCAGCGTGTCCGCGATCACCCGATCGGGCGCCCCGCCGACGCTGGCCGTCTGGAAGGGTCCCGCATCGGGCAGGATGCTGAACGTGTTGCCCGACACCTCGAGATTGAAGCGTAGGCCCACCGATCCCATGAAGGTCGTCCACTCCTGGAGCCTGGCCTCCAGGTCGCCGTTGCCGTGAACCTTGCCTTCGATCAGGCCGTCGAGGGTGAGGGTGCCTTCGATCTTGTCTTTCATGACATCACAAAGGGTTTGAGCGCCGGCACTTGATCCGCCGCCTTCCAGTCATCGAGATCATAGCTCCAGACGAGCGTCGAGGCGTCCAGCTCCCCGGCTTGGAACTTGTGGATCAGCTCCTCTTCCGGGATCGGCCCGATGGTGCCGCCGTTCGCTTCATAATGCCACGACCGGCCCGGCTGGAGCACCTGCGCCATCAATCCGCGCTTGACCTCGCCCGACGACGCTCCCGCCGTCTCGCCGTTCTGCCCCGCCTCCGCGGTTGCCACACCCGGCAACGCGAGCAACTCGTCCTCGGGCGTCGGCAGGGGCGGAGCGGCCTCGCGGGTGTCGATCCCAAGGCTCTCGTCGTGGAGATCCAGCCGCTTCGTCGCGTGCTGCCTGAAGGCCTCGCTCTTCACCTGCTCCTGGTGGAGCCGCTCGCGGAGGAGGCGATTTTCCCTCTCGAGGCGCTCGCGCTCCGCCTTTTTATCATTGAGGTTCGGCAGCACCGCGACGATGATGATGCCGATCAGTTGGAGAAAAAATCCGCCGAAGAACCAGCCCGCGGCGTTCCGTCCCTTGTGGCTGGCGATCATGGCCGCGATCCCCCCGCAGATGACCGCGATCAGCATCTTGAGCGTGAAATAGCTGCTCACGTTAAGGATTCCTCCTGGCCGTTGCCACGCCTTATGACCGTCGTGCAGGCTCCGTTCATCACATCCATGCGCCGACCCTCACCAGTACGTGATCACGATGTAGTTATGGAGGAAATGAATCACCATCGACGGATACAGGCTGTTCGTTTTCCACTTCGCCCAGCCGAGCAACAGGCCGATCCCGAAGAGGATCGGGAAGCTCAGGATGCTGAAGTGCAGGACCGTGAACAAAAAGGACGCAAAGACCACCGCGCGCCAGGGCTGAATCGCCGTCTGGAGCCAGTGCTGCACCAGCCCCCGAAAGGCGATCTCCTCCGTCACCGCGGGGAAGAGACAGAACGACACGATTAGCGTCGCCTCGCTGATACCAAGCCCGCGCAGGCGTTCGAGGAAGTGCGACTCGCGCAAGCCGAGCGTGTCCGTCAAGAACGAGTGGTACCCGAAGTTCACCGCCAGGGCGACCGGCAGCAGCGCCAGGGCCAGGAACGCGGCGGCGTGGTCGAAGCCGATGCGCTTGAGCTGCACGGCCAGCGACCGCCAGTAGACCAGCGCAAAGGCGGCGGTCGTCACGAGGATCGCCACGTCATTGAGAAACAGCTGCAGGTCCGGGCGACGCTCGCGAAAGAGGACGAAGGAGAAGATCGCGGCGCCCAACACGACCGCGAAATACGTCCAGAAGAGCGGGGCGACCCCGGGCGCCTTGAGGGTGACGAGCTCCCCTTCCGACAGGGGGCGGGGGCTGGCGGCGGGCACGACCGCCTCGATGGCCTTGTAGGGGGTGCCGCAGGCGGTGCAGAAGTAGTAGAAGGCGTTCAGCTTGGCGCGGCAATAGCGGCAGAGGGCCACCGAGGCCGCCGGCGCCGCGTGAACTTGAGTGACCTCCCCGATCAAACCTGATCCCCTTCCGGAGTCCCGGGCTCCCGGCGACGGTCCCTGGACCGCCGGTGCCACTTCCGCCCCTGCCCATACAGACCTCTCCCCTCGAGGCCTTCATGAAAGTATAGCCGGTGAATCACTCCCTTCGGCCCTCTCCTCTATATAATGGAGGACCCGGCGATTTCGGAGCCAAGGACCTGGCCTGATTTCACAAGTCCTCAATTTTAATAGCGCAATGTCCACCATGGGGCGCTCTCCCCGCGGGGAGATGTTCGTTGCGTCTCCTCTGGATTTCCATTATGGTGAATTACGCCCCAGAGACGCTCCCCGCCCTGCAACGCCGGGCCAGGGGCCACCAGAGGAGTCCCCATGAAAGTGCTCATCATGACGAACGAGTATCCGCCCTACACCTACGGCGGTGCCGGCGTTCATGTCGAATACTTGAGCCGCGAGCTGGCGAAGCTGATGCCCGTGGAGGTGCGCTGCTTCGGGGATCAGCACGTCACGCAGCCGAACCTGCACGTCAGGGGCTTTGGGCTCGACAAGAGCGGCTACGGCGCCCCGAAACCGCTGCACTCCGTCTTCGGGTCGGCCCAGCGGGGCCTGGACTTCAACACGTTCGGGGTCGACGCCGACCTCGTGCATTGCCACACGTGGTACACGCACCTCGGCGGCATCCTTGCCAAGATGAACTACGGGCTTCCCCTCGTCATCACCACCCACTCGCTGGAGCCGTTGCGCCCGTGGAAACGGGAGCAGCTCGCCGGGGGGTACGATTGTTCCCTCTGGGTGGAGCGGACGGCGCTCGAGATGGCGGACGCCATCATCGCCGTGTCGCACGGGACCAAGAAGGACATCCTCCAGCATTTTCGGGTTCCCGAGGAACGCGTCAAAGTCCTTTACAACGGGATTGATCCCACCGAGTACCGCAAAGTCGCCGCGACCGACGTCCTCAAGCGCTTCGGGGTGGATCCGTCGCAGCCGTATCTGTTGTTTGTCGGGCGCATCACGCGCCAAAAGGGCATCATTTATCTCGTCCGCGCGATCGAGTATATGGATCCCGACTTCCAGGTCGTGCTCTGCGCCGGGGCGCCGGATACCGCGGAGATCGCGACCGAGATGGAGGCGGCCGTGGCCGAGGTGTCGGCCAAGCGCAAGGGGGTCATCTGGATCCGCGAGATGCTCGACAAGAAGAGCGTCATCCAGCTCTATTCCCACGCCGCCGTCTTTTGCTGTCCATCTATTTACGAGCCTTTCGGCATCATCAACCTGGAGGCGATGGCTTGCGAGACGGCGGTCGTGGCCTCCGCGGTGGGCGGCATTCCGGAGGTCGTGGTGGACGGAGACACCGGCTTCCTGGTCCCGCTCCAGCAGGTCCAAGAGCCCCCCTACACGCCGCTGAGCCCGGCCAAGTTTTCACGGGACCTGGCGACGCCGATCAACCGGCTGATGGCCGATCGCGGCATGCGCGACCGCTTCGCCCAGGCCGGCCGGGAACGCGCCGAGCGGATGTTCAGCTGGTCGGTCATCGCGGAGCAAACGAAAGCGCTGTACGAGGGCGTACTCCGCAAGAAATGAAGGCATAATTGGGTTTTTCCGTCATGCCTGCGGAAGCAGGCATCCATCTTTTAGTCTCGGCCCAGACACCGCAGAGCGTGGGGCCTGGATTCCTGCTTGCGCAGGAATGACGGAAGAGACAGGCTGGATTCCCGCGTTCGCGGGAATGACGGAATGAGAGTCGGCCCCCTGACAATCGAGCGACGGACCGTAAGGTATCTAACCAATAGTCGACCAAGAAAAGCAGGGATAGGCTGGTTAAGAAGCTAGCCTCT
>JBFGRM010000209.1:0-4153 GCA_041563675.1 Nitrospiraceae bacterium | reverse complement strand
GGATCCGCCCCGACAGCATTCCTGACCAGAGGCCCGAACGACGGCGATGACGGCCGCAGCAACGGCAATGATAGCCAGTGCGACCAAGGCGATCTTCTCGCCCTCGGAGATTCCTGTGCGCGTTGGCGGCTCGAGTACCTGGAGGGAATCTGTAGCGGGTAGGAACGTAACGTTTCCCGGTGCCAGCAACACCACCGTGTTTGAGTCTACCGCGGGAACGCGGAGAAGAACCATTACGTCGCTCGTCTGCGGGACCTGAGGATCTCCCTGCGTTGCTTGGGCCAGAACCTGAGTGACGGGAAGGGTGGCGAGCAGCGGGATCAGGAATGCGGCGACGAGGCTTCGCATGGTCTGTTTCTCAGAAGCTGATGTATGCCGGTGCTGTCATGCTCCACCCAACCCTCGGGAGCAGGCCTTCCCCGTTCCAAGCACGCCGCCCCACGCATAGAGCAGCCCCAGCCGTTGAGGCGCTCACAACCCAACGTTGAAGCAGTCACTCGCCGCACACACGACCAAGGCGATGAGGACAGCCACGTCAATGATGGCGCCGCCCGCTGCACCTGTGAGTCTGGCACTGGTTGGCCGAACCTCGATGGTGGCAATCTGGTCCAGTGCGATGCGTCGGGACGGCTCCTGTTTTCTGGTTCTGCGGCGCTTCGGGAGCTCGAGGGACAGGGCCGATCGCAATGGAGTGGTGCTTTGTTCTGAAAGGAGGGCCAGTATTTCGCCATCGATCGTTGACCCGCTGGCCGCTGAGAGCTGCGCAACCGCCCAAAGAGACACGATGACCGTAGCGTCTGTGGATTCCACCACGACCGCTCCGGGATCGAAGCCAAGAAACCTCCCCCGCCGATCCTCACCCGATACGAGCGCAACGACCACCGTGTCATTCAATGCCGGGAGAGACACGCGCGGCATGACTTCTGCCCGATACCTGGTATAACGCTCCGCGTATTCATCGGCCGGGAGCGGCTCGATCCCGCGGTAGGTGCCGGCCATCTCGGTGCTGTCACGCAGCTTTACCTCGATCTGCGCTCCAGGCTGGAGGACCGGTAGACTGTCCGGCGCGATGACCCGCTTGTTGCCGGCATCCATAACTGCGCCCGTCGTATACCCCATCAATGTGCATCCGCCAAGCGAGTGAACCAGGGCGAGCATCAAGACACTTGGCCAGCGGCTCCACATAGCATCCTCTTTTCGGCGGCATCTTTCGGATTCGTATCGCTCTGGACCGCAAGATGACGTTGGAGCGTCAAGCATCCGTCATGTGCCACATGGTACGGGCCCCCTCCCGGGCAGTCAGCGCCCCACAAGGTTGCCGCCAAGGAGGATCTCACTCGAAACCAGCGGTAACACAGCCTTGCCGCACATCGCCTTCCTCAGAACCTGACCGATGCTCCGATGGCGAACCGCCCGTCAGGTTGCGGTGCGAACCCCACCCGGAGCCGGTCAAGGGGGACTTGCCTCCAGCGCTCGGACGTAAAGGGCTGCCCCACGAGCCAGCCCGCGAATGCTCCGAGGCCCCCGAACGTGGGAATCGTCAACCATGCCAGCGTGTTCAGGCCGCAGAGCTCGCCAAACGGAGCATTCGGATCGCAGTCCTCCGACAAGACGTCGACGACCACGGCGACACCCACGCCAGTACCAATGGCGGCGCCGGCCAAGACAAGAACCGGGCTTCCCCTCATGAATCCGCGACTGAGCTCGATCCGCTCCACCGAGACGAGGGGAACGATTTGCAAGGCCAAGCTCTCGTCGAGCCTCACGGCCACCGTGTCGGGGCCCAGAGAAGCGACTTCCCCGACCAGCCGATCCGAGGAAACGTCCGGTGCCGAGATGCGAACGCGAGTCCCCAGATCCACCCGACCTAAATGCGTGTTGGCCGCACAAGCCGACGTCGCAACGGCGAATGCGGCAACGAGCAGTAGACTGCGGCGCATAACGATGCTCCGGTGCCGGGCCCGCGCCTTCGCCCAAACTCAGCGTCGAGCGCGGTAGAATTCCGCTGGAAAAGAGACTGTTGTCGGTGGCTCAGCGGTTCTCGTCGTCGGGCGGGCGTCCTAGGGGGCGTCTACTGCGGCGGCGGGGGCACGAGGGCCACCAGTGGCTCAACGTTAACGCTGCACATAGCGAGTTGACAATGACGGTGAGGTTCCGGTGAGAGTCGACGGCTTCCCGAGTCATTTTGTCGAGCTTTGGAGAAGTCGACAATACCCGATTCGGGGCGAAGCAGACGCGAGCGGCTCCAGGTCTTCCCTAAGGAACGCCGTACCTCCGCTTACGCTCCCCGGCGGCGAGCGCGCATTCCGTCCAGCAGGGTTCGCGTGGTCTGCCGGATGAGCCCATCGATGTCATCGGTGGCCTGGATCTGTCCCTCGATCCACAGTGACGCCAGCCCGTGCAGCGCGCTCCAGGCCACGTAGGCCTGCGCGCGCGGATCCTGCCGTTTGAGCCCGCCGCTCCGCTGGTGGGCCTCGATCACGGCGACCATTTGCTCGAAGATGGCGTTGGCGGCCTCCCGGAGCTCGGGGATGTCTTCGCGCGTGAGCGCCTCTTTGCCGTACATCAAGCGGTAGTGCGCCGGATTCTCGACGGCGAAGCGGACGTACTCCGCACCCAGACGCCGCAGCCGCTCGAGGCTGGACCCGCGCGCGCCCGCGTCCACCGCTTGCAGACGGCTGCCGAGACGGCTGAACCCCGCGCCGGCCACCGCCACCAGGAGCGCGGTCTTGTCCGCGAAGTGACGATAGGCTGCGGCCCGCGATACGCCCAGGCGCTCGCCGATCGCCCGCATCGTCAGGCTGGCGGCTCCTCCCTCGGCAATCATGGCGGCGGCTTCGTCGAGCAGGGCCGCCCGCAGGTCCCCGTGATGGTACGCCCTGGCTGCGGTGGTCATGCGTAAAAATCGCCGAAGGTGTTGACATTGTCAACATTCGGGTGTATGTTGACACCGTCAACACGCAGGGAGCTCGAGCCATGGCCCTCAACCAAGAGCTGTCCGGGTTTCTGAAGGAAGGCCTCGACCGGGGCCTGCCGCGCGAGCGCCTCGAGGAGGTCCTCTCCCAGGCCGGGTGGCCCCGCGACCAGGTTCGGGTCGCCCTGGGGAGGTTCGCCGACGTCGAGTTTCCCATCGCGGTCCCGCGTCCAAAACCCTACCTCTTCGCCCGCGAGGCGTTCATCTACCTCGTGCTCTTCACGACGCTGTACGTCAGCGCGTTCAATCTGGGGGGCCTCGTCTTCCAGTTCATCGAGCGAGCGTTCCCGGACCCCGCCGTGGATCCGGTGCTCGCTTTGGAGAGGAGTCGAGAGGCGATCCGGTGGGCGATCTCGCTGCTGGTCGCGGCGTTTCCCGTCTTCCTCTTCGTCGCATGGACGAACGAACGGGCGCTGCGGCGCGAGCCCGTCCGACGGCTCTCCAAGGTACGGCGGTGGCTGACGTACCTGACCCTGTTCGTGGCCGCGGGCATCCTGATTGGCGACGTGACGAGCATCGTCTACAACCTGCTGGGCGGTGAAGTGACGATACGGTTCCTGCTGAAGGTGCTCACGGTCGGCGTCATCGCTGGATCGGTGTTCGGGTACTTCCGCCGGGACCTCCGGAAGGAGGAGGTCCCCGAATGAAACTCCCGCCCGGATCGGTGCTGTTGGGAGCGTCGGTGGTGGCGGTCGTCACGGCGGTGGTGGCCGGACTCGTGGTCCTCGGCTCGCCGAGCGAGGAGCGCGCGCGTCGGGTCGACCGGCGGCGCGTGGCGGACCTGCAAGCCATCGTAGCCGCCACCGATCTCTACTGGACGCGCCACGCGCGGCTGCCGGGGTCGCTGGACGAACTGAACGCCGAGCCCGGCGTGACGATCAGCACCGGTGACCCCGGCGGCTCGGAGTACGGCTACCAACCGCTGGACAGCATCCGCTATGAAGTGTGCGCGAGGTTCGAGCGGGAGACCGAGGCGACCTCCCCGGACCCGGCAGGGAACCTCTGGGCCCACGGGTCCGGACGACAGTGTTTTCAGCTCGAGGCCGAAGCCATCGAGCGCAACGAGGTGGGACGAGCGCCGCGTCGGGGGCCTGACGAGGGTCCACACAACTCGCCCCCGCGAAGACCGCGATGACGTGGAGATACCATGAGGAGGGGACAGATGGCCATGCTGACCGG
>JBFGRM010000208.1:0-4153 GCA_041563675.1 Nitrospiraceae bacterium | reverse complement strand
CTTTGAGAGCAAAGATCCGATGCCAGCCGTCACCGGCAGCGTCAAGGACGCGCTCAGGCTGGGCTGCTCGGCCATCGGGTTCACGATCTATCCGGGATCGTCCAATTCCCGGGCCATGTACCAGCAACTGCGCGAGCTCGCTGAGGAGGCCAAAGCCTACGGTCTTGCCGTCGTCGTCTGGTCCTACCCGCGCGGGTCGGGGCTGAGCAAAGAAGTCGAGACCGCAATCGACATCGTCGCCTATGCGGCGCAGATCGCGGCCCAGCTCGGGGCGCATATCATCAAGGTCAAGCTGCCCAGCGCACATATCGAGCAGGCGGCGGCAAAAAAGGTCTACGACGCCGAGCAAGTTCCGGTCAAAACGCTGCCGGAACGGGTGCGGCACGTGGTGCAGAGCGCATTCGACGGTCGTCGGATCGTGATTTTCTCGGGCGGCGCCAAGGTCGATGACAAGAACATCTTTGAGGAGGCGCGGGCGATCCGCGACGGCGGCGGGTTCGGCTCGATCATCGGTCGCAACTCGTTCCAGCGCCCCAAGGCGGAAGCTGTGAAATTCCTCCAGACCGTGATGGGGATTTACGCGGGGGAGATTCCCTAACTGAGTCATCCTTTCTTTCTCCGTCATGCCCGCGGAAGCGGGCATCCAGGCATTGCCGTGTTATCGTGGATTCCCGCTTTCGCGGGAATGACGGAACAGAAGCAGGAATGAAGGCAAACTCCCACATGCAGCTGAACGAGATGTCGACGCACGACCGCACAGCACAATCCGGCCGGGCTTTCCTGGTCGGCGTGGTGTTGTTGGGCGCGGGAGTCCTCATCGGCCTCGTGCTGGCGGCCAATCTCGACTGGACGCCGTTCGGCCACGCGGTGCCCAAGCCGGAGGCGACTCCGGCCAGGGTGACGCTCACGGCGCCGGCTCCCGTCTCGCTGCCCGCCGGACGGACGCAGGACTTCGTGCCCGTCGCCAAGGCGGTCATGCCGGCCGTCGTGAATATCGTGAGCCGACGCTCCGGCGATTCCGCCGGCTTTCATGGCTTCTCGGACGACCCGTCCTTCCGTCGGTTCTTCGGTGACGAATTCATGAAACGGTTCGAGGATCCCGACGAGCGGCGAATCCCACGGGACCGTGGGCTTGGATCGGGGGTGATCGTCGGCCCCTCCGGGATCATCGTCACCAACCACCACGTCGTGGGTGAGGCGGACGAGATCAAAGTGCTGCTCGCGGATCGGTCCGAGTTCACCGCGCGCCTCATCGGAACGGACCCGAAGAGTGATCTCGCCGTGGTCAAAATAGAGGCGGAGGGGCTGCCCACCATCCCGTGGGCGGATTCGGATCGACTGGAGGTCGGCGAATACGTGCTGGCGGTCGGCAATCCATTCGGGTTGAACCAGACGGTGACCATGGGCATTGTGAGCGCGGTCGGCCGGGCCAGAATGGGGATCGCCGAATATGAGGATTTCATCCAGACCGATGCCGCGATCAATCCGGGCAACTCCGGGGGGCCGCTCGTCAACGCGCGGGGCGAAGTGGTCGGCATCAATACGGCCATTTTCAGCCGGAGTGGCGGAAACATGGGGATCGGATTCGCGGTGCCCAGCAATATGGCGCGCATCATTCTCGAGCAGTTGGTGACCACGGGCCGGGTCGTGCGGGGGTGGCTGGGCGTCTCCATCCAGGATGTGACGCCCGACCTTGCGGCGCAACTCGGCGCGGCGGAGCCGAAGGGCGTCCTCGTGAGCGATATCCTCAACGACAGCCCGGCCCAGCGTGCCGGCCTCCAGCCCGGGGACGTCATTCTCGGGTTCGAAGGGAAAGAGGTCGAGAACGCGACCCAGCTCCGGAACCTGGTGGCCGTGACGGAGGTCGGGCGGCAGGTCTCGCTGACGGTTCTCCGAAGAGGCCAGCTCCAACGCGTCCCCGTGCAGATCGGGGAGCAGCCCAAACGCGTGGCTCGTGCCGGCTGAACCGGACAGGCGCCATCCTCACAGGTTCCCCCCTCCGCCGCCCCTGTCGCATTCCCGACTTCAATGTGACACTTCAGCGAACTCATGCTAAGATCCCCCCCAAAAGGAGGGTACGTCTATGGTGAGACGCATATTTGCGGTGCTCATTGGCGCCCTTGCGGGAGTGGCTTTGTTCTCGAGAGGGGAAGGGCCGTTTGGCTTGGAAGCCTGGCTCTGGATTCCATTCGGCGCGATCACCGGCGGCGTGATCGTGGTGGCCGAGTACGGCTTGCAACTCTTGCCGTTCGGAAAAGTCATCGGAGGGCTCGCCGGCTTGGGGGCCGGGCTCACGTTGGCGGGACTGGTGCAGTGGGTCGGCACCGGGGTGTTTGCGCTCGATCCCAGCGCCCTGCAGCTGACAGGGCTGCTGCTGATCATCGGCACCCCCTATATCGGTGCGGTGCTCGGCAGCCGATTTGGGAAGGAGCGGATCGCGAGTTCGGGAAAGGTCATGGAACCCGCAGGCGCGCATGGGCCTCATAGCAAGATCCTTGATACGAGCGTCATCATTGACGGGCGGGTGTCCGACCTCTGCGAGACGGGCTTCCTGGAAGGCACGTTCCTCGTGCCCCAATTCATCTTGAATGAGCTCCAGCACATCGCGGATTCCTCCGACTCGCTCAAGCGGGCCCGGGGGAGGCGCGGGCTCGACATTCTCAACAAGATCCAGAAGATGGTCGATATCGACGTGCGCATCGTCGACGACGACTTCCCGCAGGTACGGGAGGTCGATTCGAAAATCGTGCTGCTGGCGAAGAAGGTCGGGGCCAAGGTCATTACCAACGATCTGAATCTCAACAAGGTGGCGGAGCTCCAAGGGGTGCGGGTGCTGAACATCAACGAGCTCTGCAATGCGCTGCGGCCGGTGGTGCTCCCCGGCGAGACGATTCGCGTCTTCGTGCTGAAGGAGGGCAAGGAGGCCGGACAGGGCGTGGCCTACCTGGACGACGGCACGATGATCGTGGTCGACAACGCCAAACGCTGCATCGGCCGAAACGTCGACGTCATCGTGACGAGCGTGCTGCAAACGACCGCCGGGCGGATGATCTTCACCAAGCTGCGCGAAGAGACCGAGAAGTTCGAGTACCAGGTCGCACGTGGTTAAACGCGTCGTCGCGCTCGTCCCGGCCGCCGGGCGAGGCGCCAGGATGGGGAGCGCGGTCCCCAAGCAGTTCATGCTCCTCGGCGGCCTTCCGCTCCTCGTGCATTCACTGCGTGTGTTGCAGGCTTCCCCGGTCATCTCCGAGATTATCCTCGCGGTGCCTGAGCCGGACCGCGACCTCTGCCAAGCGGACATCGTGTCACGATACAAGCTGGCCAAGGTCACCCAAGTGGTCGCGGGTGGCGAGCGACGGCAGGATTCGGTCCGCCATGCCCTCCAGGCGGCCGGCGGCGACCTGGATGTGGCGCTGGTGCACGATGCCGTCCGCCCCTTCCTGACCGGGGAGATGATCGAGCGGGTCGTCGCGCGCGCCCGAGAGGTGGGAGGCGCCATTGTCGCCATTCCCATGCGGGATACGGTCAAGGTGGCGTCGGAGGACCTGCTCATTCAGCGGACCGTGGAGCGGCAGCAGCTCTGGCTCGCGCAGACGCCGCAGGCCTTCCGGGCGGGCTTGCTTCGAGAGGCGCACGAGAAGGCGTTGGCGGAGGGGGTCCAGGCCACCGATGATGCGCTGCTCCTCGAGCGGTACGGCCACACCGTTGGCATCGTGGAGGGGCGTGGAGACAACATCAAGGTGACGAGGCCGGAGGATTTAGTCATGGGAGAAGCCGTGTTGGCCGCGAGAAGGGGCAGTGAAAAGTGAGAAATGAAAAGTGAGAAGCATAGGATTGGTTCATTTCACTTTTCACTTTTCACTTTTCACTTCTTACTGAATTTATGCGAATCGGAATCGGATACGACATCCATCCCTTGGCTTCGGGTCGCAAGCTGATCCTGGGCGGGGTTGAAATTCCGCATTCCAAGGGGCTGGTGGGTCATTCGGACGCCGACGCCCTCGTCCACGCGGTCTGCGACGCCTTGCTCGGTGCGATGGGCAAGGGAGACATGGGGATGTATTTCCCCAGTTCCGATCCACGGTACAAGGACATCGCCAGCCTTTTGCTTCTTCAGGAAGTAGGCCGCATGGTGCTCAAGAACGGCTATCAG
>JBFGRM010000207.1:0-4224 GCA_041563675.1 Nitrospiraceae bacterium | reverse complement strand
GTCATTCAAGGAATGAAGGCGTCGTGAAAAACCCGCAAAGGAATCGCTGATGTCGGAATGGCTGCGAGAACCCGGTTTTCTGGGCACCCATGCCACCATCGGGGCGGACCTGAGCCAGTTCATGGCCACGCTCTTCACGGTTCTCTTCCTCATCGGGTGGTTTCAAGCCAGGAAGACTCGCGGGACGCCCCACCACTGGCTGATGCTCGGCGGCATGGTCTCCATGCAGGCCTTCTTCGTCAGCTACTATCTCTTCCGCCAGCTCGGCGTGCTGGCGTTTGAAGGCAAGGAAGGCTTCGGCGGCCCGCAGTCCCTCTACGACAATGTGTTCATCCCGCTGCTGACCTTTCACATCATTCTCGTCGTCATCGGATTGATCATGGCGGTCTACATGATCGTGTTGGGGTTCAGAAATCAAACCTTCATCGATGGCCGGCGTGTGCTGAAGGATCAGGTGCTCCAGACCACGTGGAGGAAAGCCCTGGCCGTCATGGGCGTGCTCGCTGCCCTTGTCATTGTCTATCTCCTGTACCTGGCCGCGATCGACCGATTCGGCATCGGCAAGCTGGTGGTCTGGGGCTCACTCCTGGTGCTGGTGGGAATCGTCTTCACGCTGGAAATGGGCATCCAGCGTATCTGGCCGAACGGCGAGCGACGGCACCGGGTCCTGGGCCGGTTCACCATGATCATCTACTGTGTCTTGTTCGTCACAGGAACCATCACTTACACCATGCTGTACATCCTCTATCCCGGAAAGATCGGGTAATCCGATGCTCGTCTGCGGCTGCGGACGATGGATGCACACGGAGGGGGTGGACGAGTCTGTGAGCGAGTCGGGAACGGATCATTGGCTCGTCCGGTCGGAGTGCTGCGGCTGCGGGTGGAAGGTCGGTCTCGAGATCCAGGCCGGTGACGCGCACTCGTTCGTCGACCGTTTGGTCTGGTCGGATGATGCCCGCCACGTGCTCGGCCGGATGCCGCCGTACCTCGCGACGGTGTACAAGACCGATATCGAAGACTACGCCCGCTCGAGGCAGCGAAAGGTCGTGACCTGGGACCTGCTGAATGAGGCGCGGCAAGGCGAGGCGGTCGCCTGGGAGCCCGAGGCCGCACAGCGCTTGCAGAACGTGCCGGCGCCCGTCCGGAGCATGGCCAAGGTCGAGCTCGAGCGCACGGCCGCAGAGAAGGGGATGTCCCGCGTCACGATCGGGCTCATGGAAGAGGTCAAGGCGCGGTACTTCGGCTTCGCTTCGGGAAATGAAGAGGTAAATAGGTAATTCGGTAACTGGGTAACTGCGCAAATACCTAATTACCCAATTACCGAATTACGCGATCAAGCTATGCTGCATCGATTGTCATTACGTATCATTCCGAGTCTGACCTTGGCGGTGACCGAAGCGGAGGTCCGCAAGAAGAAGCGGCTCGTGATGCTGGTGCCCGGTCTCGTGGCCTTCGCCATCTATCGGGCTGTCCAGTCGTTCTACCCGCTGACCGATGTCCTGGTCCTGCTGGCTCTGAGCGGGCTCATCTGCGCGGCCACGGCAGCCTGTTCGTATGTCGTGAGCCGTCGGGCCAGCCCGGCCGAGATCTGGGAGCAGGATGGCCCGCGGCGTCTGGGCTGGGTGATCCTGTGGGTGGGGGCTGTCTACGGCGTGCAGTTGTCGTTGCTGGTCCTGGCGCTCTGCCTGGTGGTCACCTATGACTATCGCCTGCACCCCTCTGGGCCCGCGATGATGGCGCTGATCATTGCGACAACCTCGGTCGCGCGCGATGGATTCGAAATCGGAGTGGTCCGGCGCCTGCAATACGACGGGAAGCCGATGCTCACCTTTCCCGACGGAGGCTCGTTTTGGGGGATGCTTCGCGACCGGCGGGCTGAGTTCCTGCGCTGGGGCCTGCTCGGCACCGCGGCCTGCGTGATGGCGGCCGCGCTGAGCGCGGGCATGGGGGAGATGGGGCGGAGCTGGTACCTGCAGCTCCTGGTCGTCACGCTTGTGGCTGGGTCCCTGGCGGTGCCCGCCTATCTGGATGGACACCGGCCGGGCCGTTGGCTCGCCGCCTGGTCCGAAATTAGCGGGCTGGAATTGCTGCGGTTTTGGGCTTGGCCGGGGCTCTGGTTTGCAGCCACGTACTACCTCGTCCTCGTTGGCGCCGCTGTCTACCCGCTCCGTCTGGATCTCTCCGAGCCCCTCGCCTTCCTGACGATGGCGGCTCTTGTGGGCGGGATGATGGGTCTGTACAGTAACTATCTCGGCCGCCGGCGCAATCTCGAGGATCGGATCCTCGGCGTCGTGCCGGATTCGTTATTGCGCTGTCCCTTCGTCATGGGAATCCTGTCCAAGGGCAAGCCGGCTGAGGATCAAGTCAGGGCCGCGACCTCCGCACCGCCCGACGTGGCACTCGAGCGGGCTGGGCCCAAAGGATGAGCATGAGCATGGGCGCCATGCATCGACTCTGCGCGAAGATGAGACGGAAGAAGGGGCGCGTGATCGCGACGACCTTCCTGCTGTTCGTTGGGATGCTCGCCCTGGGCTCGGCGCTGTGGGGCATCGAGGGGGTGGGCGCGGAGCCCGGCCCCGCGACAGCGTTGCCCAAAGACATCTATTTCCAGAGCCAGGGCGAGCCCATCGGGCCCTCCGCGCCCTCCGCCGAGCAGACGGTCTACGGCACGTATGGCTCCCTCGACAACCGCTTGCTGGTCTGGTTCGTCACCCAACAACACACTTACTTCGGTGGATTCGTCCTGGCCTTGCCCATCTTCTGCCTGATCTTCGAGCTCATCGGCCTGGGCCTGCGCGATCGCAGCGCGGCGGCGAAGTACGACCGCATGGCACGGGATTTTTTGAAGGTCTCCCTTCTGGCGTTTTCGATGACGGCGATCGCCGGCGCGGTCATGCTGGGACTCTTCATCACTCTCTATCCCAGCTTCATGGCCTACATGGGCGGCACGTTCCGGGACATGATGCCGGTCTATGCGTTCGTCTTCCTGGCCGAGTCGTTCTGCCTCGTCACCTACTATTACAGCTGGGATCGCTTGATCGGGAACAGGCTCAAGTGGGTCCACGCGGCCTTGGGCGTGATGACGAACGTGTTCGGCGCCCTTCTGCTGTTCCTGGCCAATGCCTGGGCGGCCTTTATGATGGCGCCGGCGGGTATCGATGAGCAGGGGCGGTACTTGGGGAATGTCTGGCACCTCCTGAACAGCGCCCTGTGGAATCCGTTGAATGCCCATCGCTTCCTCGCTGACCTGATGCTTGGTGGCTCCGTCGTGATGGCCTACGCGTCCTATCGGTTTCTCACCGCCAAGAAACAGGAGGAACGCGCCTACTATGACTGGGTCGGCTACGTCTTTCTCCTAGTGACCGTCTGCGCCCTCTTGCCGATGCCGTTCGCCGGATACTGGCTCATGAAGGCGGTCTATTCCTTCCGGCAGAGCATGGGCATGACCATGATGGGCGGCCTCCTGACCTGGCTCTTCGTCGTGCAGGCGGTGCTCGTCGGCGCGTTGTTCCTCGGCGTCAACTACTACCTCTGGCAGGCCATGGGGCGGGTCCAGGGCGGGGAGCGGTACGAGGCGGTGTTCAAAGCGCTGGTGATCGGGCTCGCGATCTGTCTGCTCGTCTGGCTGACGCCGCACACCATGGTCATGACGCCGACGGAGATCAAGGCGATCGGAGGTGCGCAACACCCGGTCATCGGGAACTACGGCGTCATGTCGGCCAAGAACGGCGCGATCAACGTGATGATCTGCCTGACCGGGCTGAGCTACATCCTGTACCGCCGGGCCAATCGGATGATCCCGGCCTCGCGCGAGCGAATCGGGAATGCGGCGCTGGCCGTTCTGTTTGGCGCCGGCATCGCCAACATCGTGTGGCTCGCGGTCTACGGGTTCTCGCTACCCGCCAATGTGCGTGTGGGCCTCTCCTATCCCCAGGCCCTGACGACCTTCACGGTCATTGCGGGAGGCCTCTTGATCAATCGGGCGACGCTGGCGGGGGCGCCGGTGCGGGGGCCGGTCACCTGGGGGAACATCTCCGTCCGTGGGATGGTGACGCTGTTCGGCCTGGCCGCCGCGTTCACCTGGGTCATGGGATTGATGGGCTACATCAGGTCGTCCGGTCGGCTGTCCTGGCACATCAACGAGGTCATGCCCGACGTGTCGCCCTGGGCCTTTACTCCCTCGCTGGCGTTCGCCTCGAAGATGGTCACACTCAATATGGTCGT
>JBFGRM010000206.1:0-4298 GCA_041563675.1 Nitrospiraceae bacterium | reverse complement strand
GGCAGATGGCGGAAGCGCTGATCGGTGGCTTCCTGGAGTCCGGACTGCTCGCCTCGAGCCGGCTTCGAGCCACGGATCCCGATGCGGGACGACGTGATCTGGTCGGTCGCCGGTTCGGCATCGCGGTCGGCGTCGACAATCGGGACGCCGCAGCCTGGGCGGACGTGGTGATCCTCGCGGTCAAGCCGCAAACATTGCCCGCCGTCGTCGACGACCTCGCCGCGGCGTTGGACGGGAAGCTGGTCATTTCGATCGCGGCGGGCGTGCCCTTGCGGCAGATCGCGGAGCGTCTGAAGTCCGAAGCGCGGCTTGTCCGGGTCATGCCCAACGCCCCGGCCCTGCTGCGGGCGGGCGTCTCCGCGTTGAGCCCGGGTCCCAACGTCTCAGGGGAGGACGCGCAACTGGCCCGTCGCTTGCTGGAGGCGGTGGGGCGCGTCGTCGTGGTGAACGAATCCTTGATGGATGCGGTCACCGGACTGAGCGGCAGCGGCCCGGCCTACGCGTTCCTCATGATCGAGGCGCTGGCCGACGGCGGTGTCAAGGTGGGGCTCCCGCGCGACGTCGCGGTGACGCTCGCGGCTCAGACCCTGGCGGGGGCTGCCAAGATGTGGATCGAAACGGGCGAGCATCCCGGCAGGCTGAAGGACCGGGTGGCCTCACCGGGAGGCACGACGATCGCGGGCTTGCATGAGCTCGAGAAGGGCGGCTTTCGGTCCGTGCTCATGAAGGCGGTGGAAGCGGCGACTGAGAGGTCCAAGGCGCTGGGAAGGTCATGTTCGTAGCCGGGAATATCCTGCTTGGTCTCGCGACGGTCACGGACTGGCTGCTGACGATCTACATGTGGATCATCATCATCCGGGCGCTGATCTCCTGGGTCAACCCGGATCCGTGGAACCCTATTGTTCAGTTTCTCGACCGCGCCACCGAGCCGGTGTTGGCTCCGATCAGACGCATGATGGGCTGGCGAATGGGGATCGATCTCTCGCCGTTGATCGCGATCGGCATCATCATTTTTATCAGGATCGCGGTCGTGCAGTCACTTCACGAACTGGCTATTCGCATGCACTAGGTCACAGAAGAAGGGGCTTACAATGAGAATCACGCCACTCGAGATTCAGCAGATGGTGTTCAAGGTTCGTTTGCGGGGCTATGACCGGGAAGACGTCGATCGATTCCTCGAAGACCTGGCACAGACGGTCGAGTCGCTCAACCGCGAAAACGCCGACCTTCGGGACAAGCTGGGTGCGGTGGAGCGTCAACTCACCGAGGTCAAGAAGGCCGAAACGACCCTGGCCAACACGCTGGTGTCGGCCCAGGCTGTCGGCGAGGATCTGAAGCAGTCTGCGCATCGAGACGCCGAGCTGATTGTGAAGGAGGCCGAGCTGAAGGCATCGGAGATGGTTCGCGAGGCCAGGGCGGAGCTGGCGAATACCCATCGTGAGCTGACCGACCTTCGAAAGCAACGGCTGGTCATGGTCGAACGCTTGCGCTCGACGCTGCGGACTTTCGAACGTCTTCTCGAGATGGAGGAAGAGAGTGTGAGCGACGAACAGAACGACTCCGCAGACCACGCCGAGCGTATCGCCTGACGGCGTCCGCCCGGCGTGGCCCGCCTGCCCAGCTCGCGCGGGCGATCGCGCCCGCGCCCCGCGACCACCATGTCGTCATCCGAATCCATCGATAGAGCGCTGCACCGTGCAGTGGAGGGCCGCGTGTTTCCCGGCGCGGTGCTCACCGCACGGGTCGGGGGGACCCTGGTCTACACCGGCGCCGCGGGTCTGGCCGCGACGCTGCCCGCAAACGAGCCGGCTTCTGTCAGCACCATTTACGACCTGGCCTCCCTGACCAAGCCCCTCGCGGCGGCTGGCGCCGTGCTGTGCCTCATCCAGGACGGCAAGCTCGCTCTGGACACACCGATCCGGGGAATTCTTCCGGGCCTCAAACACCATGCCTTCGGGGCCGCCACCATTGCCCAGCTCTTGAGCCACAGCGCGGGGCTGCCCGCATGGCTTCCCTACTACAAATGGGTGGCCAAGCGAGATCGCCGGGAGCCCGGGTTCCTCGGAAGCCGAGCCGCGCAGGAGGCCGTGGTGGGCTACCTCGCCGACCACTCTCCGGCGTATCGCGCGGGCGCGGAGAGCCGGTACAGTGATGTGGGCTTCATGTTGCTGGGGCTGGTGATCGAGGAGCGCGCCGCAAAGCCGTTGGACGAATACTGTCACAGTCGCCTCTTCTCACCGATGGGCGCACAACCGCTGGGCTTTCGGCGGACCATGGGCGGGGGGACATTCCCTAAGGCGGAGGGAAAGGATGTCGAAATGATCGCCCCGACCGAGCAGGACCCATGGCGCGGACGCCTGCTGCGCGGCGAGGTGCAGGACGAAAATGCCTATGCGATGGGCGGGGTGGCCGGCCATGCGGGGCTCTTCGGTGACGCCGCCGCGGTCCTGGCCATCTCTCGACAGTGGCTGGAGGCGTATCTGGGGCGCCAGTCCTTACTTCCCCCGGACCTGGTCCGGCGGTTTGTGACGAGATCGGCCATCCCCGGGTCGAGTTGGGCGTTGGGATGGGACACCCCGTCGGCCCCCTCCTCCTCAGGGCATCACTTCTCCACCCGATCCTTCGGACATTTGGGATTCACGGGAACGTCCCTTTGGATTGATCCCGACTGCGAGCTCGAGGTGGTCCTGCTCTCAAACAGGGTCCACCCGTCGCGCGACAACGATGCCATCAAGCAGTTTCGCCCGCTCATTCACGACCTGATTCACGAGACGTTCATAGGCAAGTAAAGCGTAAGAACTTGGATTTCATGCCGCAGACATCGTCAGATGCAGTTGTATCATTTCCCGGTTCCGTTCTGTCATTCCCGCGTCTTGTTCTGTCATTCCCGCGCAAGCGGGAATCCAGTCTTTCCACCACGGAAAGAAGAGAAAGATGGATCCCCGCTAAAAACCGCGGGGATGACAGAGGGAGACGGAGGCTGGTTGAACCATGCTTCCAGACATGAACCGAAGAAGGAAACCTTTCTCGGAACGATGGTGGCGATAGGCTGATGAGGTGAACGGGCGAGGGAACAGAGTGCGGAGTGGGGGCGACGAACGGGATGCTCCCGTATCAGCGGATTACTTAGCGGGGATCAGGATAGTCGACCCAGGTTTCCTTCTCGGCGAGGTAGCGGCGGCCTTTGAAGTTCGGCCTCGTCCGGAGCCGACGGAATCCCAACCCCAGCAGCCTTTCAACCAGGCTCTTGACGGCGGCCGTCACCGAGGTGTGCGTCTGCCCCTCAACGGTCAGCGCTTCGTAGGTGACCCGGGCCAGGTATCCGTTGGAGGTCCGGCTGACCATGATCGCCCGACTGAAGTAGCGGTCGCTCGGGTCGTTGCCTTCGAGCTGGTGCCGCTCGACCAGGCCCTCTTTCTTGAGTGACAGCGGTAAGGTGCTCATGGTGGGCTCTCGGCTCTCCTCGGATGAACGCGCCGGCGGGATTATAATGCGGCGTGAACGGGAGTGCAACGTCGGTTGACAGGCGCGAGCACGACTTTCTATGATGCGCAACTCTTTGAACGAGCCCAGCCCACGCACAATGCTCACGGCCCGCGAATCCATGAACCTCCCGAACAGCCTCACGGTGGTCAGGATCCTCCTGATCCCGGTCTTCGTGGGCCTGCTCGTGTACGGAAGGTATGGATATGGGCTCGGGGTTCTCGTCCTCGCGGGGATCACCGACGGCCTGGACGGCATCATCGCCCGTTTGGCCAACCAAAGGACGCGATTGGGCGCGATCCTCGATCCACTGGCGGACAAGCTGCTGCTGTCCTCCGGCTTCGTCACGCTGGCCATCCTGCACTTGATCCCCCTTTGGGCGGCCATCGTGGTGGTGAGCCGGGATCTGATTCTCATGACCGGCACGCTCCTCGTCCATATCACCGACTCGCGCGTTGAGATTGCTCCGACGCTGCTGGGCAAATCCACCACTGTCTTCCAACTGATCTACTTGATCCTGGTGGTCTTTTTCTCGTGGCGTGGCATCGAGCTTGCGCTGTTGCACCCCCTGCTGTACACCGCGGTCCTGCTCACCCTGTGCTCCGGGTTCCACTACCTGTACCGGGGCTTTGGCGCCCTGGGCTCCAGCCACGCCTGACACCCTTCCCGACCCACCGGATTCAGGAATTCTTAATATTTCTGCATAGATCGGTGATTACGTCATTTGACAAAATGGGTGACCTACCCTAGACTTTCACTAGTCGTTTTCTGTTCCAAAAGCCCGCGATTCGTCTGCCCAGGGAGCTGATGGCGTC
>JBFGRM010000205.1:0-4401 GCA_041563675.1 Nitrospiraceae bacterium | reverse complement strand
GTCCACGACATAGACGTTTCCAAGCGCATCGCAGGCGACGCCCCACGGCGACTTGAACTGGCCCGGCCCGCTCCCCTCCCGGCCCCATTTCGTGAGGTAATTGCCGCGCGCATCGAACTTCTGAATGCGGTGGTTGCCCTCATCCGCGACATAAATGTTTCCCACGAAATCAATCGCGATGCCGCGGGGATAGAAGAACGCGCCGTCGAAACTGCCGTCCCGGCCCCATTTGAGGAGCGCCGTTCCGTCGGACCGAAATTTCTGCACGCGGGCGTTGCTGGTATCCGAGACGTAGAGATTCCCTTCCCGGTCCGTCGCCACCCCCCACGGAACGTCGAACTTGCCCATGTCCGCGCCCCGCCAGGCGAAGCCGAATTTGCCCCAGGCTCGCAGCACGCTCCCGTCAGGATCAAACTTCTGCACGCGGTTGTTCCCGCTGTCCGCGACGAAGACGTTGCCATCAGGATCCGTCGCCAATCCGCGCGGATAGTAAAAAAGCCCTTCCTCGGAGCTCGGGTCACCGCCCCACCGCGCGATGAACTTTCCGTCCTTGTCGAACTTTTGAACTGAATGATTATCGGTATCGGCCACGTAAATGTTGCCGTCTTTGTCCAACGCGATGCCGGTCGGCGAGCTGAACTCCCCGTCATCCACGCCCTCCGCGCCGAACGACAGGGCCAGCAGGTAGGGTGAGGGGACCGCCATGACCTCCTGAGACTCCGGGCTTTCGCCCTTCTCGGTCATGACCGTCACGACGTAGTGGTAACAAGTCCCGTTGGCGAGATCTTCATGAATATAGGGAGAAGATGGCCCCTCGATGCACGTACCCTTTTCCTTCGACACGCCCAGCTTGGCGGCAAAGTCGTCGGCACCGGCGATGGGGCGGGTCAGATCGGAGAATTTGATCTGCACCCCTTTGGATGTCATGAAGTACACGTTGTAGTACATCGCGTGAGGAACGGCGTCCCAGGTCAGGAGGACCCGGCCATTACCCGGCTTGGCGACGACGTTCCCCGGCGGAGGCGGAAGCTCGTCCTCCTCCAGCGTTTCACCCGCCCCCCATTCATCCGGGCTGCCCTGCGCATGGGCTGCCATTCGACCACGATGCCCGCCCCACAACCACTCATCCAAGAGCCATTGCTTCATGACGTATCCCGCCTTCCGTTAGCTCGCCGATGTTGCTGAAAAGAGATTGAAATTTCTCAAGAAACCGGCGTGTTTCAACAAGTTAGAAAGGTGATCGTAGCAAACGGTTAAGAAGCAAGTCAAGGTGAACGGAGGCCTGGCTGGCCCGCTCAGGGTAGGCGGCGCAGGCGACGGACGACGCCACCGGACGAGCCCATGACGTTCAGGCGGAAGGAAGCAAGCGAGAAGGGAACCGGGGCACGCGGGCCTTACGCCGGCGCGACTCCGGGTCGATGCGGGGTCACGTGGCGGACGCGTCGAGGTCGGAGGAGGCCGATGCGGAGTCGTCTTCGGCCGAGGACTCCCGCTCGTCCTGACTGCCGTGCACGTGAATGGGGTCGTCATCCTCGAGCAACGTGAACTGCTCAGGCTCTCCGAGCTCCTTGAACTCCCGCAAGGGCGGCAGCTCGGCGAGATCGCGAAGCCCGAAGTGCTCGAGAAAGAATTTGGTCGTGCCGTACATGATGGGCCGGCCCGGGACATCCTTCCGGCCGACCATTCGAATCAGCTTGCGTTCGAGGAGGGTGCGTAGCACACCCGAAGTCTCCACGCCCCTGATCTTTTCTATTTCTCCGCGCACGATGGGCTGGCGGTACGCGATGATCGCCAGGGTCTCGAGCCCTGAGCGGGACAGCTTGGGCGCCGCCTTGACCTTCTCCAGTCGCTTGATCCAGGGGGCGTAGTCCGGCCGGGTCATGACGCGGAATCCGCCCGCGATCTCAACGAGCTGGATGCCCCGGCCTGCCTCGTCGTACGTGGCCTGAAGCCGGCGGATGGCTTGCTCGACCTCGGGCTTCGAGACCTCGCCCAGCACCGACGCCAGGCGATCCAGCGTCAGTGTTTCGGGTGAGACGAACAACATGGCTTCGAGGATTGCTCCCAGCTCCTGCTCCTCCAAGATGGCGGGAAGGGACGGCTGCTCGTGGGCACCGTTTCCATTCCACCCGTTCCCGTCCTTCGTCCCGTTGCCGTGCTCCGCCCCGTTGCCGTGCTCCGTCTCGAGGGACGCGACCGACGCCTCGAACATCAGGCGCTCTCCGTTCCCTGGGACATCCATGGTGTCAGCCCTCCTCCGCGTGGTCGACGGCCTCCGGCGAGTCGGGGTCGTCGCCCTCCGTCACAAGTGAATACGCGCGGGTCACCAAGATCGATCCGAACATTTCCGTCTGAAACACGCGGATCACCTTGATCCGCACGAGCTCCAGCAAGGCCAGGAAGGTGACGATCACCACCGCCTTCTGGCGCTCTTCCTCGAAGAGCGAGAGAAAGGCGACGGATTCCTGCCCCTCCAGCTTTTCCAAGATGACATTCATGCGATCGTGAACCGTCAAGTGCTCCGGCATGATCTCGAGCACAGACTCCTGCGGAAGCCGTGCGATCACGCCTTGTAGCGCGTCGACCAAGTCGAACAGCGTCAGGTTATCGAGAGTGATCTGCGGAGCCGGCTCCCCCGACACCGGCACTGGCACCGGCTCTTTTCCGAACACGTCCCGCCAAAGGCGCTCGCGGCCGTCGAGCTCCCGGGCCGCCTCCTTGAATCGCTTGTATTCCAGGAGCTGCCGAACCAATTCCTCGCGCGGGTCCGGCCCGTCCTCGTCGTCCTGCTCCCCATCCTCGGTCGGCAGCAGCATCTTGGATTTGATCTTGAGGAGCGTGGCCGCCATGACAAGAAACTCACCGGCAACGGACAAGTTCAGAGACCGGACGGCGTCCAAATACTGCATGTACTGGGAGGCAATTAAGGCGATGGGGATATCGTAAATATTGATCTCATTCTTTTTGATCAGGTGCAAGAGAAGATCCAAAGGCCCCTCGAACATCTCCAGCCGAACCTGGTATTGCTCAGCGTCAGGGTCCGGGGAGTCCTTCTGAGCCTCATGAGCCTCGAACAGCTCCATCAAAGCCTTATACCAATTCCTGGGGGTCTAGGCAAGAACCAAATCAAGATATTGTGGAGCGGGGTGTCCGGCCCTACCCCCACCGCCGGGTCCACAGGAGCAGAACGGTCAACACGAGCAAGACGGCGGCAACGCCGTAGAGCACCCGGGGGTCCTGCCCACCGCCGGTCGGTGGACCGGTGCTCGTCGACGTACTGCGCGAGAACCGAGGCTGGCGCTCGAAAATCGCCGTGGCGAAATCCTCGCCCCCGTGGAATTCCGCGTGGGAAAAGTCGGCGAGCCCGCGGAAGGTCGCGCGCCGGAAATTCGCGCCCGATCTAAACACGGTGTACAGAAAAAACGCCTCGCGCCTAAAGAGCGAATCCGAGAAATCGAGCGGGCCCTCGAAACGACTCCCGGAAAAGCCTGCAGCGAGGCGGAACTGCGCCCCGCCGAAGTTGACTGGCCGCTCGAAGGCCACTTCCAAAAACTCGGCCATGCCGTTGAACGTCGCGGCGGTGAAGACCGCCGGCCCCAGGAAGCGCGATCTGTGAAACCGGGCGCGCACTCCGAACGACGATTCGTCGAACCGCGCGTCTCCCAAAAATCGAGCCTGGATGAAAAAGGCCTCGTGCGCGAACGTGGCGCGGGAGCCCTCAAGCGGCGCAATGAAGACGGTCCGCGTGAAATCGACGGACCGATGAAAGGTCGTCCCCGTCAGGGTCACCGGCCCCACCAGGACGAGATAGCCTGGCTTTGGATTGGCCGTGATCTGCCCGCGCACGAAAGAGTCTTGGAGCGAGAACCGGCTCGAGCTCGTTCTGACCGGGCCACTCGTCCCCTCTCCAAGCGCCTCGCGCAGCCCCGGGTGGCGTTGCCAGAGGCGCTCCAGCGAGTCGGTCGGCAGTGAGTCCAGCCGCAGGTCTCCCGTGACAAGCACGTTCACCAAGTCGACGTCTCGGCCCTCCTTCAACGCCTGAAGAATTTCGCCGGCCGTCACCGCCTCGGTTTCCCGGTCTCGGTCCGTGCAGTCCCCGCTGAGCCGGAGGGACAGGACGCCGGGAGACTCCCCGCTCCCCCGCAACACCCGGCACTCTGCCACGACCTCCGAAGGCACCAGACAGAGCAGGCCTGCGGCCAGCAACGCGATCAGCAAAGGCGGTGTGCCCAGCCGCGCCGAGCCGCGTCGCCCCTTGCTTTCACCGGTCGACGCCACCGTACCCGTACTCAAAGTTGCGATTTCCTTTACAGAGATCATCACCTTTCATACACTGCCTTCGTTGTCTCACACAACGGATGGGCCGCATGTCGACAGCCCTGTATCTCGGACGGTCCTGCT
>JBFGRM010000204.1:0-4429 GCA_041563675.1 Nitrospiraceae bacterium | reverse complement strand
TTGCCGGGCTTGAGCTTGAAGGTCGGCGGGGGCGCCGCCGTCTCCGCCACGTCATGGATGAGGTGGCAGGAGGTGCAGCCGATGCCCTCCACGCTCACTCGGCCGTCGAGGATCTGCCGGCTGATCTTGTCCACGTGCTGCGGGAACGCCATCACCGCGGGCGCGTGGCAGGAGAGGCACTGCTGCTGCTGCGCCTTCGTCGGCTGGGTTTGCATCCACAGGCCCATCACGGTCCGGAAGATCGGCGCCTCCAACGAGGTTCCGTGCAGCAGTGCCGCATCGACGCGCCCGAAGGTCTTGAGGTCGGGGGTCTGCTCGCGCATCCCCTTCCACTCCTCGTAATGGCGGTCATGGCACTGCTTGCAGTTCTCGGAGCGAATAAAGATCTCTTCAATCTCCGCGACCCATGCATGGGGATCATCTCCGTTCGCCCCGTTCGCTCGCTCGGCGACGGCGGTGCTTCGCGCCACCATGCCACCGATGGCGGGCAGCACGATCACCATCACGCAGAGCAATCGAATCACGTGCCTGGGAAGCAGATTGAGCCTCATGCAGACCTACCTCTGGTTAGAACCCGTTACTCGTCTCGCCATTTGGCTCGCTTGGACCCCCGTCGCTTGGGACCATGATGGCGGTGCTGTTCAATGACCGGATCCTTGACCCGGCCACAGATGACGCAGCGCCAGATATCCACCGGCTGCGCGCCGGTGTAGTCGTTGAGGTCGACGGCAAAGTCCCGAACCATCAAGCCTTGGCAGCGGTCACAACTCATAACGTCGTTACCCTCCAAGCCGTCTTGCGTCCCCTATGAAATGGTATGACAGCGTAACGTTGACAGCATACTGGCTCAAACCGGCGGGAAGGGATGAGCCCACGACGGTTTTTCCAGAAACGTTAGACAACGCAACATTTGACGGAGGCTCGACACATGTCGGGCCCGTGCTGATGAGATTCCGTTTTTGCCTCAGCGGAAAGGTGGTGGGAGCAGGAGGGAGAGGGTGACGCCGATTGATCTCGGCGCCACCCTCGAGCGCGCGGCGAGGACGGCCGAGCGCCGTGAGAACGGAGACCGGTTAGGACTGGACCTTCTCGATCAGCCCCGGCAGATCGCTGGGGTAGAGGACGATCTCGATGCGACGATTTGCCTGGCGCCCCTCCTCGCTCTCGTTGTCGGCGACAGGGATCGTGTCGGCATGGCCGGCGGCCGTCAGCTTCTCCGGGTCGACGCCGCCATGGTCGACGAGGTAGCGGACCACGCTCGTCGCGCGCGCGGTGGAGAGCTCCCAGTTCGTCGGGAACCGCTCGCGCAGCTTCACGCCGATGGGCACGTTGTCCGTGTGCCCCTCGATGCGGATCTGCTTGTCCGCGATGGTTTTCAGCACGTCGCTGACGCGTTTCAGCACCTCGAGTCCATTGGACTTCAATTCGGCCCGCCCTGAATCAAAGAGTATTCGGTCCACCATGTTGATCGTCAGCTTGTCACGGACCTGCTTGATGCGAATATCACCCTTGGCGATCTCAGCCCGGAGTGATTTGTTCAAGGCCTCTTGGGTCTGGGTCAACCGCTGGATCTCGGCGGCCTTGGCGCCGGCCTCCTGCTCAAGGCGTGAAACCTCCTGTGCGTACCGGTCGCGCTCCTGCCTGACCCGGTCGGCCGCCTCGGTCAGCGTAGCGAGCTCCGCGGTGAGCGAGGCCGCGCGCTGCTTGACGTTGTTCAGCTCGTCGGCCAGGGAGTCCGCCTTCACGGCGAGGCTTCCGCGATCAGCCGCGGCCTCGCGAAGCCGCCCGATTTCCTGGTCACGCTCGGAGAGGCGTTGCTCCAGGTCACTCGCACGAGCGGCGACTGCTTCGAGCTCACCGACACGGTTTTGCAGACGTGCGATTTCCTCCTGCGCCGTCGTGGTTCCGGTCATCAACCGCTGCTTCTCTTCGCTGATCCGCGCGACGTTGTCGCGCTCGGCCGCGAGGTGGATCGTCACATCCCGCATCTGGTTCCGGGTGTTGGCCAGCTCGGCCTCCACGCCAGCCTTGCCCGCATCGAGCTTCGCGATCCGCTCCTCGGCCAGTGTGAGCGCCTGGGATCGGTCCTCCAGCTCCGCGCTCACCGTCGTGAGCTGACGCTGGAGATCGTCCGCCCTGCCCCGCTCCTGATCCCGTTCCCTTCGGAGCTCGTCGCTGAGGCGCAGGGTTTGCTGATGGTCATCCTGGATGCGCGCGAGCTGCCGCTCGGACTCGCGCCGAGCCTGCTGCTCATCCTCGAGGCTCTGCCGCACCGCGTTCAGGCGGCTCCGGCTCTGGGTTGTATCGGTCTGAGCCGCGAGCAGCTCATTGGCCAAGGACGTCTTTTCCTCCTCCAGGGTCTCGATTCGCGCGGAAAGCTGCTCTTGCTCTCCCGCGGCCCGCCGTTGCTCCTCGACCAGTTGGGCGCGCGCGTCGTCCAGCTCGGCCTGGGTTTGCTTCAGCGTCGCCGGTGACACACATCCAGCGACAAAAACTCCGCTTAGCGCAATGATGGCCAACCCTCTCCACATCATAATGTGTTCCTCCTTTTTCATCCTTTTCCGGCGAGCCCGGTCCCGTGGTTCACAGGGGAGACCCTGATGATGGGATAGCAAGGCGCGCGCCGCCCCAGAGGCCGGGCCCGCAATCACGAACGGCCAAAATTTCAACGAGATAGAAACGTCGGAGAAACCGGGCGCTGACCGGCTTAGGGCAGGTGCCCCACGCCTGTATGGGAAATCCTGCAGAAATTGCCGGACAGCCTCCCCCGGTCGCGCTGTCCGGGATCAGGCCGAACGGTCCTATTTTCAACGCGACTTCGAGTCGGGCGGGGCCGATGCCATGGTCAAAATGCATTGTCATTCGGCCGCAGACAGGGCACTATTTAAAATGTAGCGATGGCAATTTCTTCGTGGTAGGCTGCGCCCTTCGACGGGAAAGACTGGGCTGGCAGGGGAGGCACCCATGTCTGACTTTTTCCAAAACGGCGTCGTCACGGTTCTCCACCGTCTGGGTCAACCCAACATCCAGCAGCTGGAGATCGAGCTCGAAAAGCACGCGACGGTGAACCCCATTGCGCTGGTGCTCCCCGCGCTCTATACGGAGCTCGAGGGCCCGGCTCTCAAAGGCATCGTCGACCAGTTGCAGACGGTGCGATATCTGAACGAGATTGTCGTGGCCCTGGGTAACGCCTCGGCCCTCGAATTCCGGCGCGCCAAGGAGTACTTCAAGGTGCTGCCGCAGAATGTGCGGGTCGTCTGGGTCGACGGACCGCGCATGCAGGACCTGCTCAAGCAGCTCGTGAGCCAGGAGATCGACATCGGCTTGCCTGGAAAAGGGCAGTCCTGCTGGCTGGCGTTCGGATACGTTCTGGCCCGCCACCGCAGCAACGTCATCGCGCTGCATGACTGCGACATCGTGAGCTACAACCGCGAGTATTTGGCGCGGCTGTGCTTCCCGATCGCGAACCCTGGGCTGGGATACGAGTTCTGCAAGGGCTACTACAGCCGGGTGACCGACCGCATTCACGGACGGGTCACGCGGCTGTTCATCACGCCCATGATCCACAGCCTCCAGCAGCTCATCGGACCACACCCTCTGCTCACGTTCCTCGACAGCTTCCGTTACCCGCTGGCGGGAGAGTTTGCGATGGTCCGGGACCTCGCGTGGAACAATCGAATCCCCGGCGATTGGGGCCTGGAGGTTGGGGTCCTGGCGGAAGTCTATCGCAATTGCGCCAATCGGCGGATCTGCCAGACGGACCTCGCGGATTCCTACGAGCACAAGCACCAGGTGCTTTCCGCCGACGATCCGAAGGGAGGACTGCTCAAGATGTGCGTGGACATTACGAAGTCCGTCTTTCGGAATCTGGCGGCGGAAGGCGTGGTGTTGTCAGAGGAGATGCTGAAGACGCTGCGGGCGGTGTATCTGCAGGAGGCCCAGGAAGCGATCCGGAAGTACGAGGACGATGCCGCGATCAACAGCCTCTACTTCGACCGTCATCAGGAACGGACCGCGGTCGAAGCCTTCCTGAAGGGAATCAAGATGGCGACCGAGGTCTTTCGGGAGGATCCGCTGGGCGTGCCAATGATCTCCAACTGGAGCCGCGTCGCCGCCGCGGTGCCGGACATCTTCGGCCGGCTCTTCGAGGCGGTCGAAGAGGATCACAGTTGGAATCCTACCGGCAGCTAAACAACGTTCCAGGCTCCACGTTCCACATCAGAGAATGAGTCATGATCTACTCACTGCTTCCCCAGATCTCCCAATCTGGAACCTGGAACGTGGAACCTGGAACGATTTTCCTCTGGATTAGGTCTCGGGTTCGACCCTCGCCTGCGAAGACTCGTCGAGCACCATGAGCGCCAACGATCTGGCTTCGACGTCATAGCGCTCCCCCCCGCGAAGAACGCGCACCTTCTTCTTTCTCCTC
>JBFGRM010000203.1:0-4431 GCA_041563675.1 Nitrospiraceae bacterium | reverse complement strand
TCGTTTGCCGTCGCCGCCGTCCTCGCGCGGTCGTTTCCCGCCGGGGCCTGGGTGTTCTACGCCCTGGCCGGGTTCGTGGCGGTCAGCCGTGTGGCGCGTGGCTCGCACTTTCCGACCGACGCCGTCGTCGGCAGCGTGCTGGGGTTGGTCATCGGACTCGCGGTCGCGGCGCCGCGGGGGCAGAAATGGCGGACGATCCGTGAATCCATAGTCGTCTTTACCATCTGCGTGGCTTGCGTCTTCTCACTGGTCTGGGTCGCACTCCATTCCACGTCGCATCCGTTCCTGGATCAATGGGCGTTTCTGGCCGGGTTCGCGCTGGTCCTGGCCGCCACCGCGACGCGTGTCGCCCGTCTCGTGACCTCACGTCCAACGCCGGCCTGGTTGCCGAGCCTCCCGTTGACGCATGCCGTGCTGGCGGTGGGTCTGGCCCTGTCGACTGCATCGCCGACCGTGCTCGTGCTCGGCGCGCTGGCGGGGGCGGCGCTCTGGCTGGGTGGCTGGGGAGCGTCGGTGCGCGCCGCCAACCCGGGGCCCAAACCTCTCTACGTCTCCATCGAAATCGCCTTGCTCGCGGGTCTTGTGCTCCTCCTCGTGGTGATGCACCAGGCCCGGGGCATCCTCCCACTTCTGTAACGCCTTCCGGGAACAATGCGGTGCATTAACGTCGACCGTGAGGGGACGGAGGCGGTGCGGACGAGGCCGGAGCGCGTGCGGGCATCTCGATCATGGGTCTGTCGGCCAGCAGCATGTAGCCGGAGCGCCGCAGCAGCACCGTATACTCGCGCGCTTCGGCCGGAAGCCTGGATCGGAGGCGCGAAGGCAGCAGGATCATCGTGCGATTGCCAAGGCCGAGATGGGGGCGCATGGCGGCTTCTTGCCCCGGCTTGATAATGACGACTTTTCGCTTGGCGTAGAAGATGAGCGAAGGCTTGGGCCGACCGTAGAGGATGAGCGTGTCTCCAGGCGCCAGATTTTCGCCGGCGATGTAGGCGAGTTGTTGCGGCGGCGCGATGAAATAGTGACTGAAGCGCGGGAGCGCCACCTGGATGGCGATCAGCATGACGAGGCCGATCGTGGTCCCCGCGACCCAGAACGCGCCGCTGCGCCGCGTCTCGGTCAGACCGAAATACCCGATGAGACCGCTGCCCACGAACAGGATCGCTCCCGCGACGACCGGGCTCAGCCCCGGAGCCACGTCCCGCGCCATGGGAAATTCCTTCGTGATCTGGTCGACGAAGGTCGAATAGAGCGCCGGCACCGAGGCAAAGAGCAGGCCGAGCACGTAGCCCAGGATCATGATCGTCCGAAACGATGCGCGCAGCCCCCGGGTTGCCGGGCTGGCCAGGCACCGATCGAGGTAGCAGGCGGCCAGGATGGCGGCCGCGGGGAAAAGGGGCGCGATGTAGTGGGGAAGGCGGGTCGCCGAGAGGCTGAAGAAGACGAAGCCGACCACGAGCCAGCACCCGGCGAAGAATTCCAGCTCGCTTGGTCTGGCAACGTCCGACGCCCCCGGCAGTCGTCGGAGGCTGGAGATGGGCTCCTGATGCCAGCCGCCTCGGATCTCGCGGCGCGCCGCCCGCCACGCCGTATAGTTCTGGAAGACCGCGACCGGCAGCAGCCCGCTCCAGGGCCAGAATCCGAACGCCAGTACGGGAACATAGAAGAGCACGGTGCCGCCGTGCCCCCCGATGACGTTGAGATAGCGTCCGATCGTATCCGCGCCGGCCGACTCGGTGTACGAGGACCCGTGGATCGACAGCATGACGGCATACCATGGCACGGCCAGGACCAGAAACAGCAGCGCGCCGCTGAGGGGAAAGGCGTGGCGCCAGAACTGGCCCCACCGCCGCGCGAACGAGAGATAGGCCACCACGGCCAGCAGCGGGATGAGGAACCCGACCGGGCCCTTCGTGAGCGTCGCCAATCCCATGCCTGCGTAAAATCCCCAGATGTAATGCCGGGCGCGGCCCTCGCCATGCAGTCCCAGCCAGAAGCAAAAGAGCGCAAGGGTGGTCAAGAAGGTCAGGACGCTGTCCATGATGGCCGTCCGCCCGATCGCGACGATCTCGATGTTGAGCAACAGCATGAGCCCGCTCATGAGCGCCAGGACGGGCTCGCGGAGGCGGAGGATGAAGAAGTACTGGAGCAGAATCAGGGCGACGCCGAAGATCGCCGACGGCAGACGCGCCGTGACCTCGCTGGGACCAAACAGGGCGTAGGCGCCGCTCATCAACCAGTAGACGAAGACGGGCTTGGCGAAACGGGGCTCGTAGTTGAGCGTCGGGCTGACCCAGTCTCCCGTCTCGACCATCTCCCGGGCCGCCTCGGCGTTGCTGCCCTCGTCGCGGTCGGTCAGGTTCAGGCCGCCCAGGTTGAGGAAAAAGAGGAGCGAGGACAGCGCCAGCAGCAGGGCGACATGGCGCCACCGCTCAAGCACGGGGGTTTCGGCTACGGCCACCGCCCCTGCCGCCTGAGACATGGGTCAGCCTCCCGGAGCGCTGGGTTCTTCTTGAGAGCGGGCCGGCGTCGCGTCGGGATCACGACGCGCCTGGGCAGTACGGTGAAGCAGCATGAGGTTGCGGAGGTACACGAAGGCGCCGACGCTTTGCCCTGCGATGAACACGGGATCCTTCCGGTAGATGGCGTAGGCCAGGGTGATCAGGCCGCCTCCGAGGCTCATGTACCAGAACATGACCGGCATGCGGCTTTCGTTGTGGCGCTCGGACGCCAGCCATTGCACGAGCCAGCGCATGAAAAACATACTCTGGCCAAAAAAGCCAATACTCAACCAAATGATTTCTGTTTTGGACATATTGGATGGGCTCGTGGCTCGTGGCTAGCGGCGCGTGGCAGGGAGCCTTGCTTGTATTAGTTTCCCGATCATATTGCCCAACCTCACGCAGTCACGTTCCAGCGAGTCATAGATTGGTTCATCCAAAAGACCGGCTTCGGTCGCAATCTGCAGCTGCGTCCGCAGTTCCGCCAGGGAGCCTTTTGCGACATAGAAGAACCGCACGGCTTCCTTGTCAGTCTCGCGCTCGTCGCCCTCAGCCAGGTTGCTGGGGATGCTAACTGCACTTCGTCGTATTTGATCCATAAGGATGAAGCTTCTTCGCAACTTGTCTTTTTCAGAAAGCTTGTAAATCAGAACAGCTAGATCCTTGGCTCGCTGCCAGACAATTAGGTCCTTGTAGCCGTTCTTGTGCCTGCCCATACCCGGCTCAACGAAGTTTTTCGAGCCATCAGCTACAGCGGTGTTCTGCCCCCTAGCCACGCGCCCCGTGCCACTAGCCCCTCCGCTATTTCTTGATGCGATAGCGTAACACGCGTCGCCTCATCCACCTCACCGCGATGAGATCGTAGAGGCTTTTGAAGAGGCGATTGCCCACGCCGTACTTGGAGACGCCATGGGCGCGCGGATAGTGCCGCACGGGCACTTCCGTCACGGTGAATACGTGCAGGAGGGCCAGGGCGGGAAAGAATCGGTGCATGCCTTCGAAGAGCTGCAGCTTCTCGACGACCTGGCGTCGAAACACCTTCAGCGAGCAGCCGGTATCGTGGATGCCGTCGCGGGTCACGGCGTGACGCACGACGAAGGCGAAGCGGGAGGAGAGCTTGCGAATGATGTTGTCGTGCCGGTCCCTGCGCCACCCGCAGACCAGATCGTATTGCTGGGCAAGCGGGATGAGCTTGGGGATGTCCTCCGCGTCGAACTGCAAATCGCCGTCGAGCGTGACGATCAGGTCACCGGCCGCGTGCCGGAATCCCGCATCGAAGGCGGCCGTCTGCCCGTAGTTGCGATCAAAATGTACCACGCGGGCGGAGCGGTCCTGGACGGCGAGGTCGTCGAGGTACTCCGTGCTCCCGTCCGAGCTGCCGTCGTCGATGTAGATGATTTCATAGGGCGCGTCATGGGATTGAGCCTGGGACCCGAGGACTTTGACGAGCTGCTCGTGAAGGGCAGGTAAGTTATCCCGTTCGTCTTTGATTGGGATGACCACCGACACCCAGGGGCGGGCCGACGTGGTCATGGCAGGCGGGGAGCTCCCATGGGCGATGTTGCGCTCGTATGCACGGCGGCATTCTACAGAATGGGTTGCAGGGCGGTCAAACTATAAGAAATTCAAAGGGGTCAACGGCAAAGCCTGCGTCCCAAGTCATGTCTCCACATGACAAGTTTCATGTTCCTGATCTCGGAATCTCTCACGGTAAGCGAAGAATCATTCCCGGGAACCTGCAACCTGAAACCTGAAACGTCTTTTCTCTTACGAGACCGTGAAGCGCATAGTGCCGACGAGGCTATAGCCGGTGACCTGATAGCCGACATGGATCTCGACCTTGTACTTCCCCGGCTTCCAGCCCCCCGGAGGGGGAAAGAACTGCAGGTAGCCGCTGTTGTCCTCGAGGTGGAGTTGGACCGCATCCTCG
>JBFGRM010000202.1:0-4431 GCA_041563675.1 Nitrospiraceae bacterium | reverse complement strand
GAGTCGTAGCCCTGGATCAATGGATACAAGAACTCGTGGATGCTGATCGGCTTCTGCTCCCGGTAGCGCGTGTGGAAGTCCTCCCGCTCGAGCATCCGGGCCACATTGTAATGGGCGCTGACCTCGATCAGTTGCTCGGCCCGCATGGCCTCCATCCACCGGCTGTTGAACTCGACCACCGTCTGCTCCGCGTCGAGGATCTTGAAGATCTGCCGCTGATAGGTCTTGGCGTTGTCCTGGACCTGCTCCTTGGAGAGGGCCTTGCGGGTCTCAGACACCCCCGACGGGTCCCCGATCATGCCCGTAAAGTCACCGATGAGAAAGACGACCTGATGCCCGAGATCCTGGAAGTGCTTGAGCTTGTGAATGAGGACGGTGTGACCGAGGTGCAGGTCAGGCGCGGTCGGGTCGAACCCCGCCTTGATCCGCAAGGGACGTTTCTCGCGGATCGACCGGGTCAGTTTCTGCTCCAGCTCGCTTTGCTGGATGACCTCCACGGCACCCCGGAGGATCAACTCCATCTGGCGGGCCAGCTCACTCATGATCCCCGTCTCCCCTCGCGAGCCGCTCGTGTTCGACGGCACCGTCCCGAGACACCTGGACCAGCCCGTGGAGTCGCGCGAGCCTGGTCTCACCGATACCACGAACATCAAGTAATTGTTGAGGAGATTCGTACAATTCTATGTTTTTCCGATGTTCAATGATTCTTTTGGCTATCACTTCTCCAACGCCGGGGAGGGCCGTCAGCTCCTCGACCGTCGCCCGGTTCAGGTCGAGGGGCGGGGCAAGCTTCTGCGTGGGACTGTGCCTGGCGAGGGGGGGCGTCCCCGACTCGAAGGGCTCCTCCCACCCGATCCACGTGATCGCGAGTGTCGTGGCGAGGAGCAGTCCGATCTTGACGCCGAGCGAACGCAGCATCACCCGCCTCGCTTGCGAGCCATGTGAATGGCCAGCCCCTCGACATCCTCGGCCGCCTCCATGAGCCCCTCGGCCAGGGTCGGATGCGCGTGAATCATCTCCGCCACCTGGGCGGCGGTCGCGCCGACTTGCATGGCCAGCGCCGCTTCATGAATGAGATCGGCGGCGTGGGCACCCATGATGTGGACGCCGAGGATCGCGTCGTTCGCGGCATCGGCAATCACCTTGTAGAATCCGGTCGTCTCGCCGACAGCGTGAGCCTTTCCCAGCGCGACGTAGCGAAAGCGGCCGACCTTGAGACAGCTCTCCGGGCGGCGTCCCTGCCCCGCCAGTCGTTGACGCGCCTGCTCCTCCGTCAGGCCGACCCGCCCGATCTCGGGCAGCGTAAAAATACCTGCGGGCACCACATCATAGTTGACCTTGGTCGCCCGCCCGAGGATGTTGCTCGCCGCCACCTTGCCCTGGGCCGACGCCACGTGCGCGAGCATCCCCTTGCCGACGACGTCGCCGATCGCATAGACGCCGGGGACGTTCGTCTGCATCGCGTCATCCACCAGGATCTCCCCTCTCGTGCCGATCTCGACACCAACTTTCTCGAGTCCGATGTGTTTGGAGTTCAGCCCTCGTCCGACTGAGACGAGAAGGGTGTCTGAGGCCACGGTGGTCCCATCCTTGAGTGTGGCGCTGAGCCGCCCCTCCTTCCGGTCGAGGGCTTCGACGGTCGTGCCGGTCATCATCTCCACCCCGCGCTTCTTCAGCTCCCGCGCCATGCCGGACGAGACCTCCTCGTCCTCGAGGGGAAGGATGCGCGGCAGCAACTCAATCATCGTCACCTTGGTGCCGACGCCGCTGAAATAGGACGCGAACTCACAGCCTTCGACGCCGCCTCCGATGATTGTGAGGCTTTTCGGCGCCTCGGTGAGGTCGAGCGCCTCCTTGCTCGTGAGAATCTGCTTGCCATCGACGGGAAAGAGCGGCAGGTTCGGCCACGACGACCCGGTTGCGACGATAATGGCATCCGCCTGGACCGTCGTCTCGCCGTCGTCCGGCTTCGACACGCGGAGACTCCGCTCGTCCGAGAGCATGCCCCATCCTTGGATGTGCTCGATGCCCCACGTCTTGAAGAGCGTCGCGATGCCCTTGACCAGCGAGTCGACGACCTTGTTCTTCCTGGCGATGAGCTGCGCCAGGTCGTACCGCACGTCGCCATCGACTTTCAGGCCCAGCTCCGCGCCCTTCTTCACCTTGTCGCCCAGCTCCACGACCGAGAGAAGGGCCTTGCTGGGGATGCATCCCCAGTTGAGGCAGACACCGCCGAGCGCCTCGTTCTCGATGACGGTGACCTTGGCCCCGAGTTGCGCGGCACGGATCGCGGCGACGTAGCCGCCCGGCCCGGCACCGAGGATGGCGATGTGCTTTCTTTCCGACATAGGGTCAGGGACTTACGGGCGTCCTCCTCCGTCATCCCTGCGGAAGCAGGGATCCATCTTGGCGCGGGTACGGCTGGGCTCAGGCGGCGCGGCGACGTGGCCTGGACTCCCGCTTTTGCGGGAACGACGGAAAGGTGCTCTCTTCCTACTTTTTCTCCGACTCGAGGAACTTCTGATATTGCTCGGCCGTCATGAGGCCCTCGATCTCTTTGGGATCGGCGAGCTCGATGACCGCCATCCATCCCTTGCCATAGGGATCGCTGTTCACGATCTCCGGGTGATCCTTCAGCTCATCGTTGACTCCCGTAATCGTGCCGCTCAACGGCGTGTAGATGGTCGAGGTCGTCTTGGTGGACTCCACCTCGCCGATGGGCTGGTTGGCGGACACCTTGCTGGAGGGCTTCGGGAGGTCGACGAATACGATATCCCCGAGGGCGTCCTGGGCGAAGTTGCTGATCCCGAGCGTCGCTTTGTTCCCCTCGACTCGAATCCATTCATGTTCCTTGTGATACCGCAGGTCCTTGGGCTCCATGATCAATCCTTTCCAAACTGGGTCAAATTTCATTCTATCGCACGTGCGCGGATTCTTGCAGAAAAACCTCGCGATCGTATTGCAGGGGTCACCCTTTGTCAAGGAACCGTGAGGTGCGCCGGGACGTAGAGTAATCCGACGGGTTCGGGGAGCTGCGCCCGCGCCGTCGAGAGCTTCTGTGAGACGCTCGTGACAGGCTCGCTGCCCTCTGGGAGACGCTGTGTGAGCCACACGTGACGGGCATCCCCCATCACGTCGACGGCTCGTCCGAGCAGCGTCAGCGGTCGGTCGTCCGGCGCACCGATCGCGAGAGAGGTCGGCAGCGCGGTCGGTCCGTCGGGATCCCCGCCCGCTCCGCTCGTCATCAGCAGGAGAAAATCGAATCCCGCCCGCTTCGTTTCGACGATGTCCTCGCCGTATTGCACGAGCGCCCGGGCCGGGTCGACGATGGCCGCGGCATGCAACTCGACGCCGACCTGTAGATCGCCCCGATGGTGGCGCATCGCGGTCGCCAGCCTGCCCATGAGCGCGAGGGACTCCCGCGTCCGCCAGCCCACCCAGCGCCAGAACTCGGACGGGTATGCCGGTCCCTTCAGCCCTGGCGATTCCGCGTCCTCGGCCTTGAGCAACGCCACGGGATCGAGCCGGCTGCCGAATGCCCGCTCGAATCTGCTCATCGCGAAGGCGCTGAACCCATCGCGGGGACCCAGCGGGGCGTCCCCCCGAAAGACGATCCCCTCCACGCCGGAGCCCACCAGGTCGACCATCAGGCCCTCCAAGTAGTGCTGAAAACCGGGATGGAAGAGATCCAGGGCGTGCGATCGTTCGAGCTGTCCGCTCTCGGGATCATACCGGACATCGGTCCATCCTTCCTCCGGCTCGAGCCAGGGCATGCGGCGCAACGAGACCGCTCCGTAAACCCCGATGCCCCGTTCCCGCGCCAGCGGTATGATCTGCTCGAACAGGTCCTCGACGACCGGTGCCCAGGACGTGCGAAAGTAGACGCCCAAGGGTGGAGGATCGTTCGGCGTGGCCTCTGCGGGGGAACGCGACCCCGGCCGGGACGCGCTGCCCTGCCCTGCCGGAGTTCCGATCTCCAAAACAAGATCGCTGATGCCCGCCTGTCGCAAGGTGGAAAGCCAGATCCCGCGCTCCGACTCTGCCGGAACATCCTCGACAGTGACCAACAGGCCGTTGAAGATCCGAGGCCCCGCGCGCTCCAGCTCCGGCGCGAGGGCCGAGAGGCGCCGCCGGGCATGCATGAGGAGTCGGCGATTCTTCGGATCGTCCGTTCGCGTGTCCCTGATCAAGGCGCGATACGACTCCTCGGCGGCCACCACGTTGCCGGTCTGCTCGTAGGCGCGACCCAGGAGGTAACGCATGTCCGGCAGGAGCGGCGAGTGCGGATGACGCTGGACAAGGTTGGTCAGCAGGCGGATGGCGGCGTGGGGACGGCCGCCCTTGAGGTGCTCGCGCGCCTCCTCGAACAGCTGACCCTGCGCCGCGAGGTTGAGGTTGGGCTGGCGAACAAAGGCGGAAGGCTCGCTGACG
>JBFGRM010000201.1:0-4436 GCA_041563675.1 Nitrospiraceae bacterium | reverse complement strand
GCACGCGCCCCGTCGGGTCCAGTCGATGCTGATGATGGTCGATGCCTACGAACCGGTCGGCTGCACCGTGCTCTCCGTGGACAGCATTTTCATGATGCCGCACCTCGGGGTGCTCTCGACCGTGAGCGAGGAAGCGGCTCGCGAGGTCTTCCTGCGCGACTGCATGGTCTATCTCGGGACCTGCGTGGCCCCGCGCGGCCAGGGCAAGCCCGGCGACGCCTGCGCGGACTACTCGATCGTCTTTCCCAACGGCCGCCCGCGCGAGGACGGGACGCTCCGGGCGGGGGATCTCAGGCTGTTCGCTCTGGGACGGGAGGAGCGCGCGCAGATCGAGCTGAAGCCGACGCGGGCCTTCGACTTCGGCGAGGGGAAGGGCAAGGCGGTCACGCGTGAGATCACCGGCGGCGTGGTCGGGCTCTTACTGGACGCGAGGGGTCGGCCTTTGCAGCTTCCGTCGGACTCAGCGGCACGCATCGCGGCTATCAAAAGATGGTATGACGCGATTGGTCTTTACCCAACACAGAAGGGCAAGGGGCTCGGGGCGCGAGGCGAGGGGTAGAAAGAAAACTCGCGAGGAGCACTCCTACCACGTGCCCCGCGCCTCTAGCCACGAGCCTTTTTTGTCATTGAGATGGCTCACACCTATACACCCGGTTTGACTGTTTCCGAGCGGACGCTGCTGCTGAAGCGCCGTCAGCTTCCGATCCCGGGCTCGGTGCTCGTCCGGGCCGGTGACGCCGTCACGCCCCAGACGATCGTGGCGCGGGCGGAGCTGCCCGGAAAGGTCCACGCCGTCAACGTGGCGAACCTCCTCGGCATTGCCCCGGACGAAATTCCCGAGTACATGGGCAAGCGGGAAGGGGAGGGCGTCGAGAAGGACGAGGTGCTCGCCGAGAACAAGCCTTTCATCAAATGGCTGAAGACGGAGGTTCGTGCACCCGCCACGGGAACGATCGAATCGGCGTCGACGATCACGGGTCAGGTCCTGCTGCGCGAGCCGCCGCAACCGCTCGACCTGCCGGCCTACGTGAGCGGACGCGTGACGGAGGTGATCCCGAACCAGGGCGTCACCATCGAGACGCGTTGCGCGCTCGTCCAGGGCATCTTCGGTATCGGGGGCGAGACCTGGGGCGAGGTCGCCCTGGCGGTCGAGAGCCCGGACGACCCCTGTCCGCCGTCCGTCTTGCAGCCCGAGATGCAAGGCAAGATCGTCGTCTGCGGTGCCTTTCTCGGCGCCGACACGCTGCAACGCGCCAAAGAGCTCGGCATCGCCGGTCTCGTGGTCGGGGGGATCCATGACAAGGACCTCCGCGCGCTCCTCGGTTACGATCTGGGCGTCGCGATCACGGGGAGCGAGCGCGTGGGGCTCACCCTCATGCTCACCGAGGGATTCGGGGCGATTCCGATCGCGAGGAAAACCTTTGCCCTGCTGTCACGCTCGGTCGGACGGCAGGCGTCCTTGTCGGGCGCCACACAGATCCGGGCCGGCGTGATCCGCCCGGAGATCGTCATCGCCCAGGAGCCGGCGGGCGGGGTCGGGGAGGGAGTCGCGTCCGGAGACGGCGGGACGGAGCGCAGCGGGATCCAGGTCGGCGACCAGGCGCGGATCATCCGCGACCCGTTCTTCGGTCGGATCGGGCAGGTCGTCGGCCTGCCCCCGGAGCTGCGTCAGATCGAGACCGAGAGCTGGGCACGCGTCCTGGAAATCGCTTTGGACGATGGCTCGGTGATGACGGTACCCAGGGCGAATGTAGAAATCATTGAGGAAGGAAGAGGGGTCAGAGGCTAGGGGCTAGGGGTAAGAGGGAGAGAGAAAACGGTGGAAGCACGACGTCAGATGATGGATTTCTTCTCAACTCTTGCCCCTCGCCCCTCCGCTTTCGCTTTAGCGGTGATCTTCTGCCTGTTCCTCTCATTCTGTTTTACATCTGTCCACGCCGAGACCTTGCTCCCGCCGCAAGACTTTCAGGTCTACGACACGCCGAGCGATGGAGGCGGGTCGTTGACGCTCACCTGGGCGCCATCCGACTACGACGGGCCGGATGTCCAGTACGAAATCATGATCGACACCCAGTACAGGCTGGCAGAGGAAACAGTCCCGTCGCCGTACAAGCAGGAGCACGGGGTCGTCCCTGCATTCCCCACGGCCGCCATATTTCCATCCGACACGCAGTACGTGGGTGACGGCGGGCACCCGTGGTGGACCAGACCGGCCGCACCCGACTCCCACTATCTCCAGCTCAAGAGCCGCAACGACCTGGTTCTGGTCAATGGGCAACCCTATGCGGTGACCCTCGCCGCCGTCCGCGGTCCGGACCAGGCCGCCGTGCAGATCGCGTCCGTCGTGCCGGCTCCCGACCTGATCAACTGGGCCCAGGTGAACAACCTCATGCTCGTGCTCCTCTTCTCCCTCGGCCTGTTCGGGTGCATCCATGCGGCCAGGCGCGCCCAGGCGGCGAACCGCGAAACCTTTCTCCGACGCATTCCCGGCCTGGACGCGGTCGACGAGGCCATCGGTCGCGCCACGGAGCTGGGCAAGCCCATTTTGTACCTGACCGGCGCCCAGGACATGGGGGCTCCCTCCACCCTGGCCGCCGCCGTGATCCTCGGACGGGTCAGCAAACGGGTGGCCCTCTATGAAACCGAGCTCATCGTGCCGCACCGCAATCCGATCGTCATGGCCGTCTGCCAGGAGATCACCAAGCAGGCCTACCTGGAGGCCGGCAAGCCGGACGCGTACAAGGAGGACTCCAACTTCTTCATCACCGACGATCAGTTCAGCTACACGGCGGCGGTCGACGGTATCATGCTCAGGCAAAAGCCCGCCGCGAACTTTTTTATGGGGTACTATTACGCCGAGTCGCTCCTCCTCACGGAGACGGGCGCCAGCACCGGCGCCATTCAGATCGCCGGCACCGACGCCGATCACCAGCTGCCGTTCTTCGTGACCACCTGCGACTACACCCTGATCGGGGAGGAGCTCTATGCCGCCAGCGCCTATCTGTCGCGGGAGCCGGTCCAAGTGGGCACGCTCCGCGCGCAGGACCTGGGCAAGGCGGTCATTCTGGCCGTGCTCGCGCTCGGCACGGGACTGGCCACGATCGGCGTGGTCCTGGACGCTCAATGGCCCGCCTACCTTCTCGACCTCTTCCGTGACGTGAAATGACCTTTCTCCGCAGACAGTTTCCCCTGCTGATCACGTTCGTCATGGGCGTCGTGTTCGCGCTGCAGTACTACGTGCCGCACCCGAAATCCGAGGCGATGCTGACGACCGTCACGATCTGGCTGCAGATCATCGGGCTCTTCGCCCTGGTCCTCGGCGTGACGAGCCTGTTCCACATCCATGCGGTCAAGATCCACCGAAAGGAACCGGGATGGGGCTACAGCTTCGTGCTCTACCTCGGGATCGCCGTGACGCTCGTCGTCGGATTGGAGGTCATGGGCAAGGAATCAGTGAACGGCGAGCTGACCGGCTTCGGGTGGATCTACGGCTACGGTATGGTCCCGTTGCAGGGCACGATGTTCGCCCTCCTGGCGTTCTTCATCGCCTCCGCCGCCTACCGCTCCTTCCGGGCGCGGAGCAAGGAGGCGGCGCTGCTGCTCGTGGCGGCCGTGATCGTCATGATGGGGCGGGTGCCGCTCGGGGAATACCTCATTCCGCTGAGCGGAGACCTGTCGCAATGGATCATGAACGTCCTCAACGCATCGGTCCGCCGCGCCATCTTGATCGGCATCAGCCTAGGCGCAGTGGCACTCGCCCTGAAAATTATCTTTGGATTGGAACGAACCTATTTAGGCGGCGGCAAGGAATAAGCACACATGAAGAATGGCTCGTCCCGAGATCGTGAGGGTGAAATGACTTGGGCGGATTGGTTCCTGCGTCTCCTTTCTGTCATTCCTGCGAGGCTTGCCCAGGCCAGTTTCAAGCCGGGGGCAGGAATCCAGAGGACCTCAGCCCTGGTCTATGGTCCGGGAAAAGCCGGAAGAAGATGGATCCCCGCTTGCGCGGGGATGACGGAACGAACGACTTCGTTCTTCCTTGGGGCGAACGCGTGAGCTTTCCCGAACGAATGTTGCAGATCGACCGGCGAATTATTTTCGCCGTGATCGGGCTCTGCACGTTGCTCCCCCTTCTGTATCCCGTCGGACTGCCGATCAAGAAGAGCCCGGAGGTCGTGGCGATCTATGACCACATGGAGTCCCTGCCGGAGGGCTCCGTGTTCCTGGTCAGCATGGATTTTGATCCGGCGTCGAAGCCCGAGCTCGAGCCGCAAGCCAAGGCGCTGCTCCGCCATGCCTTCAGCCGGAACTTGCGCGTGATCGTCATCACGCTCATCGTCACCGGAACGGGCCTGGCCGAGCAGATCCTCAACCAGGTGGCGCAGGAGCAGAACAAGGTGAGCGGGGAGGATTACGTGTTCCTGGGATGGAGCCCG
>JBFGRM010000200.1:0-4442 GCA_041563675.1 Nitrospiraceae bacterium | reverse complement strand
TTAGAGGTTAGAGGTCAGCGGAAAGTCACGAGTCTTTTCCTCTGACCCCTCACTCCTAACCCCTTCCCCCTCACGTCTCTTATGGCCTCGCGCATCTACGAATGGCTCGACAGTCGCCTCCGGTTGCGCCCGATGGAGAAGACCCTTCTGGACGAACCCATCCCCGGCGGGGCGAGCTGGATCTACGTCTTCGGCTCGGCGACGCTGTTCCTCTTCACGCTCCAGGCCATCACCGGGATGTTCCTGGCGATCTACTACGTCCCCACGCCTGACAGCGCTTACGACAGCATTCTGTATATCGAGAATCAGGTCACGTTCGGGGCCTTCGTTCGGGGCCTGCACCATTGGGGCGCCTCCGCCATGGTCATCGCGATCGGACTCCACATGCTGCAGGTCTTTCTCTATGGCGCGTACAAGCCGCCGCGCGAAGTCATGTGGATGCTCGGCGTCGTGCTCTTTCTGGTCACAATGGTCTTCGCCTTCACGGGCTACCTGCTCCCCTGGGACCAGAACGCCTATTGGGCGACGCAGGTGGGCATCAATATGATCGGCACGGTCCCCCTGATCGGGGGCTTTGTCGCGGCGGTGGTTCGTGGTGGAGAGACCCTGGGGGCACTGACCCTCTCGCGTTTCTTCGCGATCCACGTACTGTTCCTGCCGGCCGCCCTGGCGATCGGGGTCTTGTTGCACCTCATCACCCTGCGTCGCGTCTCACCGGCCGGGCCCTGGAGCGACGACCGGGCGTCACTGGGGTCGGAAACATTTTATCCCCGGCAGGTGTACATGGACGCGGTGGTTATGCTGGCCATCTTCGTCGTCCTCGCAGCCCTGGCCTTAACCTTCCCCTTCCCGATGGCGGACAAGGCCGATCCGACCGACACGAGTTTTGTCCCGGTCCCCGAGTGGTACTTCCTGTTCTACTACGAGCTCCTTAAATACGTGCATGGGCCGCTGGAGCCGCTTGCCACCTGGGTGCTGCCGATGCTGGTCATCCTCGTCATGTTTTTCTGGCCATTCATCGACCGCAACCCGGCGCGACAGCCGTCCCAGCGCCCGATCGCCCTGGTCGCCGGAGCGGCCTTTCTCCTGATCGTCTTCACACTGCTTGGAATTTCCCTGAGAGATCTCTACGCGGTGCCCCGCAAGGACCCCGCCGTGGCCCGCGGGAAGGCCGTCTACGTGCAGTTCGGCTGCGCCGCCTGTCACCGGATCCACGGGGAAGGGGGGGCCGTCTGCCCGGACATTTCCTACGTCGGGGACCGCCGATCTGAGCGCGAATGGCATCTGCGGCATTTTCGCGACCCCCAATCCGTGACCCCAGGATCGATCATGCCCAAATTCCCTCTTAACGAGCGGCAGCTCAATGACCTCACCAGCTACATGCTCTCTCTCAAACGGGAAGCCTAGCGGAAGGTCGGGCGGCGAGGCGGGCCGTGTCGCGGTCGCCTTGACAGCACCTAACGACCTCCGTACACTGCGCGCGCTCATGGCCACCGCGCGCCGTCATGACGGAGCTCCCAAGGACACGGCAGACCACAGCCTCCGGGCATTCGACCGCCTGTACCGCGAGCATGTTGATCGGATGTTTCGCCTGGCCCAGCGGCTGTGCGGACATGCGGACGACGCGAGGGACCTGGTTCAGGAAACGTTCCTGAACGCCTACCGCAGTTTCAATCAATTCAGAGGAGATGCCCAGGTCTCCACCTGGCTGTATACGATCGCGTCACGTGCCTGCCTCCGCATGCGGAGGAAGCGTAAGGGCGAGCCGGCCCGGGAGCTCTCGCTGGACGAGTTCATTCCCACCTCGGAGGGCGAGCTGCGCCTTCAAATTCCCATTCAGGGACTGAGCCCGGAAGAGGCGCTCGAAAAAAAGCAGCTCAAGCGGGCGCTCAACGCGGCCATTCAAAAGCTTCCTCCCAAATACCGGCTGGTCCTGGTTCTGCGGGACATGGAGGGCCTGTCGGCCAAAGAGGTGGGCGATATCGTGGGGTTGAACGAGCGGGCCGTGAAATCCCGCCTGCACCGCGCCCGGCTCTTCGTCCGCAAGGAGTTGAGCGCCAGGGGCGTGCCGGTCGAGGATCATCCCAAGTCCAGCGCCGCGTCCCGTTCACGCGGCCCTGGCGAGGTCCCAGCGTGATGGCGAAATCCGCCCCAACACGTCGAGGACGCCCTGCACGGCGGCCGCACCGGCATTCGAAATCCCACTGTCTTAAGATCCTCAGGCGGCTGTCCGAGTTCCTCGATGACGAGCTGCCGGGGACCCTCTGCCGCGAGATTCGCAAACACCTCGGCGCCTGCCCCAGGTGCGAGGTCTTTCTGACGTCGCTGAGGCAAACTATCACTCTTTGCCGCCAGTCTCCGACACGACCCCTCTCCGCCGCCGCGCGGACGTCCCTGCGTCGAAAGATCCTTCAGCTCACTTCCGCGCACTGATCCCTCCGCGAATCCTTCGCACCCTTTCAGGCTCTTACTCCACGGGGGGATGTACGAGTTCGTTGGCACGCCGCGTGAGCATGCGCTACAATGATGCGTGCGCGGCCATCGCACGCGCACAGACGGAGGTGAATGCGTGTTACGTAACGCAGGGGCTGCACTTCTCCCGACGGTTCTCGTGCTCTGTGTTGCCTTGGAGGACACCAGCGGCCGCGTGCCCACGTTGAGCCCGTCCGATACGGCGCCAGAGGACACCGTCGTGATCACGATTCGTCACCGAACCTTCGAGCCCGCCACTATTCCATTGCGGGTCGGACGCAAGTCACGGGTGCTCGTGCACAACACCGACGCAGAGCTTCATGCGTTTGTGCCCGTCGGTCTTCTGGCCGGGCTGCACTTCCACATACTCGGTGACGGGGCTCCGCAGTTCGACGCGCACGGCCTCAAACGTGTGATCATTCCCTCTCAGGGCACAGCTGAAATTCTCTTCGTGCCCGACCGCCCAGGCGTCTTTCCCTATTTCTGCGACATGCCCGGCCACGAGATGAGCGCCACTATCGTCGTCGAGTGACCGGTCCCCGGGACAAAGTCCCGAGCACAGGGGCCAAAGCCGTGATTCAGAACCGCCCCAGGCCGGCAAACCGGTCTTCGAACAGCGCTGCGCCAGGAGAGACGCTCACCGAGCAGCAACAGTGGGACCTCGTGGCGTACATCCGAGCCCTCGTCGTCTTTCACCGCAAATCCTTGCCCCCCGGCCCGCCCGACGAGCCCGCCCGGCAGTCATCCATTCCCGGCCCCTGACATCGAGACGACCTGGCACCCCTCCCACCGGCCGTGTTACAGTGTGCGGCCATTTCCTATTTGACGGCTGCAAAGAGGAGTTTCGGTATGCATGTGAGGGCGGTTCTTATTGGGAAGAATTCGATCTCTACTTTTGTGTTCATCTCAAGCGTGATTGTCTTCGGTGTTCTGGCATGGTCCCCCGTCACGATGGCTGGTGCCTCGGACGAGCCGACGACCGGCGCGGGCTCCGCCGACCTCGTTGCGGCGGCCGCTCAATACGTGCGCAGCATGTCCGCCGGCGATCGCACCGCGGTCGGTCGGCTGGACTTCGCCTGCCAGTTCCGTCTGGTCTCGGAGCGCGGCCCCTCGGCATCGCGGAACGGGGACCAGGGGCTGTACGACCGGTGCTGGGCCTCCATCGAACAAGTCAACAACGAGCCCGTCGTGCGTGAGGATCTGGGCGTCCACGGACTTTGGCCGGGACGCGGCAAGACAGTGTTCTTCGGTGAGGATTTTGGCCGATACCACTACGCCCCGAGCACCTTCGTGTCCAACCGCGTCGGGGACCCTCGCTCCGGGACCGAGCTGAGCATCGAGCACGTGAAATCCGAGCCCGTGCCGCCGGCCTCGTTCAGGCTCTTCGTCAATGCCGACATGGTGGGAGCGCCCGCGACCGCGGTCTACCTCCGCATCCATTACGCGAACCCGATCACGTCCCCGGTCTCCTATGCGGCCGGCACCTATCAATGGGCAAATCCGGTCAAGCGACCGCAAGCCGTGCTCAAGGCGGTCACGCTGAAGTGGATCGTGCTGTCCGACCTCAAGCGGGCGGGGTTCCCGCACGACATCGCGGTGCTGAACCTGCCCGTCGTCCCGGCAACGGATAAGCGACCAGCGGTCCCCTTCCTCATGGAATACAGCGAGATGACCGAGGAAACCGCCGAGTGGTGGGCACCCGATGACGCACCACAGGCGCTCACCGCCGCCCTGAAGCACGCCACGACGCTCCCCAAGCTGATGGATCGCGTCGCGCTCTACAACCGAATTCTGATCATCGATGACGACCACCTGGAAGCCCTGACCGAGCTCTCGCGCGATCTATTCGACGGGATCCTGCACAAGGGCCTGACCGCGCAGAATCTCCAGCTCGAAAATCGAGGCCTCGCGTCCCGCGTCAGCGAGCTGTATTGGGATACCTACGCGCAAACGGAGCGCATGGACATCTC
>JBFGRM010000199.1:0-4453 GCA_041563675.1 Nitrospiraceae bacterium | reverse complement strand
TGCTGCCCGAGAAGACCGCGAGCAGGCTTTGTGCCACCGCGGTGAGCAACAAGACGATCAAGGACCACTTGACGGCCCAGATGCCGCGCTGCGACGTCAACAAGATCGGATCAGTCGCGCCATGGGAATGGCCGTGATGCGTATGCTCGTGGGAGGACGTCATGCTCGCATTCCCCTCACTCCTTACGCCTTACGCCTCACGTTTTCACGTGATGACCGTGGCTTTCTCCCTGCCACAAAATTTCTTCAGCCCGATCAGGTCAATCGCTGCCTGGACGAGTGGCCCGACCACGGCGTCGATGGGCTCGGTCACCCGCTCCTTGCGGTACCGCTCGAGGTAGAGCCTCAGGATGGCCCCTTCGGTTCCCGTCCCGGACAGACGTGTGACAATTCGTGACCCGTCGGCGAGGATGATGCGAATCCCCTGCTTGGATGTGACGCTGCCATCAACGGGGTCGGTATAACTGAAATCATCGGCCTGAGAGACTCGGCTGCCGGCACAGGTGGTGCCGACAAGAGCGGGCAGCTTCTTCCGCAGAACCCCCAGCATCTCTTGGGCCGAACCGTTGTCGAGCCCTTCAAAATCGTGTCGCTGATAGTAGCTTCGACCGAATCGGTTCCAGTGTGCCTCGACGACCTGTGACACCGACTTTCCGCTGGCTGCGAGGATCGAGAGCCAACACAGCACGGCCCACAGACCGTCCTTCTCCCGGACATGATCGGATCCGGTCCCGAAGCTTTCCTCCCCGCAGATCGTGCACCTTCCCGCATCCATCAGATTTCCGAAGAACTTCCATCCCGTGGGCGTTTCATAGCAGCGGATCCCGAGCGCGTCGGCGACACGATCCACGGCGGTGCTCGTCGGCATCGACCGCGCGACCCCCGCCAACCCTTCTCCATATCCCCGGATCGCAGCTTGGGCATGCTCGGTGATCACCGCGAGCGAGTCGCCCGGCGTCACGAAACAGCCCGGCCCGAGAATCAGATTGCGATCGCCGTCCCCGTCGCAGGCGGCGCCCAATCCCGGAGCATCCGGCTGCGCCATCCGCCTCACGAGATCCGCCGCGTGGACCAGATTAGGATCGGGATGGTGCCCGCCGAAATCCTCCAACGGGACCCCATTGATCACGGAATCCGGTGCAGCGCCGAGCCGCTTCACGAAGATGTGCTGCGCATAGGGCCCGGTGATGCCGTGCATCGCGTCGAAGATGAGACGGAACCCGCCCTCAAGGAACCGGCGGAGTGCATCAAAGTCGAACAGCTCCTCCATCACGAACGTGTAGTCGGCCAGTGGATCGATCACGCTTACCTGCATCCTGCCGATTGTGCTCGTGCCGTCGCGATCCAGGTCGATGGCCGCCGCCTCGGTCAGCCGATACGCGGTCAGGCGCTTCGATTCTTCATAGATGCGCTCGGTGACCGCCTCCGGGGCCGGCCCTCCATTGCGAGTGTTGTACTTGATGCCGAAGTCCTCATCAGGCCCGCCGGGATTGTGACTGGCCGACAGAATCAATCCGCCCAACGCGCCCTGGCGTCGAATGACGGCCGACATCGCCGGCGTGGACAGCAGACCGCCTCGCGCAACGAGGAGGCGTCCCACGCCGTTACCAGCGGCGATGCCGGCAATCTTTTGAATCGCCGTGCGGTTGTAGTAACGCCCGTCTCCCCCTACGACGATTGTCTGTTGCGACAGGTCGATGCCCTCGGCGGCTTGCACGGCCTGCAGCACCGCTTGGACAAAATTCTCCAGGTAATGAGGCTGCATGAAGACACGGGTCTTCTTGCGCAGCCCGGATGTCCCCGGACGTTGGTCGGGAAACGGCGTCGTTTGCACCGTGCGTATGTCGGGTGAAGGCGCCATGTGCGACACGAAACGGGGGACAGTTCAGAAGGGAAGCTTGAATCCTCCCGGAAGCTCTTTGGGGAGCTCTTTGGGGAGCGCTTTGGGGGCGACGCTCTGCTTGAGAAGTCCGCCCAGCACATCATTCCCTTGCGTCAGTCGCTTCGCCAGGTCGCTATTGATTGCCTGCAACCCGCCGAAGTCCTGCGTGAGATCTTTGAGGGGGCCGTCCACTTTACTCGAGATCGCGGTGGAGAGGTCCTTCTGCAAATCGGCTGAGAGGTTTTTCACCAGTCTTCCCGCTGCTTGCTCGAGGACCTTGTCCAATCCGGATCGAATCCGCACGTCGTAGTTCTCGAGCGTCCCAATCACATCGGCCTCGACGTCCAGGGCACGGACCCCACCTATGGCCGAGCTCAGGGCTTTGGTCAGTCTATTTGATTCACCGTGTTTTCCAGCACTTATATCCAATGAGTTCAAGTTACTGCTGATCTTTGCCGTCAGTGACTCCCCCTGGATTCCGGCCCGTACCTTCAGATCAGCCACCCCCTTCGTCACCGTCACCGGCCACGCCTCCTGTGTCGAGACCTGAAGGTCCTTGATGCGGTACCCCACGGCCTGCAAGTTGACGCGATCGCTGGGCATGACTGGATCGATATGATTCAAGACCCCCCGCAAGGACACCGACCGCAAATCCTTCAGCTCCTCTCCCGAAAACGCGAATGTCAGCGGCTCCCCCAGGACAGGCTGATCCGGCGTCACGTTCTCGATAGTGCCGGCAATGTTTCCCACATCCAGTTCGAGTGACACCTTGGCCCGCCGAATCAGAAAATCAGGCTGCGGCTTCGATTCCTTGAACCGTACATCCACGCCGCCCGCTCTCAGAGGCTTCACGACTTCGGGACCGCCGCTCCTGGCACCGGCCTGTTTGGCGTGCTCGAGGACAGGTTTCAGCCGGTCGTACCACGCCGCCCCCTGCCGTGCCCAGTCTCCGATGACCTGGCCCAGGAGCGTTTCACTCAGGTTGGCCAGCCCCCCTGGTGACAGGCTGTACTTCTCCTGGAGACGACGCAGATCAGCCTGCGGCGCCTTCTTTACCCGCTCCAGCCGGGTCTTCAGGGAGCCGAGCTTCTCTTCGAGATTGCCCTTCGCGTTCTTGAGCGCCGCGATGTCCCTCTGGACATCATCCTTGATGGATTGGACCTCGCTCATTCCACCGAGCGCACCCGCCACGCCTCCCTTGGTTGCGCCCTTGAGCTTTTCGATCCGCACCTGGTACTTGTCGAAGGTGTCTTTGCCGGGCAGCTCCTTCAGTCGCTGGCCCCAAGTCTCGCGAGCGCCCTCCACATCCGCCTTGAGCTCATTGATCAGCTTCAGCGTCTCGAGGTCTTCGTTCGCGAGGATCTGCTTGGCGTCGGGAATTTCGAAGCTCGGCATGGTGAACATGGTCCGCTGTGCCTCGGCGGAGTCATCGCCGTCTTCCTTCGCCCGATCCGCGATCGCCCCGGACTTCTCACGAGGCGTCCCGAGTCGAACGCCTTCGGCCGTCAGTTCTTCCACGATGACCTTACGACGCAACAGGTTGGAGCCGTCGAGGCTCATCGCCACCCGCCTGATCTCCACCGCATTGGTCATCGGCTTCTCGGGGCTCGTGACCTGGAGGCCCGTCAGCGTCAGTCCAGCGGGGATGAGTGACAGATCCGCCGCATCGAGCTCGACCTTGGCCCCGACCAGCCGGGTGCCCTGATCCTCGATCACGTGTTCCACGATCCCGTCGATGAACAAGAACCAAAAGCCAAGGAGCAGTCCTACCACCAGGACGAACACCGCCAGACCGCTCCACCGAATCCATTTCTTCATGCCGGGCCCCCGAATCCGGAAATGGTCTGGTACGCGTTGTAAAGCTTGCTTGCCCGGAACATCTGCATGAGCCGCGTCTTCTGGACCCATGAGAGGACATGTGCGCGATATCGACGGATCAGCATGTTGGAGAACAGATAGGACGGCACGAAGACCACCAGAGAAAAGACGAGGCTGCCCATCACGATCGAGTTGTTGAACCGTTCCAGTCGCCAAAGAGTGGTGTTGTAGAGCGACGTCCACAGTCCTTCGAGCGAGGCGGCCGTCAGCAGGGCCAGGCCCAGCCGGTGGAACAGCGGATCGAGCAGATAAGCGAGCCCGGAGAAGAAAAGCAGCCCCAGTAAAAATGCGGAGAGGTTGACGCGCAGGATGAGCACCAGCAGCAGCACCACGAGATTGTGCAAGCTCCAGAGAGGGGTCAGCCCGGCCACGAGCGCGAAACAAAATCCCAAAGAGATTTGCCCCGGCTCTGTTTCGGAGTTCAGGACCCTCAGTAACTTGGCGACTGTTCGCACCATCCGACGCCAGCCTCCCCGAGTAGATTCGCGTACATACGCGTGCGCTGTCGCTGCATGTACCGCGTTGAGCTCAGGTTTGTCAATTCATGATCACCGAAAACACGGAATTTCACGGCCGCTCTTCCCCTGGTACTCGCCCGGCTAGTCACCCCGGGGCCCGAGCGCGGGCCGGTGCCCCTTGAGCCCGGCCGCGGAAAACACCAACTCCTTGATGGGGCAGGCGGAGCAGGACGGG
>JBFGRM010000198.1:0-4468 GCA_041563675.1 Nitrospiraceae bacterium | reverse complement strand
CGGGGAGGCGGTCGTCATCAGGATTCTCGATCGAGAAGCCATGACCGCCGGCATCGCCGAGCTGCGCCTCGATCGGCTGGGATTCAATGCCGACGACCTACGGCGTTTTCGCCGCGCGATCGCCGAGCCCTACGGCATGGTGTTGGTCACGGGACCAACCGGGAGTGGCAAGACGACGACCCTCTATGCCGCCCTCAGCGAGATCAACACCCAGGAAGACAAAGTGATCACGATCGAGGATCCGGTCGAGTATCAGCTGTCAGGGGTCGTGCAGATTCCGGTCAACGAAAAGAAGGGCGTAACCTTCGCGCGGGGCCTGCGGTCCATCCTCCGCCATGACCCGGACAAGATCATGGTGGGAGAGATCCGCGACACGGAGACGGCGCAGATCGCAATCCAGTCGGCCCTGACCGGGCACCTCGTCTTCACGACCGTTCACGCGAACAACGTGTTCGACGTGATCGGCCGCTTCGTCAACATGGGCATCGAGCCGTACAACTTCGTGTCCTCGTTGAACTGTGTGTTGGCACAGCGTCTCGTGCGCATGATCTGCCCCGACTGCCGCACGCGGATGGAGCTGGAGAAAGCCGTGGCCGAGGAGTCGGGATTGGATTACGAGCGGCACCGACAGATTGCGTTCTATGAGGGCCGGGGCTGTGAAGAGTGTCATGGGACGGGATACCGGGGGCGTCAGTGCATCACGGAGTTCCTGGACTTATCCGATGAGATCAAGGAAATGATCCTCGCTCGTAAAGCCACGTCGGAGATCCGGCAGCGCGCGATCAGCGACGGGATGATCTCCCTGCGCCAATCCGCCCTCGCAAAGGCGCTACGCGGAGAGACGAGCTTGCGGGAAATCAACAGGGTGACATTCGTCGATGCTCGCTAGACTGTCCCAATTGACGGAGATGCGACCGCAGGGCTGCCTCAAGCTCGGTCCGACCGCAGCCGTCTGGGCGGAGAACCACGGGCCGTGGCAACGTCGCGAGCAGCGGTGCGTGTTCCGTTCCTTGCCGGCGGGATTGATCAAGCCGTCTCCGGTTGATCCCAACATCGACGATATGGCCTCGCTCAAGGAGCACGTCCAGGCGATGGTCACTCCCGAGGTCGTGCCCCAGCCGCCGCGTCGTCTTCTGCGTCTGCCGAGATTTCCTCGCTTGACCAGCTTGCTGTTGCCCGACCTCTGCGTCAGGGCCGCCATCATTCGATTGGACGAGCTCCCCTCCCGATCCGAAGAGCGGGCGGCGTTGATCCAATGGCGGGCGGCGCAAGAGCAGCTCCTGCCGGTGGGAGGCACGCGCGTGTCCTATCAGGTGCTCGGCGACGCGCAGGCCGACGGTCCGAAATCCGTGCTGGCGGTGGCCATTCGCGAACCGGTGCTTCAACAGTTCGAGACGCTCTGCGAGGAGGTCGGACTGCTGCCGCTCGAGGTGGAAACCGTCACGTTCCGTCTCTTCAACTTGTGGGGGCAGGTGACCGGATGGTTCGGCCGCCAGGAGGCCGAGGATCTGCTCTGGGTGACGGTGGTCGATTCCGGACTCACGGTCATGGTCGTGCACGAAGGGACCCCGGTGTTCTTCAGGACGAAGCTGATGCCTGCCGCCTGTCGATTGGAGGCAGACTATCAGGTGTTGGAGCGGCGGGTCGTGGACGAGGTGCTCGCGTCGATGGAATCGTGCACGGCGGCCTATCCCCAGACCGCGCCCGTGCGGCTCGTCCTGGCCAGTGATGTCCAGGGCCTGTGCTTGCTCGAGACGCTGACCAAGGAGCTGAACATGGGCGGAGAGGAGCTTGATTGGAGCCTGGCCCAGCAGGTCGGCTGGACGACCGAGAATGGCCACCCCGGCTTGGAGACGCTGTGCGCCGTGGCCGGCCTGATGAGGCGAGGGTGAAGGAACGGTTGTGGGGGACCTGATTCAATGATGATGCCCTTCCGAATCAATCTCAGCAGCAGGTACCGGGAGTACGTGGGCCTCGCCCGAATCGTCCTCGTGCTGATTGCCGCGGTGCTGGTGGTCGCCATCGTATGGGACCTGCAACAGGCGGTGACCCTGTCGGGCCAAGCCTCACAGATGGAACCCGCCGTGGCGCGGGTTCGGGCCCAGGACCGGTATTTCGTCGAGCAGGCCCGAGGTGAGAACGTTGATCTGTCGGACGCTGCCCTGAAACGGCTGCCCAAGGAAGTCGGATTCGCCAATAAACTGATCGCCGAGCGCACCTTCTCGTGGACGAAGCTGCTCGGTGAGCTTGAAGAGACCGTGCCTCCAGGGCTGGCGATCAACGGCGTGCAACACGATCTGGGCAAGACGGTCACGATCCGCCTCTCGGGCTCGGCAACCGACCTGGAGATCATTACGGCGTTTACGCTCGCACTGGGCACCCATCCGGCGTTCTATGATCCGGAGCTGGTGCAGCATCGGGTGCGGGAGCGAACGGGCCTGGTCGAGTTCGATTTGCGCGTGGGACACAGGGGAGAGGCTTCATGATCGAACGAACGCAGGCATGGACCCGCCTCATGCGGCAACCGATCATGCCGCTGGCTCCCCTGATCATGCTCGTGGGGTGTCTCCTTGCGACCTTGGGCATGATCCACCTGTTCCTGGTGATGCCCGCCCAGCATCGCGTGGACCAGCTGCAGGCGGAGTGGAAAGATGCCCGGCAACGGTTCGTCCAGCACGTCGAGGCGAGGCGGACGTTGAAGGATCTCTCGCAGGTCTTGGGGATCATTCCGACCAAGCGTGAGTTCGTGCCTTTGGCTCTCAACATCACGGATCAGGCCAAGCGGAACGGCGTGTCCCTCCCGTCCCTGTCCTATCGGATGGAGCCCTCACGCGGGGAGCCGGCAACGAAGGCGGTCTTCGAAGGCTCCGCCACGGGTCGGTACCAGGATCTCCGCCGGTTCATCAGCGAGCTCGAGCTGGCCGAGGAGCTCCTCTTCATCGAGGATCTCGATGTCGTCCGCTCCGACGTGCAGCGGCAACGTCGGGTCACGTTCAAAATGAGAATCGCCACGTATCTACGCCCGGATCCGGGCCCGGGGTCGGAGGCCTCGTAGTTCATGACGGGGCAGCAACGGCAGGTGACCGTCTTGGTGGTGCTGGCGGCGATCTGGGCCGGCCTGATCGCCTGGCAGGTCCTCTCCGTCGAGGAGGCTCAACGGGTCCCGCTGGTGAACGTCACCGGGTTGCCGGGCGGCACCAGCCTGACGCCCGTGGCCGGCGGCACGCAACCCGTGCGCGTCAACCTGGCGTTGCTGAAAGCCAGCCGCGACGAACGCGCGGCGGCCTCCCAAGCATTCAAGAACATCTTTGAGCTCGACCGTCCCGAGCAGGGCGTGGAAGAGCCGGTGCCCCCGCCTCCGCTCCTGGATGACTTGGACGATCTGGAATCCTTCGAGGACGCGCCACCAGCGCCGCCGGCGCCACCGGCTTGGGCCCAGCTGGCTGAGTTCCGTTACCTGGGATATTTGGAGCTCAACAACGACCTCGGGACGCAGAGGAAAGTCGCCATGCTCGCCCGACGGGATGTGTTGCATACGGTTCAGCGGGGCGAGCTCATCGGCACGGACGTCCGCGTCAAACTCATCACCCCGACGACGGTCACGCTGACACATACCCCTTCACGGATCGAGCAGCAACTCCTCCTGACGGAAGACGGACCGTGACCGTCAAGGAAGACGGTCCATGAGTGACGGACTGACAAAGAACCTGAACGCGCCGGGTCTTGCCAGGACGCGTCCTGACGAGGGGGGCGTGACCTATCTCTTTCTCATGTTCACGGTCGTGCTCATCGGTCTGACGATCACCGCCGCCGCCCAGCAATGGAAGACGCTGGTGCAGCGCGAGCTTGAAGCGGACCTTCTTGCGCGAGGTATCGAGGTTCAGAATGCCATCGCCTTGTTCTCGGCAACCAAGAAGGCGGGTCGCGTCATGCCCGGGGAAATCTACCCGCGCTCGCTGGAGGAGTTGACCAAGCCGCCGAAGCCGTTCCTTCGGAAGGTCTACACGGATCCCATGACGAACGCGGAGTGGGACTACATCCGCGGACCGAACGGGGGAATCGCCGGTGTGCGCAGCCTGAGCACGGCGACGCCCATCAAGCAGCACGGTTTTCCTGACGCGGTTCGGCATTTCGAGGGATTGGGTCGCTACCAAGACTGGATTTTTCAACACCCGAACCCGTCAACCAGGCAGGACTCGCTCAGCGATCTGGATGACCTCGATGCCGGCCTCACCGATGACTTCCCCGATGACCTCGACGAGCTGCTCGAGCTGGAGGAATAACCTCCTGCCATCTGTGAACACGTCCGTTCACCGGCACCACAATCGATTTGCCTCTCGTGCATCCCGCCGCTCACCCCACGCGCGTCCGATTCCCCTGTAGAATGCAGGCTGGAGTCGGGGCGCAGCCTCCCTTGACGGCTCAAAAGCCTGCAGAGTATTCTCCTCACGCCCCGTCGTCGTGTGAT
>JBFGRM010000197.1:0-4480 GCA_041563675.1 Nitrospiraceae bacterium | reverse complement strand
GTGCACCTCGACCAGCTCCCGGTCGTTGAAGAGCGCCGTGCGGGAGGGCGCGATACCGGCGCGCAGCGCGAAATACTTCTGCATGCCATAGCTCGAGAGGAACTGAATAAAAGTCCAGGCCTCCTCGGGGTGCTCGGAGTACGCGCTGATGCCGTACAGCCAGCCTCCCAGGGCCGACACGCTGTCGCCGTTCTGAAAGTGCGGCAGCGAGGTCACCCCCACCTTCCCCGCGATGGACGACCGTTTCGGGTCATTGGCCACCTCCCACGCGTAGGGCCAGTTGCGATGGAAGACGGCGTGCCCCTGGATGAAGGTCGCCAGCGATTCGGGCTCCTGGTACATGAGCAGCGCGCGGGAGGCAATCCGGCCAATGATCCGCTCCCGGACGAACTGCACGGCCTGCAGGCTCGCCGGACTGGCGAGCGAAGCACGGGCCCCCTCCTCGCCGACCAGCCGACCCCCGTTGCTCTCGATGAACTCCAGCATGTTGCACACCAGTCCTTCGTACTGCTTGAACTGCCCGGAGTAGCCGCGGAGGGCCGGGGTCTTCGCCGACTCCTTCGCCACGATCACTTCCGCTTGCCGAACCAGCTCGGGCCAGGTGCGCGGGGGCGCGAAGCCGTAGGCCTGCAGCAGATCTTTTCGGTAATAGAGCATGCCGCCGTCGATGCGACTCGGAATTCCGTAGATGCGGCCGCCGTAGGTGCCCGCCTTGATCGTGGCGGGCAGAAACCGACGCTGCTCCTTCGGTCGAAACCGAGTATCCACTGGTCGCGCCCATCCCGCGGCCGCGAACTCCGGCACCCAGATCACATCCATGAAAAACAGATCCACGGTGGCGTCGCGGTTCTTGAGCTTTTGGGTGAGGAGGTCGTGGTAGGCGGTCGACGAGTGGGGCGCAATCTCGCGCACGACCGAGATGGTGGGATGCTCGCGAGTAAAGCGAGCGAGCGCCTCGTCCCAGACCTGGGGGTGATCCGGTTTCCAGGACACGAAACGCAGTGTGACGTGCTCGTCGGCTGCGGCCGCCCCCCCGACGGCCGCCAGTCCGAAGAGCACGGCGCAGCCGAGGTACACCACGGCAGGCAAGAGCGCGGTGCGGTGCCGAGGGTTCAGGCCAGCGGGGAGCGGACAAGTCGGCGACATGCCGGCTATGTATACCTGAGTTGCCGCAGGAGCGCAAAAGCCTGCGGGGTCGATCAGGAAGGGAGGGCGGCGGCTTTGGCGCGCGCCATCATCTTGCAGTACGTGCAGACCTCGGCGGTGGTCGGCTGCCCGCACGAGGTGCAGGGATGCAGGGAGGCCTGGTCTTTCTCGGCCATGGTGGTCGCTGAGGGTTGCGGCGCCGCCTGTCGTTCCAGGAAGCCCCAGTAAAAGGTCTGCTTCGTGCCCGGGGACTCGGTCTCCAGCCGATTCAGAGCGTCCTTGTACAGGAGCATCTTCGAACCCTTGGCCATCGGGCACTCCTCCACCAGGTAATCGATGCCGTTGAGCACCGCGTAGGCGGCGATCTCGCGCTCGGTCAATCGGTAGAGCGGCTTCACCTTCTTCGCGAAGCCCTCGACGGAGGCGGGAAGGTTGGGGCCCTGCTTGTCGAGGTAGGCGTCCTGCCAGTGCAGCACGTTGCCCAGTAAACGGGCAGCCTCGTCGTCCAGGTTGTGCCCCGTCGCCATCACGTCGTAGTCGTGCTGGACGGCGGCGCGATTGAACTGGTACCGCTTGATGGTGCCGCAAGCCGAGCACGTCGGGCGTCGAACCAGATCCGCCAGCTCGCGGATGCCGGCCCCCTCCTCCTCCTCGACGGTGTGCACCAGGAGCGTGGCCTGAGAGGCCGCCGCCGGGCCCTCTGCGAATTTCAGCACTTTCTCGTAAGAGCGCTGCGAATACGCGCCGATCCCGAGATTCACGTAGAGGGCATCGGCTCGATACCCCAAATGGAGCAGGATTTCCCACAGCGTCAGGCTGTCCTTGCCGCCCGAGACCGCGACGAGAATCCGGTCGTCCTTGGCGAACATCCGCTCGGACTTGATCGCGCGGGCGACCTGGTCGCGGACGAAGCCGGTAAAGCACGGCTTACAAAACGCAGCATTGTGCCTCGGTAACCCGATCACAGCCTTGGTTTTACATTTCTTGCATTTCATATCGTGTTTTGGCTCGTGGCCCGGGGCACGTGGCGCGTGGAAGAACAGGCATCCGTTTTCCCGCTAGCCACTCACCACGAGCCCCTTGCCCTTCTTATCCTCCAGAGATGACCGGGCGAACTTCTATGACGTCCGCGTCTTGCAGCGTCTCGTCTTCCGTCACGAGCTCGTCCCCTCGAATGACGAGATAGGCCTCCGACAGCAAATTGAGATCCCGGAGCAGGTCCTTGACGCGCTTGGGCCCCTTCATCTCGATATGACGCTCCGGTTGGCTGAGTTGTATTTTCATCGTCATAGATGATAAGCCCGAGCGGGCATCCTTTGCAATGGATGTCGGCGGCCCGACACGAGAGGCGGCCCCCTGGTCGACGACAGGGAGCGGAGCTGGCCGGCATCAGGAGAGGGGGAGCAGTGGAAGGGAAAGACGGCGGCACGATCGCAGAAGCGGGGGCGGCGACACTCTTTGTCCGGTATTGGGTGCCCGTCCTGGCCTACGCCGCGGTGATTTTTGCGCTCTCCTCCCTATCGCGGCCGGAAGAGGTGATGCCGTCGATGCTCGAGGAGGTCGGGGACAAAACCTTGCACGCCCTGGAGTACGGGCTGCTGGGCATCCTGTGCTACCGGGCGCTGTGCCACGCGGCGGGCGGCTGGGCTGCGGCCCACGCGTTGCCGCTGGCGATCGTGGCCGCGCTCATGTACGGCATGACCGATGAAATTCATCAGGCCTTCGTCCCACGACGGGAAGCCGATTTCTGGGATCTGGTCGCGGATGGCGCGGGCGCCATACTGCTGACCACGGCGTGGCATCAGCTCAGCAAAAATGGCTCGTGGCTCGGGGCTAGGGGGTAACACATCGTGACTTTGCCACGTGCCACTCGCCTCTGGCCCCGAGCCCTGTTTGCCACTCGCTCCTTGCCCAGTTTTTACCATGAGTAGGCTTCAGGGGCAGGTCCCCCTGGCCCTGGGAAGATCTCATCCAATCGGGAGCGCGTCTCAATGGAGAGTGAAATCTCCAGGGCGCGGAGCGAGCCGTCCAGTTGCTCTCTGGTTCGAGGGCCGATGATCGGCGCGGTGACGGCGGGCTGGTGCAACAGCCAGGCGAGTGAGACATCCGCGGGCCGCTCTCCCAGGTCCCGGCACAGCTTGTCATAGGCATCCAGCTTGGCCCGGTGTTTCACCGCTTCTTGCTGGACTTCTTCGGAAGCTCGTCGTCCTTGGGAGGGAGGCGGAGAGGCGCCGGCCAGCAGGCCTCGCGCCAGCGGGCTCCAGGGGATGACCCCGATCCCGTAAGCTTCGCAGGCTGGAATGACTTCCAGCTCCACGGTCCGCTCGGCGAGGTTGTAGAGACTCTGCTCGGAAACCAGCCCCATGAAATGACGGGCCTTCGCCAGCTCCTGGGCCTGCGCGAGATGCCACCCGGCGAAATTGCTGCTGCCGACGTAGAGGATCTTGCCCTCGCGATACAACTGCTCCATGATTTGCCAGATCTCTTCCCAGGGGGATTCCCGATCGATGTGGTGCATCTGGTACAGGTCGATATGGTCGGTCCTGAGACGGCGCAGGCTCGCCTCGCAGGCCTGCTTGATGTGGAGAGCGGACAAACGACCCTGGTTGGGCCAGTCTCCCATCCGTCCGAACACCTTGGTCGCTAGCACGACTTTGTCGCGGCGGCCGCCACCCTGCGCGAGCCAGCGGCCGATGATCTGCTCCGTCACGCCCTCCCCGCGCTTCCCTCCGTAGACGTTGGCGGTGTCGAAAAAGTTCACGCCCACTTCGAGCGCGCGGTCCATGATGGTGAAGCTGTCGGCCTCCGTCGTGTAGGGACCGAAGTTCATGGCCCCGAGGCACAGCCGACTCACCTTGAGCCCCGAACGACCTAGCCGGATAGATTCCATGACGCCATCCTCGGTTCAGCGCGATACCGCCTGCTCCGGTTCCCCCCAACGGGGTGAGCCGGATGATCGCGGAGCCTGACTGTCGACGAGGATAACGAGTTTGCCTTTTCGTGACAAGGTCCTGGGGCCTCGCTATAATTGGCGTATGGATGCGATGAACTTCGCGGAGCCGCGGATTCCGGCGTTGCCGGACGAGCAGCGTGTCGCCGAGACCATCCGGAGCAAGTTACCCTTCCGGGCTGAATGTACGCGCCTCACCCCGCTCGAAGGGGATGCGTCGAATCGCCGCTACTTTCGCATCCAGCTGGGTGAAAAGCCTCCACATTCGGTCATCCTGATGCAGCTGGCGGACCCTGAAGGCTTCAAGCAGTCGGAAGAAGCCGTCAGCGGGCCCGCCGTGGCGATCGCCGAGCTCCCGTTCGCCAACGTGCTCCGTCACCTGGC
>JBFGRM010000196.1:0-4638 GCA_041563675.1 Nitrospiraceae bacterium | reverse complement strand
TCCTCCGGTGACCACCGGGTACCCGCCCGTCTCCACAATATCGGCCTCGGCGCCATACCCCTTGAGCACGTCGGCCGCCACCACCGCCATACGACGGACGTCCGCAGCGTGCGCGGGGTCCATGCTGATCGAGGGAACTCGTACCATCTCCTCCAGCTCGGTCTCGAAGCGTGGACGCACGTTCCGGATGTAGGCTTCAAGGGCGTGGTTTCTTCGGGTCATCGACCTCTCCTTCAATGATGCCGGCCGTGGCGGAATGCCGCTGGTTCAGATCTGACCATTATAGCGAGCGCCATTCTCGTCAAGAAAGTGTGTGGAGGAACGAAGGGTGCTACAATGCAATCCCGTGACCAGCCCCTTGCGCGACCAACGCCACCACCACACGATCTCGCCGCGGCGGGTTGTCCGGGCCTGCGCGCTCGCGGTGCTCGTGCTCCTCGCGCCGCCCGCCTTGCCGGCCGGGGCCGAGGAGGCCGCGCTCCCGATTGGCAGAATTCTGGATGACCCCAACGAGTACCATCTGACGGCGGTGATTCTTGAGGGAACCGTCTCCGACGTTCACGCGCTCGAGCCCTACTACACCCCTTCCGGCGCAGCCTGCTACGGCGCCTACACATTCGCCTTGAACGACGGCACGGGCTCGCTCACCATCGACGTCCTGGGATTTTGCGGGACGCCGGTCTTCCGGCCTCCTCCGATCGTGGCGGGCGACCGCGTCGTCGTGGATGCGCACATCCGTCTTCCCGGGCACCAGGGGTACTTCAAGGGCTTGATCGGGGTCCCCCTTCCCGAGCAGGATATGACGAAAGTCAGAGGCATCGCCGACGTCATCCGACAGGCCTCCGCCCCGAGGCCGGACCTCCTCCATCCATCCGGCGAGGACGCGTCCTGAGGCCGTACCCTCTCGAGCCCGGCCCACGCACCCTTCGCTATGGCTGAGTCACTCGGCAAGCTGACCGAAGCTCCCCCGCAGATCCGCATCGGTTGGGTCGGCACGGGCGTCATGGGTGCGTCGATGTGCGGCCACCTGCTCGCCAAGGGGTATCGGGTGACGGTCCACTCTCGCACCAAGGCCAAGGCCGAGACCCTGGTCCAGACGGGGGCACGGTGGCGCGAGACACCCGCGGAGGCGGCCTCTGATGCCGATGTGACGGTCACCATGGTGGGATTTCCCCGTGACGTCCGTGAGGTCTATTTCGGCCGCCACGGGGTGCTGACCGGTGCGAAGCCCGGCGCGGTGCTCGTGGATATGACCTCGACGGAGCCGAGCCTCGCGCGAGAAATTGCGGCGGCGGCCGAGGCCCAGGGGGCTCACGCCGTCGACGCGCCCGTGTCAGGCGGCGATGTCGGCGCGAGGACCGCCAGCCTGTCCATCATGGCCGGGGGAGAGCCCCAGGTCGTGCGCGCGCTCATGCCCATTTTGGAAGTGATGGGAAAGAAGATCGTCTACCAGGGGCCGGCCGGATCCGGGCAGCATACCAAGCTGTGCAACCAGATCGTCATCGCCGGGACGATGATTGGTGTCTGTGAGAGCCTCCTCTACGGGTACAGGGCCGCGCTCGATCCGGAAAAGATGCTGGAATCCATTTCCGGCGGCGCGGCCTCCTGCTGGACCCTCGAGAATCTTGCGCCTCGCATCCTGCGACGCAATTTCGATCCCGGCTTCTTCGTCGAGCATTTCATCAAGGACATGGGCATCGCCCTGGACGAGGCGAAGCGGATGGGTCTCGTCCTCCCCGGTCTCGCACTCGTTCACCAGCTCTATCTCTCCGTCCAGGCCCAGGGCCACGGCAAGGCCGGCACCCACGCGTTGATGCTCGCTCTCGAGGCGATCTCCAACGCCCCTCCCGAACGCGCCACCTGAGCTATCCGTTTGTGTCTGAAACCAAGAGGACGGAAGGTTTTCAGTTTTCAGTTTTCAGTTCTCAGTTTCGAGTATTGAGGGCTGGACTCTGACTAACGGATGGCGAAGGGAATCGGCGAGAACGTCAGGACAAAGATAGCCAGGGCGATCCAGCCGACCCAGACGCGGGTCCGGCCGAGCGCGACCTGCGGGTCCTGCACGGGCGGATGCGCGAGGCCGATGAAACCCGCAAGTCCCGCCCAGACGAACCACCCCGGCCAGCCGACCATCCCGAGCAGCAGGAGGACCGGCACCATGCCGATCGCGATCCGGTGCTGCTGCTCGCCCCACAAGGCATAGGCCACGTGCCCGCCGTCGAGCTGCCCGATCGGGATCAGGTTCAAAAACGTGATGAACAGGCCGAACCAGGCGGCGAACCCGACGGCATCGAGCGCGATATCTTTGCCGGCTGGAATCGGCCCGACGACCAGCCAGGCGAAAAACTGGAGGAGCAGCGGCTCGCCAAGCTGGAGCCCGTAGGGCTGCTCGGCCGGCACGACCTCCGCCCGGGACAACCCGATGATCAGCGCCACGACCGCCACGACGAAGCCCGCCAGCGGACCGGCGACGCCGATGTCGAAGAGCGCTTTGCGGCTGAGGATCGGTCCGCGCATCCGGATGATGGCCCCGAACGTGCCGATGAAGTGCGGCGGGCCGGGAATGAACAGCGGGAAGCTGGCGGGGACCCGATGAATCCGCGACAGCACGTAATGCCCCAACTCGTGTGTGACGAGGATGCCCAGCAGGGTGAGGGCGAAAGGGATGCCTTTCAGCAGGACGCTTGGGTCCCGGTGGATGAACTCCCAGGCGCCGACGAACACCTCCGTATTCGTGTGGTACGCGCCGGCCCAGAGCGTCGTGAAGACCGTGACCCCGAAGAGCGTGGCGGGAAGCCAGACTCCCGACCCGTCGTGCTCGGGCTCCTCCCCTTCATGCTCATGAACGTGGTCGGGCTGCAACGGCGACGGTGGAGAGGCAGGGGAGCCCGGGCTCTCCGATGAGCCGTGAAGCCCTTCCCTGTCCCGCTCGGTATCCATCTGGACAACTTTCTCTGGCGGCTACGCCGCGACCCAGAAAGGGTTGTGCTCCAACTCTTCCGCCACCGTGGTATTGGGCCCATGTCCGGGGAACAGGATCGTGTCCTTCGGAAGCTGCAGGACTCGATTGCGGACCGAATCCAGATGCGCAGGGTAAAGCGAGAACGGATTCGCGCGACCGACCGACCCCGCGAAAAGCGTGTCGCCCACGAAGCAGATCTCGTGATGCGGCGTCCGCGCCCGATAGCAGATGCCCCCCGGGGTATGGCCCGGCGTGCGGAGGCACTCAACGGTGAGCCGGCCAACCGGAATTTTGAGTCCATCGGTCGGCTCGACGATCGATGGTCTGTCCGGCAACCAGGGAGCCAGCCCTTCGTCCTCTTTTCCCAGGTACACGGGAACGGTCCAGTCGGAAAGAATGCGTTCGAGCTTGCCGGCGTGATCCGAATGCCCGTGGGTCAGACAGACCGCCTTGAGGTTGAGACCCCGTTCTTTCAGGCAGGACAGGACCGCGTCGGCATCATACCCGGTGTCGACGAGGACCGCTTCCTTTGCCGCATCGTCGCACAGCACGTATCCCTTCACCGCGTACCCGCCAATGTCGCCGTGAATAACGTGGACCTCGCCGACCGTCGCGGGTGTCGCTGCGGGCAGCCACCCCTCCAGGGCGACCTGGACGAGTGCCTCCGCTCGTAGCCCCAAACCACGGGCAATGGCGGCCACCTCCTCGCGGGTCGGGGACGCCGCGCCACGCTCCAAGGCCGTGAGGCGGCCCGCGTCGAGCCCGCACCGCTTGGCCAGGTCGGCCAAGGACCAGCCCAGCCCGTTGCGGGCTTTTTTTACAATGTCGGTGAAGTCGTCTTCCAGCGGCATGGCGGATCAGTCATCCATCAATAGTCATTCATCAATCGAGGATCACGCAAGGGCGCCATCGTACCCATCGACCAATGACCATGAACCCTTATGGCAGGCGTGCCTTCCAGGCCTCGACCATTCCGGCATCCACATCCACCAGGATAACGCGCCGGAGCGATCGCGCGGAATAGTCCCGAATCTGCGTGATCATGCGTGTGGCTGCCTCGTCGAGCTTCACGCCGCCGACGCCGGTGCCCATGCCCGGCAAGGCCACGGAGGCGAACCCCTCCTCGTCCGCAAGGGTCAGCGCCGCCCGGGTCGCCAGCGCCACGTTGTCGGCGGGGATGCGCATCGCCGGCTGCGGCATGGTCGGCGCATGAATGATGCCCTTAAACTTCGTCTTCCCTCCGGACGTCAAGATCGCTTTGCCGACTGGGGTGGGTGCTGCTTTTCGCGCTTCCTCCTCCACTTCCACTCCCGCAGCCCGCTTGATTACGCCGGCCACGCCTCCGCCCATGAAGCCGAGGCTGTTGGCGGCGTTCACGATCACCTCCGCCTCGACCTCCAGAATACTCCCCTGCACGACGTCGATCTGGACTGCCTCGGAGGTCATGTTCTCTCAGCCTTGCTGACCCACTGTATTCCTCTTCCTGTCCCTCGACAAGCGCCAGGGGGCATCATCCCCCTTTCACTCCTCGAGTTGAATCTCGTGCACTTGCCCGAAGGTCGACAGCATCTCCGGCAGCGCCTGGCCGGGTCCCACCGCGAGGATCTTCAGCCTGTCCCCATGCAAATGGGCTCGTGCGGCCCGCAGCAGGTCCTCTTTGGTCAGCTTGACGACCT
>JBFGRM010000195.1:0-4829 GCA_041563675.1 Nitrospiraceae bacterium | reverse complement strand
GCGAGCACCATGGCCACGAGCTTCTCCAGGATGCCGATCCGCGGGCGGATGTCTTCCATCCACACATACGTCACGTTCTCCGGCAGCTCCAAACTGGCCTTCTGGACAAAGAGGCGACTCGTCACGACCGTGCGGATGCCAGCGCGCTCGATGGCCGACGCCATGCCCGTGCGTCCGGCCGTATAGTTCAGGTTGACGGTGGTGCGACCAGATAGGGTCGCGGCGATGTTGACGAGCGCGCCTCCGACCGACGGCGGCAGCAAGATCCCGACGCTCTGCTGCCCGTTCCAGGTTGACCGCAGCACCCGCGCGAGCGCGATGACCCCGACCAGCGCCTGGAAACAGGTCACCTTGGGGCGGGTCAGATCGGCGAAGGCCAGGCGAAGCGGGTGCCGTCGAAAGGCGCGGATCGCGGAGCGATGCAGCGCGGGGCGATCGGCTTTGCGCAGCCTCCAGGCTGATTCGGCCAGGACCAGCACCGCCTGCCGGACGTCGGCGGCCGAGGTGTCGGGGGGAAGCGGCGCACCGAACGACACCGTGACGGGGTAGGGGATGCGATCGGGCCACTTCGTAAAGAATCGTCCCCCCACGAAGCTGAAGATGCTGCCCCAGACGCGATCCAGGTGGACGGGGATGATGGGGACGCTGCGTCCCTTGACGATGCGCTCGAAGCCGCTCCGAAACGGGAGCAGGGTCCCCGTCCGCGTGATCTGTCCCTCCGGGAAGATGCAGATCAGCTCTCCCTGGTCGAGGAGTCGGCCGGCTTCGCGGATGGAGCGGAGAATTTCCCGCGGCGAGCCGGTCGACGCGATGGGCAGCGCACCGGAAAGACGGGCCAGCGGCTTGAAAATCGGATGGTGATAGTAAGCGGCATGGACGAGAAACCGGATCGGCCGGTCCACGCTGGCGATCAACAGCACGGCGTCCACGAAGGACACGTGATTGGGGATCAGCAGGGCCCCACCTTCAAGCGGCACGTGCGCCCGCCCCACCACTTGGAGGCGGTAGAAGGTGTGGGTCAGGAGCACGAGCACGAGGCGCAGGAAGGCGTTCGGCAGAAGCCAGAGGGCCCAGGCGGTCAAGAGGATGGTCACCAGGCCCGCGGCGACGAGGATCTGACTGGCCGAGAGGCCCAGCTGCGCCAGAGCCCCGCTGCCGAGTGAGCCGCAGAGGATGCCGGTGAACACGAAGGTGTTGGACAGGGCGATCACCGCCCCGCGGAACTCGCCCGGTGATCGCCACTGAATGAGGGCGTTGATGGGAACCAGGATGAGTCCGCTGGACAGCCCGAGCAGGCTCATGCCGACCATCGTCCCGATGAGCGCGGGCGACAGGATGCCGAGGGCGAGCAGGGTCACGGCAAGGCCGGTCGCCCCCAGCGGGATGAGGCCGTACTCCACCTTGGAGGCGGACAGCTTGCCGGCGAGGACCGCGCCGATGCCGATGCCGCCGGCCAGGACCGCGAGCGGAAGCCCCGATGTGCTGTCCGAGAGGTGCAGGGCGGACTTCGTGTAGATCAGGATGTCCTGGCCGACCAGGCTCGCCAGGGTCCAGTAGGCGGCCGCGCCCAGGATCGCCAGCCGGAGCACACGGTCCCCGCGGATGGCGGCGACGGCCGCCACGAGCGAGGCGACGAGCCCCCCTTCGCTGCGCGCGGCCCGCACCGGTGGAATGGTCCAGGAGGCGGTGAGCCCAACGGCCGCCACGGCCGTCAATGCGAGGCCGGCGAGCCACGTGGCGCCGTGGGCCACGTCCAGCAGGGGGCCTGCCGCCGCCGTCCCCGCGATGATGGCGACGAAGGTCCACAGCTCCAGGAGGCCGTTTCCCACCGACAGGCGTTCGTGGGAGACCAGCTCGGGCAGGATGCCGTACTTGGCGGGGCTGAACAGCGCGGTCTGCACGCCCATGAGGCCGAGGACCACGAGGGGCAGGACGCCGCCCGAGGGATCGACCAAGAGGGTCAGCATTGCGGCCAGCATCAGCCCGACCTCCACGGCCTTGAGCCCGATGATGACGGCGCGCTTGCTGCGGCGGTCGGACAAGATCCCGGCAAAGGGGGAGATCAAGACGAGCGGCAGGGTAAAGATGACGAAGGCCAGGGTGGTCTGGGACTGCGAGGCGGCCTCGAAGGCCGCGCCCGGCTGCAGCTCTTGGCCGACGTGCCGGATGGCCAGGAGCGCGACGATGAGCTTCCACGCGTTGTCGTTGAACGCGCCGCAGAATTGCGAGATGAGGAGGCCGCGTAGTGATTGGTTCATGGGTCGACCGAAGGGGGGTACTCCAACCCGGCAGACCTATCTTGGAGAAAGGGGGCGGTTAGGTCAAACAAAATGCACCCCTCACCCTCACCCCCGCTGGGAGAGATGGAAGGGACAGGGGGAGCGAGAGATGAAGAATGAGGGAACTTCGGAGACGTGAACTTACGCGTCACTCTGGGGGACGGGAAGCCCTTCCAACGCCATGATCCTGAGCGCGTTGGTGGTCGGGCAGGGGCCGGGGCGAAGACGATAATCGAAGGTCAGGGATTTTGCCGTCACCGTCTCCTGGAAATGCGCGTTGCTCAGCGCGGGTGTGTCCTTCTCCAGCTCCGCCAGCTCCAGGTCGTGCGTCGTGACCAAGCCGAAGCCGTTGCTCGCGGCGAGGGCCTGGATGAAGGCGCGGCTGCCGATGACCCGCTCGCGGTTGTTGGTTCCCTTGAAGATCTCGTCGATCAGGAACAGCACCGGGGGTGCCGACTGATCCTGTGCCGCGTCGAGGACCCCCTTGAGTCGTTTGACCTCGGCGTAGAAGAACGAGAGCCCGGCCTCGAGCGAGTCGTCGACCCGGATGCAGCAGTACAGGCGCACCCAACTGGCCTCGAGCCCTGACGCGCAGACAGGCGCGCCCGCCTGCGCCAGGCACGCGTTGATGCCGAACGTTCGCAGGAAGGTGCTCTTGCCGGACATGTTCGAACCGGTGACCAGGAGGATCCGGCCTCGCCCCTTGAGCTCCACGTCGTTCGACACTCGCTGGCTCTCCGGGATGAGCGGGTGCCCCAAACGTCTGGCCGCGAAGACGGCGCTCTGGCCGTTGTCCCCGGGCAGTGCCAGCGTGGGCCACGCGTAGGCCGGATTGAGGTAGGCAAAATTGCCCAAGGCGGCCGCCGCCTCGAGCTCGGCCAACGTGTCGATCCAAAGGGGAATCTCCGGCAGGACGGCGCGCTGAAGCCGTTCCAGCCGAAAGGCGCACCAAAAATCCCAGGGGACGAGGGCGTTCAATCCCAGATGCACCAGATGGTGCGCGCGGATGCTGAGGGCGTGGGACACGCGCGCGAATCGCTTGATGTAGGCCTCGGGCGGTGCCGCCGCGTCGAGAACCTGCGCAACGAGTCCGTGCAGGACCGGGGTTCGGTCGAACGATCGACGGCGGAGGTAGCGGTAGATGGCGCCCAGTTTCTCCAGTTCCTTGTGGATCGACAGCGCCCGGCCGAATGCCGGGGCGGCGCGGCCGGACATCAGAAGAAAGACGATCGCGTAGACCGCGAAGGACAGTGTCCAGTAGGCGGGGATCAGACCGAACGCGGCGGTGAGCCCCAAGGAAATCGTACACAGGGCCAGCGTGGTTTGAACCAGCAGCACTCCCACGAGACCGGCGAACCCGGCCGGCGCTTGGAGAATGCGGATCAAGCGGTCCCCATCGATCTTCCCCTCGTCCACCAGCGAGGCCTCGAGGGTCAAACGGTCCCGAAGGAGATGCAGTCCCGACAACTCCTTCACCAGCGCCTGACGCCTGCGCCACGTCTCAACCCCCGGCGGGTGGGTGTTCTGGTCGAGCAGCCAGCCGGCCAAGCGGGCACGCCCGTTCGACGACAGCGTCGTATTCAGCAGCGTGAACAATGAATGAGGGCCGATGAGGTCCACGTCGGCGGCATAGGGGTGTCCGTCGGCCTGCGGGCTCTCCGTTTTCGGAATGTTCTGCCAGTCGAGTCGGAGACGCGCCAGGTGCGCCCGCTTGATCGCGCGCCAAATGCGAAGTCGATGCAAGCGACCTTCGAGCCTGTTATGATACGAGGCGATCACCATGAAGATGAAGATGAACAGGGCGAGGGTGGCATTGCCGAGGTGATAGTGCTCGAGATTGTAGAGCACGATGCAGAACGCCACACCGGCGAGAAAGACGGCCATGCGCCAGCGCGAGAAACGGGCGCTTGTCTCGCCGCCCCGGCTCAGCACGCGATCGAGGCGCGCGAGCAGGCGGGCAAGGATGCGTTCCTTCGGACTGGCGGATGAAGCGAGCTCCGACGTCGACATCGTGAGAGTGACCTTACCTGCTCATGGCTGTCTCGTCAATAACACGGAAAAAGTCTGCGCGTGGAAGCGTATGGAAAATAGTTCCAGGTCCCAGGTTCCAGGTCGGAAAGAATCGTTCCAGGTTCCAGCGTTCCGGATTTCACGAGAGATCACGCGATACGCTAAACTTGGAACGTGGGACCTGGGACTTTTGTAGGAAGTACCTTTGCCGGCATGTCGAATGACTGGATTGAAGTAAGGATCGACGTACTCTCCGATCCAGCCGAGGTCGTCGGGCTCGTCGACGATCAGGCATTTCGGGGCGGCTGGTATGATGGGGCGAGACTCCATCTGTACTGGCCGGCGAACCAATGGAACCCCGAGGTCATTGAGCGGTTGCGAGCCCGATTCACCAGCCTGACGGGAGTCCAAACTCCTTCGATCGAGGTCCTCCCGCTCGAAAATCAGGATTGGAATGCGGCCTGGGCACGGACTGTGCAGCCGGTGCGTGTGGGCCGCCGCATCGTCATCAGACCGAGCTGGGCGCAGCCGACGGCCGAG
>JBFGRM010000194.1:0-4848 GCA_041563675.1 Nitrospiraceae bacterium | reverse complement strand
GGGTCATGGCATCCGAGGCCGATGCCCCGCCCCGGATGTCCTTCCGGACCTCTTCAAGCACCGCGCGAAACCGCGGGTGTCTCGCGCGCTCGATCAGGAGATCGCAGACGCGCAGGATCGGGAGCCCGGCTTTGATGAGCGCGAGCAGCTCCTGGTTGAAGATGAGAGAGTCCTGCAGTGAGATCTTGCCGGTCCGACGCATCTGCCCGGAGTGGGTGGCGGCCCACAGGCCCTTCTGTCGCAACTGCAGGACACACATGCCCTGCCCTTCGAGCTGAGCACGAGCGGTCGACTCGTTCTCACCTTCGAGCTGCCCCTCCAGGGTGGTTCCATCTGTGCGCGCGACTCGGTACGTGAAGGCCGGCATGGGTCACCACTCAGCGGCGCGCTCCCGGGCGCATTCTCCCCCGCATGCTCAGGGCTACTTGGGCAGGAGGAGCCTCTGTCCCACAAAAATCAAGTCCGGGTTCTCCTCGAGGCCATTGAGGCTGCGCAGCTCCGGGTAGCTGACACGGTATCGTTGTGCGAGCTTGGATAAAGTATCTCCCCGCCGAACCACGACGACCCCGGCGATGCCGGTTTCTTCCGCCAACTGATCGTCGAGGCGAACCCCCTCGGCCAGCAGGTCAAGGGCGCTGTCCTCGACGCCCGCCCGGGAGTTCACGGGCATGGGGGCGCCCCGCCTTCCATCTTCGGACGAGCGGACATCGAATTGCGAGTCGACTGGAGATGGGCGCGGAACCGCAGACCCGCCGCCACGCGAATCCACGAGCGCGGCGATCTGGCGCTGGAGCCGTGTCATGTACCGCCTGAGGTCGCGACTTGCCCGCAGAACCTCCTCGCGCTCGTCCCGCAAGCGTGACAATTCCTCCCGCTGGAGACCGATGACCTGACGGGCCTCATCGTATCGGCGTTGGGCCTCCCGCAACTGACCCTCCACCCGTGCGCGCGCCGTATGGGATGCCGCCAGCGTCTTTCGGCCGGCGTCCAATTCCGCACGCATCTCGGCGATGATCCGCTGCGCCTCCCTTGTTTGCGACTGCAGCACATGGACCGAGACGCTCGCGTCGCCGAGGCTACCTCCACCGGGGTGCAGCCCGGCACAGCCCGCCAGCATCATCGCGAGGATGGCGATCACGAAACGACTGATGATCATACGCGCGAAGCTGGTCACAGGGCCCTCTTCAGTTACCATTGGTTGTACGGGGCTCCGTTTGAGCCGACGAGATCAGAACCGGAATACACATCGAAGACCCCGCCCTCCGTCGGCTCCATGATCTCCTGCCAGGTCGACGATGAACGCGTGAAGGGGTCGACGGGAAGCGTGCGCAAATATCCCTCCGAGACCACCTCACCCAACCCGTCCGGGTAGCGACCCTTGTCCGCCCGGTATTGATCCAGCACGTCACGCATCGTAAACAGATCCTGCCTGAGCGCCGCCTCCCGCGCCTTGAGGATCGACACGTGGTAGGAAGGCACGGCGAGGGTCGCAAGGATCCCGACGATCGTCACGACAATCATCAACTCCAGAATCGTGAATCCCTGCTGCGGATGCGCCGCGCGGTTACCAGTCCCGATACAGGGTCCCGTCCAGGGCCGTCCCTTCGCTCTGCGTGGCAAGATCGTATACATCTTCACCGCACCAGGAGGAGTTGTCCGGCGGATCCGAGTAACAGCGAAGGGCCCACTCGGCCTTTCCCGTCAAGGGATCAATCGGAACCTTTCGCAGGTACCGTCGAGTCGTCGTTCCCCGCACCGTCGCCTCCTCGCCGGAGAGGGTCACACCCAACAGAGCGTCCAACGATTTGGGATACCCGTACATACTGCTGACTTCCTTGCACGTCAGCTTGTTGTTGAGGCACAGCGGGCCCAACAGGATATCGCCGTCCCGATTCCATTCCAGCTTGAATGTATCGATCGCGGACCGTACCGCCCTGAGCTGCTGGCGCAATTGGACTTCGCGTGTCCGCTGCGCCGCCATCTTTGTAAACGGCATGGCCACGGACGCCAAGACAACGAGAATGGCGAGCGTGGCCAAGAGCTCGAGCAAGGTAAAGCCAGACTCCTTCACCGCACCCGTACGACTCCCCTCCCCGGCTGCAGGAGGCCTTCCGCCGTGCCGTCGCCTGCCGAGGTGGGCATCTCGGCCGAGACCGTCGAGACTCCCGGTGCCCTCCCCGTGAAGGTCAGCACGGCCAACGGTCCGGTTCCGACGACCGCGCCGCCCTCACGACGCATGGTCAGCCTGAGCCCGCCCCGTTCCTGGTCGACGGACACTTCGAGTGACGTCCGCGCGCCGCCCTGGGTGAACAGCTCACCTTCCACCGCGCTCTTGAATTCGAGGACCGCGGGGTCGTAGCTCACGGACAGGATGCCCTCGTTGAGCCCTTCCACATTCTCACCGAGCAGCGCAATCTGAAAGGACTCGTCGACAGCAGCTGCCAGGTCCGCAGGGCTCACCGCGAGCAGGCTGCCGACCGGCTCTGGATGACCGGCGCCGCCTCCACGCGCCTCTGGGGACGTCGCACCTGCCGGACGTTCATTGCCGGACTTCAAAGACGCCGGCTCCGGGCCGGGCAGAGGGAGCTGCTGACGATCCCTGCGCAGGAAGATCGGCTCATTGGAGTAAGAGAACTCCGTTCCCGACCACAGGGCCTGGGTCGCCGGGCTGGGCGGTGTCATCGATTGCACGACCTTGGGGGTAATCGTGACGACGATTTCCGTGGTCACCCGCTGTTTGTCGTATGACGTGAGCAGCGGGCCCAACCAGGGAATGTCCCCGAGCAGCCACGGTGCGTTCTTGGTCTGCCTGTCTTCCTCCTGGATCAGGCCGGCGAGCACGATCGTCTCTCCGTTCTTGACGCTTAAGGAGGTTTCGGCCGTCCGGTTCCCAAAACGATTTGAGGTGATCTCGGGACTGCTCTGCAGCGTGACGGTATCCCCCACGCGCACGAATTCGATCTTCAATTTCAGGGTCAGCTCGTTTTGCAGATTGATCGACGGCTCCACCGTCAGCCTGACGCCCGTATCGCGGAACTCAATGGACGTGACCGTGGAGGTCGTCGGGCTGGTCCCCGCGGAGGTTCCCGGCACGACGTTCGTCGTCGACAGCAGGATGGGCTCCTTGGCGCCGATGTTGATCTCCGCCTTCTGGTTGTTTCCCACCCGGAGGCTTGGCGATGCCAAGATCTTGCTGTCCGTCACCGACTTGAGGAAGTCCAGCACCACCACCGTCGGCAATGTGAGGATGACATTGTCTTTGTTGACTGACGTCAGCTCGCGCAGCGTAAATTGCTGCGCCAGGGTCTGAGTCAACGACCCGGAGAACCCCGGCGGAACGAGCCCCATGCCGGCCTGCTTCGCATAGTCCAACCCGTAGTTGTCCTGCTGGGTCCTGGTGACCTCCAGGACCTCGACCTCGAGCAGGACTTCGGAGTCTTTGCGGTCGTTGGCCAGAATGACGCGTTCGGCCAGATGGAGCACCTCCGGCGATTCGCGGATGACCACCGCATTCAGCTTTTCATTGGCGAACATTCGCTTCACGTTCAGCATGGTCTTGAGCAGCGTGACCATGTCTTTGGCCTTGGCGTTCGACAAGTAGAACGTGCGGATCATGAGGTCTTGATACTGCTCCTGCTTTTGCTTGGTATTGGGACTGATGAGGAGCGTGTTCGGCCCGACCTGCTGGGAAAACAGGCTGTTCGTGGTGAGCATCAGGTTGAGGGCTTCATCGAACGTCATATCGCGGATGAAGATTGTCACGGGATCATTGCGGACGTCCTTGTCGAAGATAAAATTGACCCCCGCCGCCCGGGAAAGGCCTTCGAACACCTCCTTGAGGCCGGCATTGCGAAACCGGAGCGTGACGCGCTGCGCCAGCTGATCGCCCCGCTTGGCCGCGGCCGCGCGTTCGGTGAGGGCTGAGATGCCCGCGAGCGCGTCCTTCTGGCCTGGATCCAGCTCCACCGCGCGCTGGTAGGCATCCATGGCCTCCTCGGTCCGTCCCAAGCGGTGGAGCTTTCGGGCCTCCTGGGTCAGGTCATGCGCCTCCTTCAACCGCGCGGCTTCATGATAGGCGGCCTGGTGGCTGGGTACGGTCGGCTCCAGCCGCAGAGCCTGCTGCAAGGCGTACACGGCTTGATCGAGGCGGCCTTCTCTCATCATCGCCCGGCCTCGCTGCTCGTACATGAGGGCCGCACGCGCCCGTGTCACACGCACCTTCTCCTTGAGCGACTCATCGAAGGGGTCTTCCTTCAGGGCCCGCTGGTAGGCCAGCAGCGCCTCGGCCCAGTTCTCCTCGCGAACGAGCTGATCGCCCCGGGTCACATCGTTCGACCAGAGCGTGCTGCACCCCGCGAGGACCGCGAGGCTCAACACGACAGCACGGAATGTTATTTTTCTGACCATAATCAGCTATCGATCCATTTGATTACAAAGGGTTGGGAGGGATAGTCCAGCAAACTACAACACGTCGCATATCAGTGTAGCAGAACGAGAACTAAGATCAATGTTCAAGCAGCCTTGGTCTTGAAAAAATTACTCTTTAAATACATGCAGTTAACGGAGATTTGGGGTTCGCCTTTTCAGTCGCATGTGCGGCCCAACTTGCGGCTAAGCCTGTACGGTGTCAAGGGGCAATCTTTTTTGGAAACTTTGGTCGATCGACGGTCAGGCGTGAGGCTTTCGACATCCGACAGGGGGAGCGGGCGAGCGTCAAACCCGATCGCGGGAAGTTGCGACGAGAGGTGGACCGAGACGCAGGGAGGGAGGGGCAGGCAGGAGGCGCGCGCGGCGGGCCGGCCCTAGAGTCTCCAGTAGCGGATCTCGGGCGGGATTTGGGATGGGTCC
>JBFGRM010000193.1:0-4876 GCA_041563675.1 Nitrospiraceae bacterium | reverse complement strand
CCGGGTCCTGCGTGGAGAATCGGCGCGAGCGTCTGCCTCTGTCTCAGCCTGTTGGCCGCCCTCGGGTGGAGCGCGGCCGAGGCCTATCGGGAGTATGCCCCGACGGCGGCGAAGTGGTTCGAGATCCGCCATATCGCAGTGTCGGGGACGAGTCAGGTCACGCGTGACGAGGTCATCGAGCACATGGGGATGCGTCCAAATGAAACCCTGTTCTCACTCGACGTCGGCCGGGCGCTCGAGCGCCTGAAGTCACATGCCTGGATCAAGGACGCCACGCTGACCCGCATGCCGCTCCACAGCTTGACCGTTCGGATCGTGGAGCGTGAGCCCGTGGCCATCGTCAGGGGCGCGTCGCTCGACGTGCTGGTGGACCTGGAGGGGCACGTCCTGTCCGTTCTGGGTCCGGCGGACAACCTCACGCTCCCGATTGTGCGGGGGATCGACCCGAACCGGCTCATCCACGGTGAAGCGGCTTCGCGGACCACGGTGCGCGCGAGCATCGAGGTGGCACGCCTGGTCACGGAGGTGTTCGACGGACGTCCCGAGGTGGACGCCCGGAATCCTTCGAACCTGGTGGCCTCGGTAAACGGGCTCCGGTTCGAGTTCGGCTCCGCGTCCTTTCGAGAGAAGTGGGCCTTGTACCGGAAGATCCGCCCGGCCCTTCACGTGTCGGCCGGAGCGGGGCATGACGCATCCGCGAGCGAGATCGATCTCCGGTATCCCAAGAAAGTGATCGTGAGAGAAAGGGGGTAGGAGGCAGTGCCGAAACGAGACCATATCCTGGTGGGACTGGACATCGGCACGACCAAGATTTGCGCGATTGTGGCCGAGGTGGCGGACGACAGCGTCGTGAACATCGTCGGAGTCGGGTCGAGCCCTTCGCGAGGGCTGCGCAAAGGGGTGGTCGTCAACATTGAGAGCACGGTGGAGTCCATCAAGAAGGCGGTGGAGGAGGCCGAGCTCATGGCCGCGGTCCAGATCAACTCGGTCTATACGGGGATCGCGGGCAGCCACATCTCCGGCGAGAACTCCAAGGGAGTCGTGGCGCTGAAGAAACAAGAGGTCACCTGGCAGGACATTCAGCGCGCCATCGAGACGGCGCGAACCGCCGCGATCCTGCCGCAGGATCGCCGCATTCTCCACATCATCCCTCGGGAGTTCATCGTCGATGATCAGGACGGCGTGCGCGATCCGCTGGGGATGTTCGGCTCGCGCCTCGAGGTCAGCCTGCACATCATCACGGGAGCCGTGACGTCGGCACAGAACATCATCAAGAGCGTGAATCGGGCCGGCCTCGACGTCGTGGACATCGTCCTGCAACCGCTGGCCTCCAGCGAGGCGGTCCTCACGCCCGAGGAGCGGGAGCTGGGCGTCGCGATGGTGGATCTGGGAGGCGGGACCACCGACCTGGCGATTTTCCTGGAGGGCAGCATTCGGCACACCGCGGTGCTCCCGATTGGTGGCCAGCACCTCACGAAGGACATTGCCTTCGGTCTGCGGACACCACAGGCCGAGGCGGAGAAGATCAAGATTCGACACGGTGTCGCGCTCGCGGAGCTCGCCCAGGAGGAGGACTGCGTCGAGGTGCCCAGTGTCGGCGAGCGATCGCCGAGGACCGTCTCAACCAAGATTCTGGCCGAGATCATCGAGCCCCGGGTGGAGGAGATGTTCGATTTGGTGCAACGGGAAATCGTCCGGACGGGGTACGAAGGCATGTTGGCGGGCGGGGTGGTCATTACCGGGGGCACCTCGCTGCTCAGCAAGATGCCCGAGGCGGCCGAGCGTGTGTTGGATCTGCCTGTCCGGCGGGGCGTGCCCGGCGGGGTCGGCGGTTTACGTGACATCGTCAGCAACCCCATGCACGCGACCGGCGTCGGCTTGATCTTGCACGCGTTGCGCCATGCCGAGGAGCTGGAAACCGCCGGGTACCGACACGGCCGACCGATCGGTCGGGTCTTCGATCGCATGCGCGCATGGATGTTTGATTTCTTTTAGTTCGCAAGGCGAACGAACATCATTGAGTTCACGGAACTGAGTCGATCAACGGGCTCAACGAGCTCAATCGATCACACGGCTCGGAAGGAGGAATGCCATGTTCTCGTTTCAGGAAGACGATGTCATGCCTGTCCGTATCAAGGTCTTCGGCGTCGGGGGCGCCGGCTGTAACGCGGTCAACACGATGATCGAGGCCGGCCTGTGTCGCGTCGAGTTCATCGCCGCGAACACGGATGTGCAGGCGCTCGATCGGTCAAAGGCCATCTTCAAGCTCCAGCTCGGACCCGTGCGGACCGCCGGGTTGGGGGCCGGATCCAAGCCCGACGTGGGCAAGGATGCCGCGCTCGAGAGCAAGGATGAGATCCGTGAATCCCTGGAGGGTTCGGATATGGTTTTCGTGACGGGCGGCATGGGGGGCGGCACGGGAACCGGCGGGGCGCCTGTCGTGGCCTCGATCGCCCGTGAAGCGGGTGCGCTCACCGTGGGCGTCGTCACGAAGCCCTTCGAGTACGAAGGGCGGCGTCGCATGACGCAGGCCGACGAGGGCATTCGCGAATTGCGGAAGCACGTCGATACGCTGCTGGTGATTCCGAATCAGCGCTTGCTGGGGATCGTCGACAAGTCGACGCCTCTGCTCGAAGCGTTCACCGTGGCGGACGACGTGCTGCGGCAAGCCATCAAGGGGATCGCCGACGTGATCACCACGACCGGATTCATCAACGTCGATTTTGCGGATGTCCGAACAGTCATGACCTACACCGGCCGAGCCGTCATGGGCGTCGGGGTCTCCCGGGGCACGAACCGCGCCATCGAGGCGGCGCAAAAGGCGATCTCCAGCCCCTTGCTGGAGGAGGGAAGCGTGGAGGGGGCCAAGGGGGTCCTCTTGAACATCACCGGCGGCACCAACCTCACGCTCCACGAGGTCGACGAAGCGGCCTCGATCATCAAGGAAGCGGCCGATCCCCAGGCGAACATTATCGTGGGGCAGGTGCTGGAGCAGGGGTTCGACGACGACGTGATGGTCACGGTGATCGCCACGGGATTCGAGGAGCAGGAGCCGCTCCCCAAGCCCGCGCTCATCGAGAAGCCCGTCACCCGTGTGGGCCGCGCCTCCCAGCAGGTCATGGCGGCTGTGCAAGCGCTCGCCGGCGATGCCCCGCGGAAGGATCTGGACCGCCCGGCGTTTTTGCGCCGGTTCACCGATCAGCGGGAAGGTCAGGAGCGCTTGACCCTCACGGCCGAAGACGAATGGGACGTGCCGACCTTTCTCAGAAAGCAATCGGACTGAGCCATGACAGGCCGGGCCCAGCTTATCGGAACGGAGACGGACGTCCTGGGGGATGGACCGCCGATCACGGTCCCCGCCTTTGCGGCCGGGCGTGGCCCGGTCCGTCACTTTTTCGGCACGAGGCCGCCGCGCTCCCACTCCGATGACATCGGAACGATCAACGGAACGGCGGCCGGCCTCGGGGACGAGGTCGGGCCCGTCAGGACCGAGGGCGTGTCGCCGCGCCGCAGACGGTCCCTGACCGTGATCTCGGTCAAGCAGGTGCACGGCAGCGACGTCCTCGTCCTGGATCGCCCAGTCGAGGACGGGGAGGTGTTCCCAGGCGGCTGGGATGCGATCGTCACCGATCAGCCGGGTCTGCTTCTCACGGTTCGGACGGCCGACTGTGTCCCGATGTTGCTGTACGATCCGGGTGAACGTGTCGTCGCCGCCGTGCATGCGGGCTGGCGGGGCGCGGTGGCCGGCATCGTGCCGAGGGCCATCGAGACGATGCGCGACCGGTTCGGTAGTGAGCCCGGGGTCTTGGAGGTGGGTATCGGCCCCTCGGTCGGCCCGTGCTGCTACGAGGTGGACAGGCCCGTGCTGACACAGCTACGGGAGCGGTTTTCGGACTGGCGGGAGGTCATCGAGCCGACCGGCACGGACCGTGCGATGCTCGACCTGCGCACCTTGGTCCGACGGCAGGCCGAGGGCCAAGGCGTGCAGCCGGGTCGGATCAGGGCCGTGCGGGTTTGCACGATGTGCCACCCCGGTTTGTTCTATTCCTATCGGCGCGAAGGGCAGGTGAAGGGTACGATGGTGAGCGGAATAATGCTCTTGGGGGGCGGGTATACGCGGTAGCGTCACTCCCCCTCCTATCAGAGATGGCCTGCGCCCGCTGACTTCATCCATCGCGTCCAGTACAATGAGGCCATTTCCTGGCAGTGCGGGCCGGGGCATGGGATAATGCCCGGTGGCTGGGCGCGGTGATGGTCCGGTGGTATCGTGGTGGGCGCATTCGATGAACGGCCTGACATTGCCGAGCGGCTGCAGCAAGTGCATGAGGGCATTGCCCGCGCGGCCAGGCGGGTCGGGCGCGACCCCTCGTCGGTCGGCTTGATCGTGGTGACCAAAGGCGTCCCCGTGGAACGCGTGGAACAAGCCGTCAGGGCCGGCGCGCGGCACATCGGGGAAAACCGGCTACAGGAAGCCCTGCCGAAGATCGCCGCGCTCGGCGCCCGATATGACGATCTTCATTGGCATTTCATCGGCTCGCTGCAGCGGCGGAAGGTCAAGTCGGTGGTCGAGCACTTCGAGGTGATCCAATCGGTGGATAGCCGTTCGCGGGCGGAGGAGATCGATCGGCACGCGGGCGCCCGGGGCATCCCCCAGCGGGTCCTGCTGGAGCTCAACCTCGCCCACGAGCCCAGCAAGAGTGGATTTGATCCAGCTCGGATGCAGGAGGTGCTGCCCGCGCTGGACGGCCTGCCCTTCCTGAAAGTCGAGGGATTGATGGCGATTCCGCCTTACACAGAAGACCCCGAGCAGGCGCGACCCTATTTCCGGCAACTCCGTGAGCTCGCGCAATCCTTCCGGGCCATGCCCGGCCGGCGG
>JBFGRM010000192.1:0-4895 GCA_041563675.1 Nitrospiraceae bacterium | reverse complement strand
TTCAGAAGCGGGAGTCGCGACAAACAAGTCTTCAGCTGCTCCAACGTCGACTATTGTTAAGTCAAGAGTCTCAGGTCTCAGGTCCCACGCCAAACACTGCACGAGTGGTCGGGCTCCGACCTGAGACGTGGAACTTGGGACCTGGGACGTTTTCTCAGCCCCTTTTGCTTTCAACGAGGTTCTTGTGTCACGCCGCCTGCCTGCCGTTGCCGGACAGTTCTACAGCGCCTCTCCTCAGGCGCTCCGTGAGGAGGTCGAGCGGTGCCAGGATCCGGAGGGTCACCCTGAGCCGATGCTGATCGGGATCAGCCCCCACGCCGGCTTGATGTACTCGGGCCCGGTCGCCGGGGCTGTCTATGCGCGCCTTGCTGTGCCGGAGACCGTCGTCCTGATCGGTCCGAACCACACCGGACTGGGCCCGGCGGTTTCCGTCTACCCGGACGGGACCTGGCTCATGCCCGGCTGCGAGGTTCCGGTCGATCGATCGTTGGCACAGCTCATCCTGAGTCGGTTCCCCGAAGCTGAGCCCGACGAGTCGGCTCACCGTTACGAGCATTGCATCGAGGTTCAACTGCCCTTCCTGACCCACGCTCGTCAGGACCTGCACATTGTCCCGATTGTCCTCGGGACGACGAATCCGGAACTCTGTCGCCGACTGGGACGCGCCCTGGCTGCGGTGATCCGCGAGGGCTCCGCGGGAGATCCATCTTCTCAAGCCCTCATCCTTGCCACGACCGACATGACGCATTACGAGCCGGACCCTGTCGCAAGAGAACGCGATGGTCACGCCATTCGCGCCATCGAAGCGTTGGATTCTGACAGGCTCTGCGCCGAGGTACGAACCCATGCCATTTCCATGTGCGGGCTGGGGCCGACAGTGGTCGCCATGGAAACTGCGCGCGCCTGCGGTGCGACCTGTGCTTCACTCGTTCGTTATGGCACGTCGGGCGATGTCGGTGGCGGTCGGGACCGTGTTGTCGGCTACGCGGGCTTCGTCATTTCGAAACATGAGAGAACCGCATGATTTCATGACAGAATTTGACAGGATCTGCCGATGGTGGTATCTACAGGCACAATCGCGAGATCGCACACGTTCCTGCGTCAGGAAGGAGGCCTCCGATGGTCGCTGCCTTTCCCCACCTTTATGCGAACATCTCCCTGCCCCGTTGGGCTCTCATGTTCGCCCGCGAGCCCGAGCCAGACCTAGACTTTGAGGAGGATCTGGACGACCTCGAGGACGCGCCGTCACGGAGTTATTCCCCCAAGAGCCCGAAGAAGAGCTCCGGTCGAGGCCCGCTGATGTGGATCTTGCTCCTCGTGATCGTGCTGGGCGGCGGTTATCTGGCCATGGAGCCCGAAGTTGCCGTGGACCTGCTGAGCCCACTCATCGGCGAGAGCACGCCGCCGCCGATGGTCGTGAAGCCACCCCCGAAGCCCTCGGCGCGCATACCGCCGACGAAAGCTCCCGGTGCTCCGCAGGCCACGCCCAAACCGGCGCCGCCGGCCGCAGCCGCCATACCCTCGCCGCAATTCCGCGAGGGGCAGCAGGTGTCCGTTATCCTCGATCCAGCGGCGCCAGGCGGCTCGCTCTCGCTGAGCGCGGATCCAGCAGGCGCGCGACCAGGCCCCAAGGTGACGCCTGGCGCCACCCTCATCGTGGTGGACGGCGCGCTCCAAAATAATACGTGGGTCTACGCGGTCCAGACGCAGGGTGGGGCCAAGGGCTGGATCGCCGAAAAGCGCCTGGTCCCGAAGCCGTAACCGAAGGCACCGACAGGCCTCCCTCACGCTCCTCTCAATCTGTTAGCGTCATGGAGACGGGCGTCGTGTTATAATCCCCCTCGTCCGACCGCCCCACTGCCCGCATCGTGCAATGCTACGCGCCATCATCTTCGATTTCGACGGCGTGATCGCCAACAGCGAGCCGGTTCACCTGGCGATGTTTCAGCGTGCCTTGGGAGAGATCGGAATCTTCCTTCCTCGGGACGAGTACATTGCCCGCTACCTGGGCTACGACGATCGAGCGTGCTTCCGGGCCATCCTAACGGACCGCGGTCATGCCGCGGGTCCAGAGGAGATTGAGGATTTGGTCAGGAAAAAGGCTCTGGCGCTCAGCGAGCGCATCCAGGACGAGGTCGTGATCTATCCGGGCGTGCGCGAACTGGTTCGTGATGCGGCCCCGCGATGCCGGCTCGCCGTCGCGTCGGGAGCACTGCGTCGGGAAATCGAATCTGTTCTGGAATCCGCCGACCTGAAAAAAGACTTTGAACATATCACCAGCGCGGAGGACGTGCGGCGGGGCAAGCCGGATCCCGAAACGCCCTTGCACGCCCTCCAGTCGCTGAACCGCTTGTCGCCGCCAGGAACGAACCCGCTGGAGCCGTCGGACTGTCTGGTCATCGAGGACTCGCGCGTGGGGATTCAGGCCGCGCAGGCAGCCGGCATGAAGGTCCTGGCCGTGGCGACGACGCATCGTCTCGTCGAGCTCGACCATGCCGACTGGGCGGTCCACTCGTTGCGCGGGCTGACGGTGTCGGCCCTCATGGATCGACTGTGGGGCTCACCGTGACCGGGCTCCGTGCATCCGGAATGGGTACCGGCGGCTCGCTGAGAGTGTGTTCACTCCTGCCGGGCGCCACCGAGGTCGTGGCGGCCTTGGGTATGGCCGACAGGCTGGTCGGCATCAGCCACGAGTGCGACTACCCTCCCGAGATCCTCGACAAACCCGTCCTGGTGCGTGCAGCCGTGGAACACGAGCGCGCCGTCAGCCGGGAGATCGATCGCCAAGTCAAGGAGCTGGTCGAGCAGGGTGAGAGTCTGTACGCAATGGACGAGTTGCGCTTCGTCCAGGCCGAGCCGACTGTGGTGATCACGCAGGAGCTGTGCCAGGTTTGCGCGATCACGCCCCGGCATCTTGACCGGGCCCTGGCGGCACTTCCCCAGGCCCCGGCCGTCGTCTCACTCAACCCCACGAGCCTTGAGCAGGTGTTGGGCGACATCCTCACGATCGGCAAGGCCCTCGAGCGGGTGCGCGAGGCCAGGACCCTGATGGACAACCTGCGCGCCCGACTGCAGACGATCCGAGACCTGACCGCCTCGATTCCTGCGCGCCCCAGGGTCGCGTGCCTCGACTGGCTTGACCCATTCTATTGTGCCGGGCATTGGGTCCCTGAAATGGTGTCGATCGCGGGGGGGACGGATGCCTTGGGACAGCCCGACCGGCCCTCGAGACCGCTCACCTGGGATGAACTCGTGGCCGCCTCGCCGGACGTTGTCGTCCTGATGCCCTGCGGGTTCTCGGCCCCACGGACCGCACGTGAGGTGGAGCCTCTGCTCCATCGTTATGACTGGGATGTCTTGCCGGCGGTGCGATCCCAGAAGGTCTTCGCCGTCGACGCGGCGTCGTATTTTAGCCGGCCCGGTCCGCGCCTGGTGGAAGGCGTCGCCATCCTGGCTGCATTGCTGCACCCCGACGTAGCCGGCGAGCCGTCGCCGCAAGGGGCCGAGGTCATTCCCATTCCTGCCCGCAGGCTTGCGGGAGACTCGCCATGAACGCATCCGAGGCCCAGGCCCACTGCACGCGGGCCACCAAGCGCAGCGGGAGTAATTTCTACTATTCGTTCCTGTTCCTGCCGAAAGCGCGCCGTGAGGCGATGTACACGGTCTACGCCTTCTGCCGGGAGGTGGACAGCGTGGTGGACGATGCGCGTCCCGGAGACGATCCCCTGCGGCAGCTCGAGCAGTGGCGTGCCGAACTGGCTGCTGCCTACGGCGGCACCCCGTCGCATCCCGTGACCGTGAGCCTCGCGCGCCAGGCATCGAACTGGGAGATCCCAAAATTCTACTTCGACGAGTTGATCGCCGGGGTGGAAATGGATCTCACGATTCGGCGCTATGCAACCTTCTCCGACCTCTATGCATACTGCTATCGCGTGGCCTCGGTTGTCGGATTGATTTGCCTCAAGATCTTTGGAACCCGCTCGGAATTGGCCGAGGACTACGCTGTCAACCTCGGGCTTGCGTTTCAGCTGACCAACATCCTGCGGGACCTGAAGACGGACGCCGAACGCGGCCGTATCTACCTTCCCCAGGAGGACCTCGCCCGATTCGGCTGCGCCGAGGACGACATCCTCAAACAGCATTACTCTGCGGGATTGCTGAGCCTCCTACAGTTCGAGTGTGCGCGTGCCCGTGATTTTTACCGCAAGGCCGAAGCCGTGGCGGAACGGCTGCCGGTGAAAGATCGTCGCACCTTGATTGCAGCCGATATCATGAGCGGCGTCTACTCGCGGATACTCGACCGCATCGAGACCTCGGGCTATCGGGTCTTCGGACCGCGCATCAGCATCCCCGCCCTCACTCGACTCGTCATTGCCTCGGGTATCTGGCTCCGATCCGCCACCCCGTTCCGACGGTCGCGCACTGTTCTGCCCGAATGACGCGCTCTGTCGTTGTGATCGGCGGTGGGCCGGCGGGACTCACCGCCGCCCTCCGCCTCGCCGAGCTCGGTTACGCCGTCACGCTGGCCGAGGAGCAGGACGGCCTGGCGGGTCGGCTCCGCGCATCATCGGCCCTTCATTTTGGATGTGACAAGGCCGTGGCCGCTCTCCTTCGCTCACTCGGCCACGGCTTCCCATCGCGGACATGGCGACGCGCGCAGCTCCAGATCGCGCAACCCGATGGCCTCGCCCGACTGCACCGCCCATGGGTTCCGGGCCCCCTCTACGGACTCTGTGCTCTCGCGACGTTCCGCGGGCTCAGGGTGACGGACCGCTGGCGCGCCCTGGCTCTCGTCGAGCGGACGTGGGAGGGGGCCGCCGCGTTGCCGCCGGACCTCGACGCACGCCTCGCGGACGAATGGCTGGCCCAGCAGGGGCAATCCGCGCAGGCACGAT
>JBFGRM010000191.1:0-4904 GCA_041563675.1 Nitrospiraceae bacterium | reverse complement strand
GTCCTTGGCGGCGACGCGTGAGGCGATCGCGGCGGTGTCGTCGTCCGAGCAGTCGTCCACGAGAATGACCTCGAACCGCGGATACTCCTGCGCGAGCAGCGACTGCAGGCAGGCCTCGATGTTCTGAGCCTCGTTCCGGGCAGGGACGATGATCGAGACGAGGGGGACCTGCTCGGGAAGCGGAGGGGCGGCAGTGACGGAGGGCGGGGGCGGGCTCGGCTGGCGGGACAACCGGTAGAGGACGACGAGCCAGAACAGGGCGACCGAGACCAGTGCTGATGCCGTGAAATCCTGCCAGACCATGGGTGAACGACCCGTTTCCGCCCCTTTCTTTTTGGGACCCGCTTCGCCTACCATGATCGCTCATGGCGGAGAAGAAAGCCAGAAAACCGAAAACCGCGGGCACCAGCCGGCGCCGGCGGAAGCCAGCCGGCGCGTCGGTGGGCCTGACCGCCCGCGAGCTCCAGGCCGCCGCCCCGCCCGGAGAGGTTGCCGAGCTTCACCGGTCAATCGAGCAGGACGGCGGCCAGGCGCTCGCCACCTACCGTGAGCCCTACGGCGGGCGCTGGGTCGTGCTCGCCTCGCTCCCGATCGAGATCGTCGAGCCCACGCCCTATCAGCGCAATCTCTCCGACACGCACGTCCGGCGGCTCGAGGGCGTTATTGGAAAGATCGGTCGTTTTCTCGACCCGATCATCGCAGTCCGTGCGCAGCAGGAGGGGGCGGCCAGGTACTGGACGCCCAACGGCCATCACCGTCTTTCGGCCATGCGCACTTTGGGCGCGAAGAGCATCATCGCCATCGTCGTCCCGGAACCGGCGGCGGCGTACCAGATCCTTGCGCTCAACACCGAAAAGGCCCACAACCTTCGCGAGAAGGCCTTGGAGGTCATCCGCATGTATCGCGAGCTCGCACGCCTGGATGAGGCCAAGGAGGAGACCTACGCGCTGGAGTTCGAGGATCCCGCGTTCATCACCCTGGGCCTCTGCTACGAGCAGCGGCCTCGCTTCAGCGGCGGCGCGTACCATCCGGTCTTGAAACGCGTGGATACGTTCCTCGACCAGCCCCTGGGAACGGCCTTGGGAGTCCGGGAGCGCCGAGCGAAAACGGTCCTGCACCTGGACGACCTGGTCGTCCAACAAGTCGAGGCATTGAAGGCGAAGGGGTTGACCAGCCCCTATCTCAAGAGCTTTGTCGTGGCCCGCGTCAACCCGATCCGGTTCCGGCCGAAGGACGCCCCGCCGCTGTCGTTCGACGAGGTGCTCGAACGCATGACCAGGGCCACGGAGAAGTTCAACGCAGACAAGATCAAAATGGAGGACCTGGCGAAGTCCGGGGGAGCGCCGGAGGAAGCGGATTGAGAGGGCAACGATCAATCGAAGATGGAGGATGTCATGGGACTTGCAGATAATAAATGCGTGCCATGCCGGGGCGGCGTGCCGCCCATGGAGAAGGTCAAGGCGGAGGAGATGTTGAAGCAGCTCGCCCAGGGTTGGTCCCTGAACAACAATGGGCACCTGGAGAGGCTTTACACGTTCAAGAATTTCGCGCAAGCGCTCGACTTCGTGAACAAGGTCGGGGCTGTGGCCGAGGAGGAAGGGCACCACCCGGACCTCTACCTGGCCTGGGGCAAGTGCAAGGTCGAGCTCTGGACGCACAAGATCAACGGCCTGACCGAGAGCGACTTTTACATGGCCGCGAAGGCGGACCGGGCTTTCGAGGCATTCAAGACCGCCGCCTGAGGAAGGCTCAACCAGGGTTGGTGAGCACGTGGGCGAAGAGTTGATCGTGTCCGATTCCGCGATGACCACGGGGTGTGACCGGTGAAGGCGCTCGTCCTTGGTGCCACCGGGCAGCTCGGGGCGAATCTGGTTCGAGCCTTGGTCGCGCAGGGCGACGAGGTTCGGGCCCTCCTGCGACCGAGCAGCAACAGCCGCACGCTCGAGGGCATCCCCCTGGAGCGCATCAATGGAGATCTGGGCGATGCCGAGTCGCTCGCGCGGGCCTGCGACGGCATCCAGGTGGTGCATCATTGCGCCACGTATTACCCGCCCCACACCGTCCCGGTCGATGTGGCGAGAAGCCAGGCGCTCCGCGAGACTGCGAACGTGCTGGACGCCGTTCGCCGGGCCTCGGTCCAACGCCTCATCTTTGTCAGCACGCTCACAACGATCGGTCCTTCAAAGGAACCGACCCGTCTGGCCGACGAGACCTGTCCCTTCTCGACCGCGTATACCAACAATCCCTACCTCATGGCGAAGGCCGCGATGGAGGAGGCCGCGCTGGCGGCGGCCAAGGAGGGTGTTCCGGTCATCGTGGTCAATCCCACCAATTTCTTCGGCCCCTACGACAGCAAGCCCACCAGCGGGACGCTGATTTTGATGATCGCGAAGCGACTCATGCCGGGCTACATCCAGGGTGACGTGAACGTGATCGATGTGCGGGATGTGGCCGTGGGTATGATCCGCGCCGCCGAGCGGGGGAGGATCGGGGAGCGCTACATCCTGGGCAACTGGAACACGACCCAGAAGGAGCTCAACGAGTTGATCGCAAGGGTGGTCGGAGTCTCGCCCCCGTTGTTTCCTGTGCCCTTTGAGCTGGCGCGCCGGGGATCGAAGATGGGAGATTGGGCGTCGCGGGCGATTCTGCGGAGGCCGGCCCCGGTGCCCGGCTTTTTCGTGGAGATGCTTCGGCACATGCAGCGGTACGACTGCTCGAAGGCGATCCGGGAGCTGGACTACCCTCGCGGCCCCGTCGAGCAGGCGATCAGGGACGCGGTGACGTGGTTCAGGGAAAACGGGTACTTGAAGGCCGTATAGCGAAGCAAGAGGGGCACGTGGCAAGGGGCAAGCGGCGAGTGGACGGAGAAAGGCGGGTTTCTTCCCTCGAGCCTCGAACCCCGCGCCACTTGCCCAGAACCTACATAGAAAGCTTCTTCGCCACGTTTCTCATCTGGATTCCGTGGACGAGCGAGGCGCCTCCCCTGATGGCGCAGGCAACGTGCACGGCCTCGGTCATCTCCTCCACATTCGACCCCTTTTCCAGGCAGCCCTGTGTGTAGGCGTCGATGCAATAGGGGCACTGCACCGCGTGGGCGACGCCGAGCGCGATGAGCGCCTTCTCACGCTCGGTCAGGGCGCCCTTGGCAAAGACGGCGTCGTAATAAGCGCTGAACTTCTCCCACAGCTCCTTGTTCCCTTCACCCATCTCGGAAAACTTCGGAAGATCCCTCGGGTGATAATAGGTCTCCATACGCGGGCTCCTTGTTAAACGATAAGCGCGGATCAATGAGGACTTTCAGCTCCTCGCTCCTCGTTCCGCGCCCTCTTAGGCGTTTCCCGGCTGGTCGGGTTCGACATCAGTGAGCAGTTTGGTGAAGCGGCCGCCGACGATCCCTGCCACCTGCGACATCAGGTCGGTGACTTCCTTCCACTCTTCGGGCTTCAGGTCGTGCTTGAGCTGCGGGTGAACGGCCCATTGCGCGTTCACTTGCTTGCCTTCGCGTACGACCATGACTCTGAGCAATTCGACATCCTTGACGACGCCGGTCTCCCCGGCTGGGGCGGCCTCGGGATCAGGGCTTGGTGTCTGCCTCGCCATATGACGCCTCCTCTTTCTCCACCGCGGCGGCATCTTACCGCATCCGTTTGGCCGCTGTACACGGGACGGGCCAGGGGGCTCGGCCCTGGGGCAGCCCTAAATGCTTGTAAAATTGACTCTCCCGTGCGGTGAACAGTAATATCACCAAGTAGAATGATGATTCACATGAGGGGCATGGTGGGCCTATGAATCAGCGAACCTTGCGGAAGACTCGCGAGCTTGAGTGGCGCCGGCAGGATCTTCTCGTTTCGGCGGAGCGCCTCTTTTCGGAGAAGGGGTTTTTCAAGACCAGCATGGTCGAGATCGCCGAGGCGGCCGAGTTCGCGATCGGGACGGTGTACCAGTTTTTCAAGAGCAAGGAAGAGATCTACATCTCCCTGATCGAGGCAAAGATGGAAGAGTTTGCGGCCCTCATAGATGAGCGCCTCGCCGCGGCCGCGTCGTCCCGAGAGAAGCTCGAGGCGGTGATCCGGACGAAGCTGGAATACTTCGAGAGGAATCGAAATTTTTTCCGCATCTATGTGTCCGAGTGGAGCGGGTTTGAATGGACCATGAAGAGCGCGTTCGGGGAACGCTGTTGGAAGCGGTATCAGACCCAGCTCGATCTGGTGACCGATATCGTCCGCCTCGGGATCAGGCGCGGGGAGCTTCGCATGGTGGAGCCGGCAGAGGCTGCCTACGCGCTGCACGGCATGCTCAACAGCACGATCTATCTCTGGATGCTGCAGGCGAAACCCTCCGGCTCGCTGGCGCCCAAGGCGGACACGCTCCTCCACCTCTTTTTCCATGGTGTCGACAATCATGCAGGGAATGGCGGCGCAAAGCGTGGGCGTCCGAACCGGCGCGCCGCGCCCTCGACGTGAGTGGCCCGAGCTTCGATCCTTGTATCGGACGCGCGCCGCATGGATGCGAGGGATGACAGGCTCGTTCAGGATGAGCGGGCGTCAGCGAGAGAGATGACGATGATACGGACTCATCTGCGGCCTTGGACGCGACCCGGTGGACGATGGCTGGCCGTCCTGTGGCTGATCGCGACGGCCGGGTGCAGCGAGCAGCAGGCCGCGCAAACCCCGCCCAAGCCGCCGCCCGTTCCGGTGCGGGTGGCCACGGTCGAGCGGCAGGATGTGCGGCGATCCGTCACCCTCGTGGGAACGGTCGAGCCATGGAAACGGAGCATAGTGGCCAGCGAGTTGGCCGGACGGGTCGTCAATTTTCCCGTCAAGGCGGGACGGCAGGTGCGCCGGGGGGAGCTGCTCGCGCGCCTGGATACGGACACTTTGATGATCCAGCTCGAGTCGGCCACG
>JBFGRM010000190.1:0-4914 GCA_041563675.1 Nitrospiraceae bacterium | reverse complement strand
GCGCTGCAGGCGCGCGTCGATATTCAGGCACCACAGCACCCGGTACCGCTGGAGGATCAGGGTTTCCTCCCCGGGGTTCTGTCCCACCTTCGTGTCGGCGTCGTAATCAAAAGTTTCGTTCAGGATGTCGGAGATGTGCATTAGCTCGTGGCGACAATAGCGACTGAGCGCCGGATCATAGAAGCGGCGGGGAATGAGCTTGATGCCGACCCCCTTCCGGCCCTGTTCCTCAAACTTCTTGGCCAGTTCCTGCTCCACCGACCCCCATTTCCTGAGAATGTCGACGCCTTCCTGGTCCTCTTTGAGCACGCCCCTGACCAGGACGATCCCGACACGCTTCTTCAGCTCGGGAAATTCGTCGAATGCGCTGGTGATAATGTCGGAGAACCCCCAGATGCCGAATAAATACTGATACAGCTTCTTGAACTCCGCCTCTCGGTCATCGAGGGAAAACTTCTCGTAGATGGGGTCGGCAAGCTCGTGGAATTCCTTGTAATAGGTGGGGTCGCCCTCGCGTTCCGTTTTCTCAATGAAGGAATCGATGACTTCTTGTAGCAGGGCCGGTTGGAATCTGATGTCCATTGGGCACTCTCCGGCGGTCTGACGAGCGGTTGTCGAGCGGCTCGTGCTGCCCCTTTCGGCAGGATGGGGCGCCTTGACTTGATTTTAGACCATCTCTTAAGATGCCGTGTTCTTGACGCGCCGCATTATATCCGTCGCGACCGAGGCCTTGTCAATGCCGGCTCTGCCGGTTCCGAAGAGCGGGGCCATCGGTCGGCAACGTGACAGAAGGAGCAAGTCCCATGGCTGAATCCGTGACACCGCACCCCGGCATTCACCCGGGCGCCGCACCCGAGGCGGGCGCCTTTCCACAGCCACCCGCCATTGATTTCCTCGACTACTGGAAGGCGGGGAGCCGCGAGATCAGGACGTTTCGTGGTCACTCGCACGGCGTGTGGGCGGTCGCCTTTTCCCCGGATGGCCTCCATCTCGCCAGCGGCGGCTGCGATCGCCTGGTGCGGATTTGGGACATCGAGACCGCGCGTCTCCTTCGCTCCCTGCGGGGGCACACCCACGACATCCGAGCCATCATTTATACACCCGACGGGCAATCGCTGGTCACGGGTAGCGAGGACCGCACGATTCGCATGTGGAACCCGAAGACCGGTGAGCCCACGAAGCTGCTGTTCACACGCTACGACCACAACGTCTGCAGCCTTTCCCTCTCCCCCGACGGCCTCATGCTGGCACGGGGCAGTCACAACAAAGACATCAAGATCTGGGAGGTCACCACTGGGACCGAATTGATGACCCTGCTCGGAAAGGATCAGTACGACAACCATTGGTCGGTCTGCGTGGCCTTCGCACCGGACGGCATCCATTTGGCCAGCGGAAACGACATCGGCAAGGTCAAGCTATGGGAGGTGCTGCCGAACGGTGAGGAGAAGATCGTCCATGCCGGCCATTGGAGGGAGCCCATCGACGATGACGACCCCGAGGTACGCGGGTTCTTCGTCGATGACAATTTGGGCGCCTTTCAAAAGCCGATGGAGTACTGGGTGGCCTCCATGGCCTTCACGCCGGACGGCAAGATCCTGATCACGGCCAGCCGGGATAGCACGATCAAGTTCTTCGACATGCCCACGCTCAAGGAGCTTCGCACCCTCAAGGGCCACAGCGGTTGGGTGCGCGCACTCGCCATTTCACCGGACGGCAAGGTCCTCGTCAGCGTCGGTGACGACAGCACGATTCGGCTGTGGGACATCGCCACAGGTCGCCACTTCCGAACCTTGAAAGGGCATACCGACGGGGTGCGGGGGGTCTGCTTCTCGCCCGACGGGTTGCGGCTCGCCACAGCCTCGTGGGACCGGACCGTGAAGTTGTGGGAGGGCGGATCGGAAGGGGCGGACTAGGTCTCGTCCTCGGGATCGGGTCTGCCTTGGGGAATTTCGTACCGTTTGCACTTCTCCCACAGCGCCTTGCGGGAGATGCCGAGCACTTTCGACGCCAGGCTGCGGTTGCCGTCGACCCGCTTCAGGACCGAGACGATATACTGGCGTTCAAATCCCTCCCTGGCGTTGGCCAGGGAAGCCGTCGGCGCCGCACCCTGGGGCGCCTTCCCCGTCAGCCCTTCGCTGCAGAACCCACAGGTCTCCTGAGGACTCCCGCCCAGGAACGGGCAGGTTGGAAATCCGCAGAGGTCCCAGGGGTGAATCTCCTCGCGCGGCCGCCCGAGCGCGACTGCACGCTCGACCATGTTTTCAAGCTCGCGCACGTTGCCGGGGAAGGAATAGCGCAACAGCAGCGCGCGTGCATCCTGAGCAAACCCCTTCACCTCCTTGGCGGTCCGCGTCGAGCGGACCTGGAGGACGTGCTCGGCGATCAGCTCGATATCCTCTCGACGCTCGCGTAAGGCCGGCAAGGCCACCGGAACGACGTTGAGGCGATAGAAGAGGTCCTCCCGAAAGCGCCCCTGCGCCACTTCCCGTTTGAGATCCTTCTGCGTGGCACAGACGACCCGGACGTCCGCCTCGATCGTTTCTGTCCCACCGACCCGCTCGAACTGCCGCTCCTGAAGCACCCGCAGCAGCTTGACCTGGACGACGGGGGAGATTTCCCCGATCTCGTCGAGGAACAAGGTCCCCTTGTGCGCGAGCTCGAAGCGCCCGCGCCGCTGACGCAGCGCGCCGGTGAACGCCCCCTTTTCATGCCCAAAGAGCTCCGCCTCCAGCAGCGTCTCGGGCAAGGCCGCGCAACTGACCTTGATGAAGGCGTGGTCCCGGCGCGTGCTGTTGTGGTGGATCGCGTTGGCGATCAGCTCTTTTCCAGTGCCGCTTTCCCCCGCGATGAGCACCGTGGAGTCCGTCGCCGCAACCAGTTTTACTTTCTCGAGCACCGCACGCATCTGGTCGTTCTTGCCCAGAATACCTTGAAAACTGAACTTCCCTTCCAACTCCTCCCGTAACTGGATATTTTCTTCCCGAAGCGCCAGCACTCTGGTCACCCGGTCCACAATGAGCAGGAGCTCGTCCATCTGGAATGGCTTCGTGATGTAATCGTAGGCGCCCATCTTGATCGCGCCCACCGCGGTCTCCACCGACCCGTGCGCGGTGATCACGATCACCTCGGTTCGTGGCGAGCGCTGCTTGGTGACCTGCAGCAGGTCAAGCCCGCTCATGCCGGGCATGCGGAGATCCGTGATCAGAATTTCCACCGGATCTTTGGCGAGCTGCTGGAGCCCCTCGTCGCCGGTCGCCGCCGCGTTGACCTCGTATCCCGATGCCTTCAGCGCGTCCACCATGGACAGGCGCATCAACGGCTCGTCATCCACAATGAGAATCGACGGGGCCCTCATGCGTCCCTCCCGACCGTCTGACGCACCGGGGCGAGGGGAAGGCACACGGTAAACCTCGTCCCTTGTCCGACTTCACTGTCCACCAGGATCTGCCCCCCGTGTCGCTCGACGATGCCCAGGCTCACGGACAGGCCGAGACCGGTCCCCTCCCCGGTCCCTTTCGTCGTGAAGAACGGGTCGAAGATATGCGGCAGCACGGTTGCCGGGATGCCGCACCCGGAATCCCTAACTTCCAACGCACACATTCCGTCGACGATGTGCGTCCTGATGGCGATGGATCCGCCGCTGCGGATCGCTTGCACCGAGTTCAGGATCAGATTCATCAAGACCTGCTCGATCATGTGTCGATCCACCATCAGCGGCGGTAAGTCGAGCGTGAGGTGTTTCTGCAACCTGATGTTGTTTGCCACCAACGCATGGTTCGTGAGGACGAGCACCCGCTCCACCAGGGCGTTGATGTCGGTCGGCGCGAGCTCCGGGGCATGTTGCTGCGAGAAATCGAGCAACTGCCGGACGATTTTCTGGACCCTCCGCAGGCCGTCCTCCATCGAGGCGACGTATTCTTGCTCGCGCTGCGGCGTGAGCGTGCCCTTCCTGAGGTTGTACAGGCAGTTCAGAATCCCGCCCAGCGGGTTGTTGATCTCATGAGCCACGCCGGCGGCGAGCTTCCCGACCGAGGCCAGTTTCTCCGAGTTGCGGATCTGCTGCTCGAGCCGCTTGGTCTCGGTCATGTCGCGGGCGATTCCCAACACGCCCAGGATGCGGCCTTCCGCGTTTGAGAGCGGGGACACGCTCACCATGACCGTCCGCGCCTCGCCGGTGCGCGCGAGCACCTCCACCTCGTAGACCTGCTTGGCGCCGATGTCCAGCGTGCTCTTGAGACGGCGTCCCCGGTGCCGCTTCGACAGCAGGGTGAGGTACGGTCGCCCCAACAGCTCTTCCTTGCGGTAGCCCCAGGTCTCGACCTTGCTGTTCACATAGGTGAAGCACTGCTCCGTATCCAGCGTGTAAATGACGTCGTTCGCGTTCTCGAGCAGATTCTCGAGATACTGCTTCGTTTCCTCAATTTCGCGGGTTCGCTCGCGAACCTTGATCTCGAGGCCTTCGCGGTATTCCTCGAGCTGCTGCTCCAGCCGCTTGCGCTCGGCGATGTCGCGGAGCTGCACCATGACCGAGGGCTGGCCGCCGCTTTCGATCCGAATCAGATCCATCTCGACGACGGTGGTGGTGCTGTCGCCGACCATGATCTCGATTTCCTGGGTGGGAATTCGGCTCTCGCCCTGCAGGATCTTTTCGAGAGACCGTTCCAGGACGGGCTGGTGCTCGGGCAGGACCAGCTCCCTGAAGGATCGGCCGACGACGTCTTGCTCGGCATAGCCCAGCGCCAGCTCCTCCCGCCTGTTGACGGCGACGACTCTGCCCTGGGCGTCGACCATGAAGACCGAGTCCGCCACCTGGTCGAACAAGACCTTGTAGCGTTTCTGGGAGGCCAGGAGCTCTTGCGTCCGCACCGCGACGTCGTGCTCCAGCTGGTTGGTGTAGCGCTGCACCTGCTCCTC
>JBFGRM010000189.1:0-4938 GCA_041563675.1 Nitrospiraceae bacterium | reverse complement strand
TGGTTCCATTGGAAATCTGAATGTCGACGTTGACCTGGGGCGCGTCAACGATCTTGCCGGACTGATCGAGACGGACCGTCAGAGGCGTCCCCTCTTGAATCGATGGAAGATCGCTCCCCCACTCGGTGACGTCGACGCTCATGCCGCCCTCGGGCGTCCACAGGGTGAGGCTGCTTCGATCCGGAGAATCATAGACCGGCGTGGCCGTGATAAAGCGGTACAGCGGGGCCTTGTGGCCTTTGTTGAAGACGTCGACCACGATGTTGCTGCCATGCGTCCAGACCGTCACCCACTGGCCGGGCTTCACGCGTTGAAGCCCCTGCTTCGAGAACAACGTAAGGGTCCCCACGGGAGTGCGTGCGAACGCGAAACCGGACTTTGCGCGCCAGATGCGGCCGGTCAGCTTCATGTGGCTCGGCGGGTCCCCCTCGACCATCTGCTCGTCCGGAGGACCCTCGGGTGGCGGCTCGAGAGCGACCGAGTCTGCAGGTTCATGCGTCGCTTGTGAGGATTCGAGTTCGGGGAGCGACTCGGCTGGCGGAGAGGCGGCGCCGTCCGAGGACGCGGTCGGGCCGGCCGGGTCAGCCGGTGGGCTGTTCTGTGCGGGGGCGACCCCGCCGCTGTGCGCGACGAGGGCGCTCAGGGCGGCGGCGAGGAACAGCGCGCGCACACGTGACTCGTTCATGACACCTCCCGATGATTTCAAGACCCTGTGTGCGAATGGACGACGAGCTGGTGGGTTGAGTCGGAAATGCGTCGTTTCCACGCGGCCACGTCCGAGGCGTCTCAGGAACACGCACAGGCCCAGCCGCGCCAACCTAGCACCTTACGTTTGCGAATATCATGCAGCTCCTGCACTGTCAAGCCGCAACTTATTCCATGTTGGCGAAGGTGGAGGGCCCTCGTGGCCGGGGACCATCAGTCCGCTCGGCTGTCCCCCTCGGAGCCGTCATCGCCGCTGTTGTCTTGGGGAGCCCTGATATGGGTGAAGAGAAAACGATAGCGCAGAAGGTCGGTCGGAGCGAGTTGCTCGGGGCAGTGCTCCTCCGTGATGAGCACGATTCGGGAGTGCTGCGGGTCGTGTCCCGCGACCAATCCGAATCCGCTCAGGACAATGGACCTGTCCCCATCCGAGATCGTCCGCTTGACGTGAATAGCCCGGCCGTCGCGGGTTGCCTCGACACGTTCCATGGCTTCACGGACCTGGTCTCCCACCTCCAGCCAGAGACTGGGAAGGACGTGGCTGGATGTCTGAGACCCCTGCTGGCGCCGCAGGTGCTTCGCGAGATCCGCAGCGGGTTTGTTGATGTGCAGGATGGTCAGCTCCGTGCTCAACACCACGAGCCCTCGAATCACGTTGATCTTGGTCAACGCCCGATCGTCGATTGTAGGGAACACTGGCTGGTCCATCGATCCTTTCGAGCATGGGACGGCGCTCCGTCAGGTCACATGCCCCTCGAGCACGCAGCGTGGTTTTGTTTGATGGTGAAATTAATCTGCTTTGCAAGCCCCGGACCCCGTGACGTTGAGGAAGGGTCCGGGAAGATGGCGGATATTCGAGGGTGTCTGAAGGCTAGGGGCGAGGGGAACCTTGGGAGGCGTATCTTTTTTGTACGGTGCTGTATCTATCTGTATTCAGGCGGAGGCCAGCAACCCACGCCCGTTTTTACGGAAGCTTCGGCATCTCGAAGGGAGTGGTCTCCCCCGTCAAGGCTTTAAGAAAGGCAATCAGCTCCGCTTTCTCCTTCTTGGTAAGGGTGAGCGGTCGCATCAGGGGGCTGAGATGGGGATTCCGTGCGCCGCCGGCGTCGAGAAAATCGACCACCTCTTCGAGTGTGGAGAACACACCGTCGTGCATGTACGGGGCGGTTTCCGCAATGCTCCGGAGCGTTGGTGTCTTGAAAGCGCCCCTGTCGCGATCCTGCCTGGTGACGTTGTAGCGCCCGAGATCCTCTTTCAACGGCCCGACCTGCGGGACGCCGAGGTTATGAAACTGGTTGTCCGTGAAGTTCGGCCCATTATGACACAGGATGCAGCGGGCCTTTCCCTTGAAGAGAGCCATGCCGCGGACGGCCTCCTCGCTCATGGCGCGCTTGTCGCCTTTCAGGTGCTTGTCGAAGGCGGAGTTCGTCGAGATGATGGTGCGCTCGAAGGCGGCGATCGCTTCCGCGATGCCCTGCAGGGAGACGTCCGTGCCGAACACCGCTCGGAACTGGGCGCGGTACCCCTTGATCTTGTTCAGCTTCGCCACGACGTTCTCATGGGTCTCGGCCATCTCGACCGGGTTCTCGATCGGACCGATGGCCTGCTCCTCCAGCGAGCTGGCACGCCCATCCCAGAACTGCGTGGGGTTGAAGGCGGTGTTGAAAACCGTGGGCGCCTGCCGGTTGCCCTTCCTCCCACCGACGCCGAAGGAGAACTGGCGAGGGTCCGCGAATCCGGCACCGGGAATGTGACAGAACGCGCAGGACACGGCGCCGTTCTTGGACAGACGCCCGTCAAAATACAGTTGTTCCCCCAACGTCACTTTGGCCTTGTAGTTCAAGTTCGTGGAGGGGATCGGCACGATGCTCGGGAGCGGGCCGATGTCCGGCACCTTCATGCCGTCCACCTCGATCATCTCCGTGCTCATGAGGGACGACCCGAAGCCGGCGTTGTGCCCGACGAGGACTACAGCGGCAAGGCTGAGGCCAATGATGGCGAGGAAGCGCGGGCGTGACCTGGAAAGTGAAGCGAGCAGCATGCCGAAACCTCCGTTCCAAAAGATGCCGGCCCGGCTCATTTCTGCCGGGCCAGGATACGTAGTGGGGTGCCTGAGAAATCATACTGTTCCCGGAGACGATTTTCCAGGAACCGAAGATAGGTCCTCCCGAGGTCTTGCGGGCGGCCGACAAACAACGTGATGACCGGCGGCTTCGTCGCGACCTGGGTGGCATAGACGGATTTGACGGCTTTGGTTGGCCTTCCCTTGCGGACGGGTAACGGATGCTGCGCGATCACCTGCTGAATGAACTTATTCAAAGAGCCCGTGGAGATGCGCTCGCCGAAGCACTTCATCACGTGGTCGATCAGAGGGAACAGCGCGTCCGCCAGCGTCGGTTTGAGCGCGGAGCCGAACAGGACCGGTGCCCAGGGCAAGAAGCGGAATTTGCGGTGCAGCTCCGTGTTGAAATGATCGCGAGCGCCTCGCTCTCCCTCCTTCACATCCCATTTGTTGACCACCACGATGCAGCCGCGCCCCTGCTTGACGACGAGACCGGCGATCTTGGCATCCTGCTCGGTGATGCCCTCGATGCCGTCGAGGAGCAGGACGGCGATGTCCGATCGCCCGAGGGCGCGCATGGCGCGCGCGACACTGTACCCCTCGATGCCCCGCTCGATCCGGCCGCGACGGCGGATGCCGGCCGTATCGGTAAAGACGTACCGGCGGGATTGGTAGGTGACCACCGAATCGACCGCGTCGCGGGTGGTGCCCGGCACCTCGCTGACCACCATGCGCTCCTCGCCGAACAGATTGTTGATCAGTGTCGACTTGCCGACGTTGGGTCGTCCCACGATCGCCACGCGCGGAAGAGGGTCGAGGGGCTCGGGCTTCGAGACCGGAGGACCGAGGACGCCGAGAACATCCTCGAGGAGCTCATCGACACCGATCCCGTGCTCGGCCGACAGGGGGTACAGGTGCTCCTGCCCCAAGCGATAAAAATCGGCCAGCAGGGGCTCGGCGTTGGGCGTGTCGATCTTGTTGATGGCCAGATAGACCGGCTTGCTCACTCCCCGGAGCAAGGTCACGATTTCCTCGTCCGCCGGTGTCAGGCCGCTCCGTCCGTCCATGACGAGAATCACGAGGTCGGCTTCGGCGATCGCAAGCTGGGCCTGCCGTCGGATGAGCGGCAGCATGCCTTCGTCGGCGTCGGGGTCCAACCCGCCGGTGTCGACCAGGCGAAAGCCTCGTCCCTGGTAGGTGCTGTCCGCATAGTTTCGATCCCGCGTGACGCCGGGCACGTCATCCACGATTGCGGAGCGATGCCCGAGGATCCGATTGAACAGCGTGGACTTGCCGACGTTGGGCCGTCCGATGATGGCGATCAAGGGAACCATGGTGTCTAACAACGTAAGGGGCAAGGCCCTTCGACACGCCCCTTGCCCCGAGCTCGTCGAGGGGCTCGGCAGGTTCAGGGCAGGCTCAGGATCAGCCCTCTGACCTTGCTCAGCGCAGGCGTGAGGCGTGAGGGGTGCCTAATTTCTCTTCATGCATTCTCCTGGCGTGAACGGTATCATAGGGATCGTATGAACACAATGAAGCACCTGAGATGATGGTGCGACGAATGAATTGCGGACGCCTCGAGGATCTTGTCGCGATTCTGCGGAGGCCGGTCGCATATGAGGAAAATCAGACAGATGAACAATGGGTTTGATTGGGCGCAGGTGGACGACGTCCTGCTGGACATGGACGGCACGCTTCTGGATCGGCACTTCGACAACTTCTTCTTCGAGGAGGCGCTGCCTCGCCGGTATGCGGAGACCCTCGGCAAGGACTACGCCGAGTCGAAGCAACAGCTGATGCGGATGTACCGCGCCGTGGAGGGTCGTCTCGAATGGGCCGACCTCGACCACTGGACCCGGACGCTGGGGCTCGATGTGGTCGCGCTGTCCCGGGAGTGGGCGCACCTGATCGGCTACCTGCCCGACGCCGTCGAGTTTCTCGGACGCCTGCGGAGCATGAAGAAACGGGTCACGCTGGTCACGAACGCGCATCCGGACGGGATCGAGATCAAGACCGGCAGGACGGGCTTGGACCGCCACGTGGACCGTATCGTCGGCGCCTTCGACCTCGGCTGCCTCAAGATGCAGCCGTGCTTCTGGCCTGCCTGCCGGGACGCGGTGATGTTTGATCCGAGCCGCACGCTCTACATCGATGACGACGAGACCTGCCTCGCG
>JBFGRM010000188.1:0-4938 GCA_041563675.1 Nitrospiraceae bacterium | reverse complement strand
GAATTCTGTCAACGCAGGCGTCTGGTGTGTGAAGGGGGGCCTGATCGGACCCTCAGTCACCGACTAAGGCGTGACCACCACGTCGGGTTCGCCCATGCCGAAGGCAACGGGCGAACCTCCGTGGTAAGACGGCGCGAGGAAATGTCTAGTTTCCTCGCGCCGTCCTTCTTTCTGACCCCTCGGGTCTTGCCGGTTGCTGATGATGGCCTAGGGCTCGAATCGGAGGCCGAACATCAGGGCCACACTCGTGTTGTCTTCCCGGACCGGCGGACCCAACTCCAGGTTGTGCAGGTTCACCAGCAGCGTTCCGGCCAGGGCGATGTGATCGCTGACCGGGACCTCGGCGGTGAGGCCCAGAGGAATATAGTAGCTCGTGTCGCTGTCATCGATGCGGCCGGGCCCCTGCCCCTCGTCCAGGTCGGCGTGGACGAACCCGACGCCGGCGAAGGGCACGATGTTCAGGTGGGTCAGCCGAATGTGAAACCGTGCCACCGGGGCAAAGGCGATTTCCGTCAGATCGCCCGTCGGTGCAAGGAGCACCATCGGCCCAACTGAGAAGGCCGGGCCCAAAAAGTAGTCGAGGTTGAAGCCCAGCGCGAACCGTTCGTCCGCGACGGTTCCGGTCCACACGCCTACATCCGTTCCGAAGCCAAAGCGGTTGTCCTGAGCCACAGCCAGTCCCGCCGTGGTGAGGCTCACCGTCGCGGCCAGTAAGGCTGCGGCGACCATGGCAGGAAGCTTTTCACAGAATCTCTGTCGAGGCATCTCGGTATCCTCCTCTACGCGAGCGCGCGACTGTAGCACAGCCGTGTTTGGGCCCACAAGCGGGTGCGAAGTTGCCCGAATGTGCTGCTCCCCTGCGTCCCTTGGGATGGGGCCGGCGACACTTGTTCGACGAAAAAAGAATACGGTAAGGTGGGGCGGAGAGCGTCCGGAGCCAGACGATATGAATCGGGAGATTAAAACGGTCGGGCAGGTGGTCGGAGAGATCTCACGGCTCATGCCCCGGGCCGTCTCACGGAACACCCTTGCGGAGTATGGGATCGAGGCTTCCCGTGAACAGGGGCAGCGCGTCACGCTCGAGGTGCTGTACCTGAACCTGTTCTGGATTTTTTCGGCCTGCGACGATCTCCTCACGAGGACCGAGGGCGCGCGACTTCACGATGAGCTGTCTCGAGCGCTCGCCGCGTCCTGGGCCTCCGACCTCCAGTTGGAGGCGGCCCACCGGGAGCGTTTCGCGACGGAGCTCGACGAGCGTCATCGCGAGTTCGCCGCCGTGGTTCAGAACGGGGGAAATCCGGGGTCGGTCTGTGTGGAAGCGGCCGGGCTCCTGGAACGGAACAAGGTGATCCCGCCCGAGGATCGGATCAAGCTGGTCGCATTACTCGTCGACATGACTCCCCTGGAGGCCTACGTGGAGGTGCTGAGGGACATTCAGGTGGTCGAGGGGTAATGTCCGCCTCTTGTGCAGCGACGCTCACAGGTACCGTCGCGCGGTGACCTGTCCCTGTTCATCGAATTCGTACAGCAGGGGCGCGCCCGTCGGGATGTTCAGCTCGAGGACTTCCTCCTTGCTGAGGTGGTCCAACTCCATGACCAAGGCGCGCAGGCTGTTGCCGTGGGCCGCCACGAGCACCGTCTTGTTCTGGAGAATCTTCGGTTTGATCCGGCTTTCGTAGTACGGGAGCACGCGTTCGGCCGTGTCCTTTAAGCTCTCGCCGCCCGGCGGGCGCACATCGTAGCTCCGCCGCCAGAGTTTCACCTGCTGCTCGCCGTATTTGGCGGCGGTCTCCCCCTTGTTGAGGCCTTGAAGGTCGCCGTAGAGCCGCTCGTTCAACGCCTGGTCCTTCTCGATCGGAATGTCCTTTTGGCCGATGACCTCGAGGACGATCGTCAGCGTATCGATCGCGCGCTTGAGCACGGATGCAAAGGCGCAATCGAATCGCATCGTCGCCAGCTTGGCGCCCGCGGCCCTGGCTTCCTCCTCCCCCTTGGGTGACAGCGGCACGTCTACCCAGCCAGTGAACCGGTTCTCGAGATTCCATTGGGATTCGCCGTGGCGGAGCAACACCAGTCGAGCCATGTGATCAGCCTCCTCCGATCTCGGGTCTGTATGCGATGACGGGCACAGGATACGGCTTCACCGATGGAAGTCAAGGTCGGTCGAGTGCCACTGGGCCATCCTTGCAAAGGTCTTGACCAGCCAGTAGGATGCCCACTCCCCAGGCGGAGAAACGGGTTGTGTCGACTCCCGAGCCAGCGGAAGACCAGGATCGCGCCGAGTTCGAGCAGTGGTGGACGGCCATGGGCCGGTGTCTCGGCCTCTCGGACCGGGTGGAGTCGTTCTTTGCCCACGCCCGGGCTCAAAACGACATCCTCGAGCGGCTCAAGCAGGCGGGAGGTGATCCAAACTACGTCCTGTTCATCCTGGTGCGGTATTGGATTCCACCGGTGCTGCCGCCCGCGGGGCGTGAACGGATCACCAAGGGCGACCCCGACTACTGGCTCGAGTCCGAGGGCATTTTGAAGGCGGCGGTGGTCCGACTCCGCGAGTTGAAGCCGCTCATCGAGCTGCTCACGATGCCGGACCCGCTCACGCGGCCTCCTGTTGAACCATCACCCGGAGCCACCCCGGTCGTCGAGGTCGAGCTGGCCAAGATGCTCGAGGGGATCGCCGAGGTCGCCGGCAGCTACGGGGGGCCGGATTACACCTCGGTGGTGAAGAACTTTGACCCCGTGCCTCTGCGGCAGACCCAGCCGTTCAAGCACAATAAGAAAAACAGCGCAGAGCTCTGGGTCGTGTTCTTGTTACGGGAGCACTTCAAAGCGCTGGGGTTCGGAAAGGATCGTTACTGGCCACTGATCGCGGCGGTGGTTGCGGCGGCCGGCTTCGCGCAAGCGCAGGGCCAGCCCTATCTGCCCGATGAGCTCAAGTCCTGGTGGCAAAAGAACTGGCCGCGAACGTACACACAGTTCGATCAGCACCACGCGGCCGCGCAGACCTCCGAGGACGCCTATCGCCATGACTTCGAATGGTTTCGGGCGTGGCTCGCCTGGCAATTGGAGCGGACGAGGAATGGGCCGCTTGCCTGAGCGGTGAGTCAGAATACGCGCGGGGCGTCGCCGGGTGCGCCGCCCCCGTCCTGAATCATGGCCTGGTTGGGCGGCTCCTGCATGATCGCGAACAGGACGAAGAGGTACAGCAGGATCCCCAAGACGAAGACGTAGGGTTGGACGCCTCCGGCGTCGCGGAGGATGGAGTCCGGGATCGGGCGGAGAGGACCGACCTGCTCGCGAAGGCTGTTGAGATGCTCCCGGACATGCCAGAAATACAAGTAGTTGGCGCTGCCCCCCGCGATCACGCGCCAAATGAACCCCACGGTGATGTCACCGGTCAAGAAGAAGGCGATCACCGGTCCCACCAAGTAGACCGCCGCATACAGGTACATCTTGCGGTAAAGGAACCAGAAAAAGGGATCGATCAGGAAAGCCGGCCAGTGCCACGTGAGGGTGTATCGCGGCGTCGCCCCGACCTGGAACTTACGGAACTGCGCAAGGTAATAGTTGGCGGCGCTGTCCCATTTCCACCCGTCTTTCAGCGAGAATACGAGGGTTTGGTTGGATCCGACGAACATCCGCCAGACCTCCTCCTCGTCCCGCACCTCCGGCTCGGCAACGGGTTCGGGCGCGGCCTCGAATCTCGTTCCGCACCGCAGGCAGTACACCGCCTCATCCGGATTTGCTTGCTCGCATTGGGCACAGATTTTCATCGCGTGGCGTTATAGCATCCAACCCAAGAGGGGCACAAGTTGGGGCCCCTCGAGGCTTGCCCCTTGCGGGGCCTGTCCGCGGTTGCGCGCAGGCCAGCCCCGTTGTTGCTTTCATCCGAAACGGTGTGCTATTTTTGCTGATTCCACGCGGGGATACGTGATCGATGCCGACTGAAGAACTACAGCGTGAGACCGAGCGGTACCTGATGAACACCTACGCGCGGTTCCCCATGTCGGTGACACGGGGCCGCGGCTGTCTGGTGTACGACCTGGAGGGGCGGGAATACATCGATTTCGTGGCGGGCATCGCGGTCAATGTGCTGGGGCACGCGCATCCGGACGTGGTGCGGGCTATCCAGAAGCAGGCGCAGCAAGTGCTCCATGCGTCGAATCTCTATCTCACCGAACCCCAGGTGAGGCTGGCGAAGGTGCTGGTCGATCGGTCGTTTGCCGACAAGGTGTTCTTCTGTAACAGCGGCGCGGAGGCCAACGAGGCCGCCATCAAGCTGGCGCGGCGCTATGCACGCGAAAAGTCGGGTCCGGAGCGGTTCGAAATTATTACGATGGTGAACTCCTTTCACGGCCGGACGATGGGGTCCTTGAGTGCCACCGGCCAAAGTAAGGTGCAGGCAGGCTTCGAGCCGTTGCTGCCGGGCTTTCGGCATGTCCCCTTCAACGACTTGGCAGAAGTCGACAAGGCCATGAGCCGGAATACCGCGGCGGTGCTCCTGGAGCTGGTCCAGGGGGAGGGCGGGGTGCACGTGGCAGACCGGAGCTACCTGGCCGGCCTGCGGGAACTGTGCCGCCAACGTGAGGTCTTGCTGATTTTCGACGAGATTCAAACCGGCATGGGTCGGACCGGGACGCTGTTTGCCTACGAACAGTTCGGCGTGTCGCCCGATATCATGACGCTCGCCAAGGGCCTGGGCGGAGGCGTGCCGATCGGAGCCTGCCTGGCGACCAACGAGGTCGCGGCGGCGTTTGGCCCCGGCTCCCACGCGTCCACATTCGGGGGGAACCCGCTGGCCTGCGCGGCGGCCTTGGCGGTCTGCGGCGTCCTGGTGGAGGGACGGATGCTCGAGCACAGCCGCTCGATGGGGGACTACCTGGCCAAGGGGCTTCTCGATTGCAAGCTCAGTCATCCACGCGTGATCAACGAGGTGCGCGG
>JBFGRM010000187.1:0-4987 GCA_041563675.1 Nitrospiraceae bacterium | reverse complement strand
GCCGTTCCGGCCACTCTGGACGAGGTTGCAGCCTGACGTGCCCTCCGCTGCGCTCCTGACAGACCTCTACCAGCTCACCATGATGCAGGGCTACTTCGACGCCCGCATGAACGAGACCGCCGTCTTTGAGTTCTTCGTCCGCAAGCTGCCGGCCAAGCGCGGATTTCTCATGGCTGCCGGATTGGAGCAGGCGGTCGAGTACCTTGAGGACCTTGCGTTCACCGAATGGGAGCTACAATGGATGCGGGACAGCGGATATTTCAGGCAAGACTTCGTCGACTCGCTCGTCGACCTGCGGTTCACGGGGGATGTGGACGCGGTTCCTGAAGGCACCGTCTTTTTCCCGCATGAGCCGATCATCCGGGTGACCGCGCCCATCCGCGAGGCGCAGTTGGTGGAGACCCGGATCATCAATCTCCTGCATTTTCAAAGCCTCATCGCCTCAAAGGCCGCCCGGTCCGTGCTCGTCGCCCAAGGAAAGCCGCTCATCGACTTTGGGCTCCGGCGGGCGCATGGGGCCGAGGCGGGGCTCCTGGCTGCACGGGCCAGTTACCTGGCGGGCTTTGCAGGGACGGCGACCGTCTTGGCCGGGAGCCGGTTTGGCGTGCCGGTCTATGGCACCATGGCGCACTCTTTCATTCAGGCCCACGACGATGAGGTGGCTGCCTTCGAGCATTTCGCCGATGCGCAGCCCAACAACGTCGTGCTGCTGATCGACACCTACGACACGGAGCGCGCAGCCGGCAAGGTCGTGACCCTGGCTCCCCGACTGAAAGCGAAAGGCATTGCGGTCAAGGCGGTGCGGCTCGATAGCGGCGACCTCGCGGACCACGCCCGGAAGGTCCGTCGCATTCTTGATGAAGGCGGGCTCAAGGGGACGAAGATACTGGCGAGCGGAAGCCTGGACGAATATGCGTTGCGGGCGCTCATCAAGGCAAACGCGCCCATCGACAGTTTCGCCGTGGGTACGAGCCTTACCACCTCGTCCGATGTGCCCTATCTTGATTGTGCCTACAAGCTGCAGGAATACGCCGGAAAGCCTCGACGAAAAAAATCAGAGGGAAAGGCGACGTGGCCGGGCCGGAAGCAGGTCTACCGGTGGTATGACGCCGAGGGACGGATCGACCGCGACACGGTCACCCTCGTGGACGACACGGTGGATGGGACACCGCTGGTGGAGCCGGTGATGCGTAGCGGTCGCCGCGTGGCGGCCGCCCCGCCTTTATCAACCGTGCGTGAGCGGGCGCGCGCCGAACTCGGCCGGCTTCCCAAAGAGCTTCACGAGCTGAAAGAGGGCCCCACCGTCACGGTGGAGATCGCGCCGGCGCTCCGCAGGCTCGCGGACTCGATCAACCGGCAGCACTGAGTCCTCAGAACAGCTCCGGAGCTCGTGGCCACCTCAAATACACCGTCCGGGTCTTTGCGCCCCTCACGCGAACGCCCCTCTGCTCCACCTTGTCGCCGCGGCTGACGGCTTCGATGTGGTAGGTGCCATCCGGCAGATCGACGAAGAGCCAGGGGCCGTCGACATTGTCACCCGGGATGTCCACGCGAACCGTCCCGCTGTCATTCGTGATCGTGACCCCCGCCTTACTCAAGTAGGCCTTGGGTCCGGCTACGAGGATGAGCTTGAGGGAAAACGGTGGGTACTGGGCCTGGCGCTCTTCCATGCCGACTCCGGCACTGAAGTAGCGAATCCCCCCAGAGCGATGCACCGGAATGGTCGTCTTGAACGACGCGCCTGGTCCTTCTCCCGTCAGCTCGATCGCGTCCCCCGAAGGAAGCAGGGTTGCGGTCGTCGCGGCGTCTCCCGGCGTGGTGAATGACAGCCACGCGAGTGTGACACCGATAATGACAAGAGCGAGAGTCCTCAGCCCTTGCGTGATATGCGGAGTGAGGCGTTTTCCCGAAGCTCTCATGGTCGCATCAACGGTCATCATCAAGCCTCCACGGTTTGCAATCCAAAGCAGCCTTGACCCTGGGCCGCGGCTCGGCGCGGATCTCACATTGCCAATCGGTGGTGACAAACACCACAGTCGTTCTCTTCACTGTGACCCAAAACGCCGCAGCCGTCCGATCCACGTTTATATATATGCTTTCCGGAGGTCACTTGTGAAGCCCCCCGGTTACCGCATTGGTGGCCATCATCCCGAGGTTTGGGAGGCCAGGCCCGTCTGCTGGCATACAGGCACATGTGATGCATCTTCGAGGCCAGAATCCGGTGACACAGAGGAATGGCGGCAGGGGAGATTGGTGGATGAAAGTCTTGTGCGCGATCGATGGGTCGCAGTTCTCACAGTGGAGCATAGATGCACTCGGGGAGCTCGCCAGCCACCCTCCGAAGATCCTGGTGCTGCTCCATGTGCTCGACACGGGCAGCCTCAGGGCGAGGGGTAGGCGCGAGCGGGTGGATCTCACCCGCTCTCTCTCCGCCGTGCAGCACGAAGGCGCGAAACTGCTGCGCCACATGGCGCAGGAGGCGCGACGGGCGCTGGGCCAGCCTGCCGATGCTCCTTCCACGAAAATCGAGACGGTGTTGGCCCAGGGGCGGGCTGCCGACACTGTCGTGCGCCAGGCCGCGAGGCGTCGTGCGGATCTCGTCATCGTGGGCTCCCGGGGGCTGAGCGACATCAGCGAGTTCCTCCTCGGCAGTGTCTCACGCCAGATTGTCGTGCAGGCGCGGTGCCCTGTAATGGTCGTCAAGCGCCCATTGCCGGAGGCTCCGCGTGTGGCCCTGGCCATGGATGCGTCGAAGCACGCCCGCGCGGCCGCCGAATTCCTGCGCGCATGCCTGTTGCGTGAAGAGACCCAGTTGACCGTGCTTTCCGTCGTCCCGCCGGTGGCCACCGACATCGCGGCACGCGTCCTGCCCGCTGATCAGATCGAGCGGCTGCAAAAGCCGGCTCACGAAGAAGCCCAGCGGCTGCTCGCGAGGCTGCGGGAGACGTTCCTCAAGGACGGTTGCGCAGTCTCGACCGAAATTCTCGCTGGCCATCCATCCCAGACCCTCCTCACCCATCTCGAGCGCACCCATCCCGACCTCGTGGTCGCGGGGTCACGCGGGCTGACCGGCACCGAGCGGCTGCAGCTCGGCAGCGTGTCGGAGGCCCTCGTCAAGTACGCGCCGTGCTCCGTCCTCGTGGTCAAAGGTCGCCGGGCGTAAACGCCGTGCTTCTGGCGCTGCTTCCGGGCTTGGTTCTTCTGGCGATGGGCTGTGCCAGCCCGATCCAGGAGCTGTGGCCTCCGGCGCCCGACTCTCCCACGCGCGACATTATCGTCTCCGTCGACACCTGGCACGCCGTCATCGCCTTCCCCCAGGACGGCAACGAGCAACCATCTCGTTCTTTCCCGCTCGCCACGAGCCCCGTGCCCCAAGCCGTTCAGTATGAGGAGTGGGGCTACGCCGAACAGGCCTGGTACCTGGAAGGACGACGGGGCTTCACGGGTGTGCTTCGCGCACTTTTCTGGCCTTCAGCCGGTGTCGTGGAGGTCGGGACTCATGCCCGCCCTTGGAGCGAGCGGACGCCCGATCCGCCAGCCGAGCAGTTTCAATTCAGGCTGTCGGACGAAGGCTTCCTCCGCCTCCGGACATTCCTGGAAAGCAGCCGCGCATCAGAGACGACCCTGTTGTCAGCTGATGGCCGGAGCTTCTATCCGGCCCGTGGATCCTACTCGGTGTTCCATCACTGTCACCATTTTGCCGCTCACGCGCTGCGTGCCGCCGGGCTTCCGGTGTTCGCGGCCTGGGCGCTGACGCGGACCCTGTTCGTCGCGCAGCTTCACCGCGCCGAGCGAATGGCCGATCGGGACAGCGGCAATGAGGAGACTCTGGTGAGTCATCGGGAAGTCAATCCTAGATAATCGAATCTGAGATGAACGATCTCGAACTCGCGCAGCTGCTTCTAGATCTTGCTCTCCTGTTTGTCCTGTCCTACCTCTTGGCCGGGGCCCTCGCCCGTGTGCGGATCCCCGGGGTGCTTGCCGCGTTGTTCGTCGCCATGGTCGTGCAGTATACGCCTGCCGGCCAATCCTTGCTTTCCCCGGCATTTCATGTGCCGTTCTCGCTGCTGGCCCAGCTCGGCGTCATGTTCCTGTTGTTTTACATTGGGCTTCAGATCGATTTAGGAGAGCTTCGCCGCTCGAGCAAGGATATCCTTTGGCTCACATTTCTCAACACTTCCATACCCTTTTGCCTGGGTACAGGGGTCATGCTCGCTCTTGGATACGAGGGAGTTATTGCCGTGGTCATCGGCATCACCATGATGCCGGTGGCGGAGGCAGTGATCGTTCCGATCCTAGATGAGTTCGAGCTCGTGCGCACGCGTGTGGGCGGCTTCATCATCGGAGCCGGAGTGCTGGATGACGTCATTGAGGTGTTCCTGGTCGCATTCGTGTCTGTGTTGATCGGAAAGGAGGCGGGCGACAAGCTTGGAAATGCGTACGCGATTCTCGCCGGCGCAGGGGTCTTTGTCGTGCTCGCGTGGGCTTGCCGTCGCTGGCTGCTCGAATGGCTTGCTCGGTGGCTTCCTCCTCACCCGAGAAACCTTATGTTGTTGTCGATCGTTGTCCTGTTCGGTTTCAGTGGTCTATCCCAATCCGTGGGCCTGGGAATGGTGGTGGGGGCGATCACCGCCGGCATCTTGATGCGCCCCACGCTGGAGGAGAAGGGACCTCCCGGCCTCCAGGTTACGCTGAGCATTCAGTCCGGCAGTTATGGCTTTCTGGGATTGATCTTTTTCTTCTGGGTCGGACTACATGCCGACGTCAAGGGCATGGTTCAAGAGCCGATGCTCGCAGTGCTTCTCTTTCTGGCTGCGACAGGTGGCAAGCTCATCGGCGTGTTCGCGATGGTGCCGATGCGCAGGATGACCGTGCGGGAAGCGTGGACCGTTGGAATCGGGCTCAACGCCCGGTTGACCACGGAAGTCATCGTCGCGCAACTGCTGTACGGAGCGGGAGTCATCGACGCACACCTCTTCACGGCGCT
>JBFGRM010000186.1:0-5125 GCA_041563675.1 Nitrospiraceae bacterium | reverse complement strand
GCAACTACATCATCCCGGGACTTCCACCGGGACGATACCCGTACCACTGCGAAATTCATCCCGTGATGCGTGGAGAGCTGATCGTCAGCGAGGAGACCCACCAGGTGAAGGGATCCTGAGGGCGGTGTCGCGGGGCCATCAGGGTAGAGGATCCGAATCCGTTGTGAGGCAATGAGGACCTTCGAACGGACAGATGCTTCCGCACGAAAGCGAGTACTGGTCGTTGACGATCACCCGAGCGTGCGCGAGGCCTTGCGCCTGGTGCTGCAGTCGTGCGGCTACGAGTGTGTCCCCGTCGCCGATGGCGCGGAAGCGCTCGAGCAATTGAGCGCGGCGCACTTCGACGTGGTCATCACCGATTACGAGATGCCGAACATGAACGGGCTGGAATTGCTCCGTTCCCTTTCATCCGCACGGCCTCGCCCGCCACAGCCGGTCATCTTGCACACGGGGAACGCGAACGAAACGTTGATCCAGCGGGCGATGACGGCGGGTGCCTATGACGTGCTGCCCAAGCCTGCCGAGGCGGCAGAAGTGATTGCCACCATCGAGCAGGCGATGAAAGGTCGCTGACGTGAAAGGGTGGGGGCGACTTCTGACCAACCACGTGAGCGAGGGTGCGTTGCGAGTCCTCCTCCTGTCCCTCTTGTTTGCCGGCGCGGCCCTCGCCGCCCCGGCTCAGCCGGCGATTCGAATGGATATCCTCTGGCCTTACTACCACCCGGCCGTGGCTCAGGTGCCGACGCGTACCCCCATTGAGTGGGCCAACCCGACGTCATTACCCCACACGGTGACCCACGACGGTTGCACGGCCGGCGCCTGTGCGTTTGATTCCGGACCCGTTCGCCCTGGAGACATCTTCACCCTGCCCGGCCTGCCCCCCGGTCGATACTCTTATCACTGCTCGCTCCATCCCGTCATGCGGGGAGTGCTCGTGGTGCAGGACCGGCGTATTCGTCTCAGCGAGCAGTCCGACCTGAATCAGCGGACATTTCGGCGCGAAGGCTTGTAGGCCATGCGATGTCCCCGGTGCAGCGGGCTCATGGTCCGCGATATCTTTCAAGATGTGCTCGATGAGACGGGCACCATGTCGTTCAACGGCTGGCGCTGTCCCAGTTGCGGCGAGATCATGGATCCGGTCATCCTCAGCCATCGTCGCCACAGGCCGAGGGTTTCCTGCCGACCCATGATGAGGCGCCTCCCGCCTTTACGGCTGCAGTGAGCCTGCGTGATCCGGAGCTCGAGCGCCCCGGGTCCGGGGCGGTTCCGCATCGATGACGGGTCCACCGACCTTCACCGAGACCGCGCCTTCAAGGCCTCAAGCCTCGCCCGATCGAGCGTGACAAACAGGCTTTTCTCCTGCGTCACGATCACGGCGCCCTGCGCCTGCCCCTTCGCCTTCTTGACCCACTTCTTCCGCGTGTACATCACCTCTCCCTTCCCGCTCTTCTTGAGATCGCTGTAGAGCAAGGCCAGGGTGGCCGCGTCCCGTAGGCTATCCGGCGGGGGGCTTGCGCCTTTTTCCATGCGAACGAGGACGTGGGAGCCGGGTGCACCTCTGGCGTGCAGCCAGAGGTCGTCACCCCGGGCGAATTTGTGCGTGAGCTCCTCGTTCTCGCGCGCATTGCGTCCGACGTAAATGGCGAGGCCGTCCGAGGACGTGAAGCGACGAAAGGGACCGGAACGGGCTTGTTCGCGACCTCGCGTGCCCAGTGGTTGCCGGCGGGAGTGAGCAGAGGCCTCCGCCTCGATCTCGCCGGCTTCGATCGCCCGGCGTTTTTCGCGTAAGCCGGTCAATGCACGCTCCGCCTCCTCAAGCCGGGGACGGACTTCCCGCTCGGCCACCAAGTATTTGCGGTGCTTCTTGAAATAATCTTCCATATTGCCCTGCGGACTTTTCGTCGGGTCCAGCGGAATCGTCAGCTCGGCCATGTTCGAATCGAAGTAGTCGACGACCGTCACCTGATCGTGCCCTTTGACGATCCGGCCCAAGTTGGCTTTGAGCAGCTCTCCATACCGGTCATAGCCGCGGTATCTTCCGGCTTTGTCGAGATCCGCCCGCAGCGCATCGACCCGGCGGCCGAGTCGCTTGATGGCCCGCCGCAGCTCCGCAAGCTGCGCCTCACGAAGGCGACGTTGAGCCAGGAGGGTGTCACGCTCGTGGTAGGCGCGTTCGATGGCGTGTGAGACGGGGAATCGTTGACCCTCGTCCCGCTCGACCGCGGCAGGAGATGCGGCGGTCGCGTGTTTGGCGGTGCGCGCGGTGGCAGGCGCATCGCGTCCCCCGGCTCTCCCCGCATGAAGCCGCAGGCGCTTGTGGACAGTCCCGTCCTCTCCGCGCAACAGAAGGTCCGCGCTTTTGCCGGTCAAGGCCGCCTCCAGGACGAACGTTCCCTCTCTGGTCGAGAGGTGGAGGCGAACGATCCTGTCTGCCTCGTCTGCCTCAAGCGCCTCGACACGGGCGCCGTGGAGGCGGGCCCGGAGATATTGGCAAAACGGGGGCGGTTTCGGAGGGTTCGGGAGGCGTTCGCTGACGAGATGGAGGCGGGCCGTTTCGGGATCGGCGGAAACCAACAGGCAAAGGGTCTCTCCCGGGGCTCGAACCTCAAAGATGAGACAGAGCGGCGTCGGCTGAAAGATCTTTTGGACCCACGCCCCGCTCAGCAGGGGGGCGATTTCCCGAACCACGGCGTCAATTTGTGGCTTTGAGAGGGCCATCCGATCGCTCCACCCGACGGCCCGACCGGGCGCGTCTTCCCCAGCCCGCAATCGCCTGGAGGGTTTCAAGGACAGTCTGGTCAGCACGCAGAGCAAAAGCAAGTCGCGAGGACCGAAAGAAGCTCCCCAGCGCCGAAATTCCGCACCTCCTTATGCCGATTGTCGCCCGTCCCCGGTGCCCGGGCCATCTGGCACGTTCATTGCTGCATCACGGGCCGAAGGAGCCGATCCCGTGCCAACGGCGGAAGGAGGCACAGCATGACATGCCATCGGTGTCGGGGATTGATGGTCAAAGATCACTTTTTCGATCTGCAGGAGTCCTGCGGAAGGCCGTGGTTCGCGGGATGGCGCTGCGTGACCTGCGGCAATATTCTCGATCCGGTCATCCACCGGCGCCGGCTCGCGCAGGGTCTTGAGCGAGAGCAGGCGCGTGCGGAAAAAGGGCAGGAAAACGCCGGACGCGGTGGGAAGCCGGTCCCGGCGTAACGGACGAGCTCCCGTCGCGGATCACTTCCCGTGGGGCCGCGTCCCCATCTTTTCTCCCTTCCTGACACGCGCACTCATTCCACGAGCTCCGCTTCACAGTGCCACCCTTCCCCCCGGGCGCCGTTGACGGCCTTTCTGAGGTCCGCCAATTTCATCGCACCTGCCTTGCCGGTCACGATCGCGTAGCCTTTTCTCGATTCAAGATCCACTGCCTCGACGCCATCGACCCGCTGTAATGCGGTGGTGATGGCATCCGGGTACATCGCGCAAAACTTCCCTCCCAGTTTGATCGCGACCTCGGGGCCCGCAACTGAACCGGACTCGCAGGCTGCCGAAAGCAGGATCATCAGCACGAGCGCAAGGTATCGGAACCGTGGCATGTTGTGCTCTCCTCCTTGCATCAATATGGTGACCGGCCCTATCCTGCCCATCCGCCGGGTTCTCTCTCCCACCCTGCGCCGGGTCGATCCATTGCAAGATATCGCCGACATCCGTAACAATGGCCGTCTATGCTCCGGACCGTCGGAAGCGCAGCCATCGTGGTGGTCGGACCGTGCGGTCACGCCCGGTGAAGTGTGACGCCGGGCAGGGACAAAAGCAAGCGTGAAGCGGTGCCTCCCACGATGATCGGCTTGTTGGATGTCACGGCTGTCCGGGCACTGGTCCGGGAGCTGCGTCGTACGATGCGCGGCTTGTTGTTCGACCTGTGCGACGAAGTCGAGCACGATTACGCCGATGCGGTGGCCTCGTTGGGTCTTCCGGTCGGGTACTTTCGCCTGCTCGGACAGACGCTCCCGACGGCGGCGTTCTCGGGGTGGAAAGCCGTGGGGTGGATCGAGGAACTGAATGATCTGCTGTATTTCTTGGATGTTCGTCGTCAACTTCGAAACGAACGGGGAGGGGCGGCGGCCGCACGATTCGCCTCAGACTTGCTCGCGGAATGCGAGACCCACTTCTACGAGCACCACTATACGGACGACTTGTTCCCGCTCGGCCGGCCCGAGAGCGCCGCGCTCCCCGCTCGGCTGGCCAAACTGTGTGCCAGGATCGCGCGGCAGGTCGTTCAGGAGTCGGTCGGGCTGATCCCCGGGCTGCCGAGTGCCTGGCTGAGAGAGGCGAAACGATCATGTTGGGAAGTGCCCTGTGACCTGAGCGCACAGTTCGAGCGCGCCGAGCTCGCCGGATGTCTGCCCATCGGCCTCGACGGGACCTGTCTCGTCCCGCCCCGGGAATTCCGAGCGGCGATGACACGCACCGGCTTTCAGTGCACGCTGGTCTTCGGTCGGAAGGAAGCTCGCGTGCGAGTGGGAACGCGCTCTTCCGTACTGCCCGGGGCGCACGGTGAAGCGGGCCCGGGATGGCGAGCGCGGTCACCCCTGTGGATTCGGCCACCCGGTCCGGACGGAGATGCTGGACTGACCCTCGGACCGACGCTGGTCTATGGGAGGCTTCGGCAACCGGTCCGGCTGATCCGGAGTGACCCCGCGCTCGCAACCCGCATTGGCCGGGCACTGGACGCAATCGCGAAAGTCTGGCCTGAGGGCTCGGCGCTGCTTGGGTGCTTGACGTCGCGGGTGGTGCCCCTCCGGGCGCCGGGTGTCGTGAGTTACAGTTACCGCCACCGTCCCGGCCTGTCCTTTATCAACTGTTTCGAGCGGGACGACCTGGATCTCATGGACGACCTGGTCCACGAGAACAGCCACCATCACTTGAATCTTCTGCTGCGAAAGTTTCGGCTCAGCCGTGGAGACGCCAACCAGGAAGTGTTCTATTCGCCATGGCGACGGAGCCTCCGTCCTTTGCGGGGGATCTTGCACGCCACGTTCACGTTTACGATGGGCGCACTCCTGTTTGCCCACCTGACATCACGAGCGGAATCCGAGGAGTCCTCGAAAGGGCGCAGCCGAAACGGGAGAGGTGT
>JBFGRM010000185.1:0-5185 GCA_041563675.1 Nitrospiraceae bacterium | reverse complement strand
GAGCGCCTCACGCCTCGATCCGAGGCGTTGCCGGCTCTGGCCCGTCTGAGTTGGGAGGCGGATCGACCGAGCGGCACCCTTTATAATGTTGTTTTTCGCCACCCCGCATCCGAGGCGGACACGCAGCCTGACACCGAGGCCGTCGTTATCGGCGCGCACCGTGATCATTTCGGGCGTCAGGCGGGGCTCTTGTTTCCCGGAGCCGATGACAATGCGTCCGGCACCGCGGTTCTCCTCGAAGTCGCTCGCGTTCTTCGGGCGGCCGACTCGCGTCCGCTCCGCGCCCTCATCTTCGTCTCGTTCAGCGGAGAGGAGCAGGGGCTTCTGGGCTCGCGTGAGTACATCGCGCAAGCCGCCTTCCCTCTCGACCGCACGGCGGCCATGATCAATATCGACCACGTCGGGGTCGGGAACGGGCGCCTCACAATCGGAGTCGCGGGTCTTCCCGAGGAGATCGCCAAACTCGCGGGCCAGCTCGCCGGCCTCGAGGATAAAATCGATGTGTACGGGTATTTTCCAGGCGGCGACCACGTGCCATTTCGGGAAGCGGACGTCCCGACCGTGACCGTGGTGAGCGGAGGCGGCCATCCGAACTTTCACCAGCCGACCGATGTCCCGGCGACGCTCCGGCCGGCAGTGCTCGAGGCGGTCGCCCGCTATGTCGTGGCGCTGGTCTGGCTCCTGGCCTACAGTTCCTAGCTCGTCGTCTCATGAATCCCTTCATCCATTCATTATCTCATCATCGTGCAATTCCCTTCTCCCTCCCCTCTCCCCCGCTGGGGGAGAGGGCTTGGGTGAGGGGGGGCGTGAACGGGTTGGTTCCGCGAGGCGTTGTCAACGCCGGTCACACCTGTGTCAACCATGGCGCTTCTTTCCCGGCATTGGTAAAGGTGCCCTCTAGCGGATTTCTCTCAGTGGAGACAGGCAAGCCCTTGAATACACAAGAATCACCGCTGGTGAGCGGTCTGGACGGCTCATGGCATTACTGTTGCTCATTCCGCCCCATAGAAGACCCGCTCAAACAAGGAGGCGAGGCAATGGCAATCGCATCAAGACATGATCTGGTCGAACAGGCCTCCCCGGACGTCGGCGCCCTGGGCGACGAGCATACGTGCCCCCGATGCCAGGGGTTCATGGTGGACGACTGGTTACTGGATATGGCTCAGGGCGGGTACTTATGGGGAGCGGGCCGCCGCTGCGTAAACTGCGGCCACATCATGCAAGTCGGCGTCTGCGCGAATCGCACTCGCCGCGAAGCCGTTTCCACTCCAACCGACCGACCTTCCTGGCACGAAGCCGCGTAGGACCTCCAGCCTACGCGGCTCGCCCGGCTCATCGTTCCTGTTTCGGTAAAGGCGGAGCTCGGGGCGAATGACCATCGAGTGTCCGCACAGTCCCGACAGGCTCACAATCCTCCACCCTCCACGCATCCCACAGACCCAGCACCGCGCGTCGTGGCCCCTCGGGGGCCGCGTCACCGTGACACATTATCGGTGACAGCCACGGAGGCCCCAACGTAAGATGGGAGCGGTATCCTCACCTAGGAGGGATCACTATGTGCAACAGTCGCTTGCTCCATCTTGCGGTCGTGCTCGCTGCCATCCTCTTCGTTCGCGTGCTCGTGGAGGACAGACCCGCCCGAGCCGCGCCCAACGCCCTCGACCCCTCCGGGGAAAAGGCGGTCTCGCTCAGGGGGGCCGTGCTCGAGGCGCTGGAGCACAACCTTGACATCACGATCAGCCGCCACACGAAGGAAGCGCGCCTGACCGATATTCTGTTCGAGCAAGCGAAGTTTGATCCCACGCTCGACTTCAGCGCCAGATACGATCGCACCGTCAATCCCGTCAACCAACCGATTTTCGGCTTTTCGCCGGGGTCTGTTGTCACAGAGCCACAAACCTTTGATCAAAACGTCGAGAAGTTTGACGTCGGGCTTTCGCAGAAACTCATTACCGGGGGAGACTGGGATTTTACATTCAACCCCCAGCGCACTTCGATCGCGGGTCCGACCGGCTTTCTCTTCAACCCGGCGTACACCTCGAGTCTGACGCTGAATCTCACGCAGCCCCTCCTGCGTAACTTCGGCACAGAGACGAACCGCACACAGATCTTAATAGCCAAAAACAACGCGCAGGTCGAAGAGCACGAGTTCCTCACGAACGTGCTCACCGTGATCGCGAGCGTACAGCAAACCTTTTGGGAGTTGGTGTTTGCCAATGAAGGTCTGAAGGTCGCCCAGATCGCGCTCAAGGCCGCGCAACAGCTGGAAGCCAGCAATCGGGCCAAGGCGGAAGCGGGCGTCATGACGGTGGTGGATGTGCTGCAGGCCCAGGCCGCCGTGGCCGCCCGCCAGGAGGAAGTCCTCATCGCGGAACGGGCCATCGGCGACCAGGAGGATCAACTCCGGCAGTTGTTGAGCCCCTCCGAAAGCACCTTGCGCCGAACGGTCCGTCTTGTTCCCACCGACAAGCCCAAGACCAACTTGGAGCCTATCAGCCTACAAGAGGCGATCGATGTGGCGCTCGAGCAGCGGCCCGAGGTGCTCCAGGCCGCCAAGAATATCGAAAACAGCAATTTGAACGTAGGTTTTGCGAAGAACCAGCTCCTACCAAGTTTGAACGTGGAGGGAACGGCGGGCTTGAATTCGCTGGGCAAAAATCCCTCGGACAAGCTCGACCGTCTGTTCAGCGGGTCCTTCTACCAGCTCGGAGCCGGCCTGGTGCTGAGTTATCCCCTGGGAAATCGCTCGGCCTGGAGCCAATATCGGAAGCGCCGGCTGGAGGCCCGGAACGCTCAGGTGTCATTGCAAAGGACCAGGCAAGAAGTTATCATTAATATACGAGAGGCGGTACGTGGCGTGCGGACCGACTTCAAGCGTATCGAGACCACTCGGTCGGCACGGATCTTGGCCCAAAAGCAGCTGAGAGCGGAGAGCGAGCGGCTGAACCTCGGGCTCAGCACGACGCGTCTCGTGCTCGAATTTCAGCGTGATCTCGCGATCGCGCGGCGTAATGAGCTGAGGGCGATTGTCGATTACAACAACTCGCTGTCCAATCTGGCCCGTCAGAAGGGGACGACGCTTCAGGATTACGGGATCGAGCTGCGCTAGCCCCACGTGCTCCGCGAGAGCATGCCGTCGAAGGGCGGAGGCATCAGGGGTTCGTAAGCAGATCTCGAGGACGAATCGATACCACTCATGGGAATGACGAAAAAAGTGATCATGACGGTATTGGGCATCGCGGCGGTCGCCGGCCTCGCACCGCTTCTCTTTTCTCCCACGACAGGCAAAGAAAGCGGCCCGAAGGAACAGCCCCGGATCATTCCCGTGAAGCGGATCTCACTCGAAACGCGCGTGGCCGAGACGGGCACGCTGGAACCGGCGCGGACGATCGAGATCAAGTCCCAGGTCTCCGGTGAGGTCAAGCGATTGTTCGTGGCTGAAGGACAAGTCGTCAAGCCTGATCAATCGTTGGCGTTGATTCAACAAGAGCCGAGCGAAGCTCGTCAGGTCGCCCAGGTGCGCGCCTCCCTCGAGCAGGAACGCGTGAACCTGGAGCAGGCCCGCCGCGAGCTGAAGCGGATGGCGGCCTTGAACAAGAAGGGGTATGCCTCGCGCCAGGACCTGGAGTCGGCGCAGCAAACCTTCGAGCAAGCCAGGGTCCGGCGGGATTTGGCCAGACGCCAGCTCCTGCTGGCGCTGGGGGGCAACCAGGAGCTGTACCGTCGATACCTGGAACGCGCGCTGTCCTCCGAAAAGCTGGAGGAGTTCGAGATTCTCTCCCCGGCGGAGGGCACGATCCTGGAGGTCAAGGTCCAGACCGGTGAGCTGATCACGTCCGGCACCGCCACGGTCGGGGGCGGCAGCGTGCTCATGACCATCGCAGATCTCAGCCGGATGATCGTCCAAGCCAAGATCAATGAGGTGAACATCGGTCGCGTCAAGGTGGGCCAATCGGTGGAGGTCCGACTGGATGCCCTCCCCGGCAGGATGTTCGAAGGCGTGGTCGTGGCAATCGCGCCGAGGGGAGAGAAGACGGACAGCATCGTGACCTACGACGTCAAGATCCAAATGGAGAACGAAGAGCAACAGTTGCGTCCGCTCATGACGGCCAATGTCGATATTCTCACCGATGTCCTGCCGGACGTCATCGCCTTGCCGCTCGAAGCGCTGCGATCGGACAACGGAGACGATATCGTGTACGTCATCGTGGACGGCGGTCGGCAGCCGAGAAAGGTTCGCGTCGGGCTTCGCACCGAATCGCAAGCGGTGATCGTGCACGGCCTGCAAGAAGGCGAAACGGTCGTCATCCCCTCCTTCACCGACAAAGCCGCGTAGCCTCGCCGCCCCCTCGGCCCAACACTCCACGCGCGAGTTTATGTCGTCCATGCATTCGGCCAACGGTCTCATTCGACTCGACCACGTGGGGAAGGTGTATCGTAACGGGTCTCTGGAAGTCCGCGCGCTCCACGACGTCGAGTTGAAAATCTCGCAGGGAGAATTCGTGGCCCTGATCGGCCAGTCCGGCAGCGGGAAGACCACCCTGCTCGATATCCTCGGGTGTCTGAGCCGGCCCACGACCGGCACCTACTGGTTGAACGGCAGGTCGGTAGGCTCGCTGGACGACGCCGACCTGGCGGCGATTCGAAATCAGCAGGTCGGATTCATCTTCCAGAGCTTTCACCTCCTTCCGCGCAAGACCGCGCTGATGAATGTCGAGTTGCCGCTTCAATACCGAGGGGTCGCATCGCAGGAACGGCATCGCCGGGCGAGGGAGATCCTGCGTGATGTTGGCCTGGAGGATCGCATGCACCACCTCCCGAATCAGCTCTCCGGCGGTCAGCAACAACGCGTGGCGATCGCGCGGGCCTTGGTCAACCGGCCGGCCCTGCTCCTCGCGGACGAGCCGACCGGCAGTCTCGACAGCCGGTCCGGGGAGGAAATTCTCGATCTGCTGCGGCGTCTGAATCAGGGCGGGCAAACCATTCTCCTGGTCACGCACGCGCGGGAGCTGGCGGAAGTTGCCGGTCGCTTGATTACACTTCGCGACGGGGAGATCGTCTCCGATGAGCGGATTCGTCCTGGGAATTCCGAGGAGGCCCCCTCCCCCGCAACCCCCACGCCGCCTCAGGAGTAGACTGCATGACGCTTCGCGACACGACTCAGGACGCGCTCAAGAACCTGGTG
>JBFGRM010000184.1:0-5190 GCA_041563675.1 Nitrospiraceae bacterium | reverse complement strand
GGTCGCGGGTTTCCACTTGACCCAGAACTATCGTGAGGCGTACGGACTGAAAACGACGTCGGGCATCTTATACAACCATGAGTCGCCGCGCCGGGGATTTGAGTTCGTCACGCGAAAGATCACCTCCCATGCCGCTCGCATCAAGCTGGGGCTGGCCAAGGAATTGCGCCTGGGGAATCTCGATGCGAAGCGGGACTGGGGCCATGCTCGGGACTATGTCCGGGCCATGTGGCTGATGCTTCAGAGAGACGAGCCCAACGATTATGTCATCGCCTCTGGCGAGCAGCACACCGTGAGGGAGTTCGCGGAGGCGGCGTTTTCCGATATTGGGCTCGATTACCGCGACCATGTGGTGATCGATCCCCAGTTCCTCAGGCCCTCCGAGGTCGAAACCCTGCTGGGGGATTGCTCCAAGGCCAAGCGCGAGCTGAAGTGGTCGCCAGCCGTCAGCTTCAAGGAGCTCGTTCAGGAAATGGTCCAGTCCGACGTTCGGCTCTTCGAAAAATCAGCCCGCTGATCGTGATCAAGCAGACAGGATGAATAAGCAACGGTTAAGACAGCGCTCACGCGGCGCGACTCCGATGCAGTCATTGCTCCCTGGTATTCGGATCTTCGCAACGGACGTCGATGGCGTGCTGACGGACGCGGGCATGTATTATTCGGAATCCGGCGACGAGATGAAGAAATTCAATACCCGGGACGGGATGGGAATCAAATTGCTCCAGAACGCCGGGCTTGTGACAGCGCTCGTCACGCAGGAAGATACCAAGCTGGTACGTCGACGCGGGGAGAAACTCGTGATCCCCGAGGTCCATCAGGGCGTGCGGAACAAGCTTGGACGGCTGCGGGAGCTCTGCTCGAAATATGACTGCTCGCTGGAGCACGTCGCCTATATCGGTGACGACGTGAACGATGTGGAGGCTTTGAGGGCGGTAGGGTTCTCCGCTGCCCCTGCGGATGCCGTGCCCGTCGTGCTCAAAGCCGTGACGTACGTGTGCAAGAAGAAGGGCGGCGAAGGGGCGGTCCGCGAGGTCGCCGAGATGATTCTGGCGGCGAGGGCGAAAGCCGCGCCACACAAGAGATGAGCGGGTCAGACTCCCACCTCTACGCCGTGATTCTCGCTGGCGGCAGCGGCACGCGGTTCTGGCCGCTGAGCCGCCATCTGTACCCCAAGCAGCTCCTCCGCATTCTCGGTGACGCCACCCTCATCCAGCAAACCATGCGGCGGGTCGTCGGCTGCGTGCCGCCGGAGCATGTCCTCATTTCGACGAACACCGGTCAGGCGGACTCCATCCGGTTCCAGCTCGCGGAATGGAAGGATGCGCTGACCGACAACTTCGTGCTCGAGCCGATTGGAAGGAACACCGCACCGGCCATCGCCCTCGCCGCTTTGGAGCTCGCCAGACGCGACCCCCACGCGGTCATGCTCGTGCTGCCGGCCGATCATGTCATCAAGGACGAGACGCGTTTTCGTGCCGCCGTTTCGCTCGGTGCGGAGCTGGCCTCCAAAGGGCATCTCGTCACGTTCGGCATCCGGCCCGTCAGGCCGGAGACCGGCTACGGGTATATCCAGCCGAACCTGCGAACCCGCCTCGCGTCACGGGGCCGGCTGGTCGGTCACCCCGTCGCACGATTCGTCGAAAAACCGGACGTGGCCACGGCCAAGAAGTATGTGAAGACCGGAAAGTATTTTTGGAACAGCGGCATCTTCCTGTGGCGTGCCTCGGTGCTCATGGAGGAAATCGCCCGACACCAGCCCGCGCTCACGCGCGGGATGCAGCGCCTCACCGACCTCGCTCCCGCGAAGGCGCCGTCGGAGGAGTTCGCGAAGGCCTATGGTGAGCTGCCGTCCGTGTCGATCGACACGGGGGTCATGGAGCGATCGTCGAGGGCGGCCATGATTCCCGTGGACTTTAAATGGTCCGATGTCGGGAGCTGGAGCAGTCTGGTCGAGGTCGCGCCGGTCGATCGCAAGGGCAACGTCACCACCGGCCGGGTGGTCGACGTGGACTGCCGGGACTCCATTCTCTACGCCGACCGTCGCGTCGTCGCCACGATCGGGCTGACCGACATGGTCGTGGTGGATACGCCCGATGCGACCTTGGTCTGCCCCAAAGACCGATCGCAGGATGTGAAAACAATCGTGCAGAAGCTGAAGGCACAGGGGGCGCCCGAGCATCTCGAGCATCTGACCGTTCATCGCCCGTGGGGGTCCTACACCGTGCTGGAGGAGGGCCCGGGCTACAAGGTCAAGCGGGTCACGGTCAATCCGGGCGGCCGGCTGTCCCTCCAGCTTCATCACAAGCGCAGCGAGCATTGGGTCGTGATCGCAGGGACCGCGAAAGTCACGCGGGGCGATGAGGTATTCGAGCTGACCACCAGCCAGAGCACGGGCATTCCGGCTCAGACGCCACACCGGCTCGAGAACCCCGGATCCGACGTCCTGCATATCATTGAGGTGCAGAATGGACCGTATCTGGGAGAAGACGATATCGTCCGGCTGCAGGATGACTATGGGCGAACGGAGAACCGTTAAGAGCTAAACAAGATCCCCCTCACCCCAGCCCTCTCCCCCAGGGGGAGAGGGGGTCATTGGATTTGGGCTATCCCTCCTATGGGAATCTATCGCGAGTATGACATACGCGGCGTCGTGGGAAAGGACCTCACCGGCGACGTCGCCCAAAAAATCGGGCTGGGGTTCGCGACGCTGGGACGACAGCAAGGGTTGCGAACGATCAGCATGGGGCGGGATGGGCGCACGAGCTCGCCGGAGCTTCGTGACAGGCTGGTTCGCGGCCTGACCGCTGGCGGGCTCAACGTCGTGGATATCGGGATTTGCCCCACGCCGCTCTTGTATTTTTCGGTCTTTCGGTTCGGCGTCGACGGCGGGATCATGATCACGGGCAGCCACAACGCCGCCGAGTACAACGGGTTCAAGCTCTGCGTGGGAAAGGACGCCATTCACGGGCAGGCCATCCAGGAGCTACGAAGGGTCGTGGAGGGCGGCCGGTTCACGTCCGGCCCGGGAGCGGTCAGCGAGCGGCCCGTCGTGCCGGAGTATCTAGCCTTTCTCAAGGAGGCCTTTGCTTCGGTCCATGCCGAGAACCTGCACGTGGTCGTGGACTGTGGAAACGGCGCCGCCGGGCTGGTCGCGCAGCCGGCGCTGGAGCAGATGGGCTGTCGTGTCACCGCCCTGTACAGCGAGCTCGACGGCCGATTTCCCAATCACCATCCGGACCCGACGGTGGTCGAAAATCTTCAGGACCTGATCCGCACCGTGCGTGAGGTGCATGCCAATGCCGGCATCGGGTATGACGGCGATGCGGACCGGATCGGCGCGGTGGACGAGCGGGGCGACATTCTGTGGGGCGACCGGTTGATGACGCTCTATGCCCGTGACATCCTCGCGCTCCACCCCGGCAGCACGTTCATTTCGGAAGTGAAGGCTTCCCAGAGTCTCTACGACGACATTCAGCGCCGAGGCGGACGTCCCGTGATGTGGAAGACCGGACATTCGCTGATCAAGGCCAAGATGAAGGAGGAAGGTGCCCTGCTGGCCGGGGAGATGTCGGGGCACATGTTCTTCGCCGACCGGTACTTTGGCTACGACGATGCAATTTACGCGTCCTGCCGCCTGGTCGAGATTTTGGCGAAGACCGGCAAGCCCTTGTCGGCACTGCTCTCGGACCTGCCCCCGACGTCCGTGACGCCGGAGATTCGAGTCGACTGCGAGGATGAGACGAAATTCGATCTCGTGCAGCGGGTCATCAAGCGAATCTCCGCCTTCGCGGACGGGCAGCGAGCCGTTCCGCATCCAGACCTGAAAATCCGGGACCTGGTCACCATCGATGGGCTCCGCGTCATCTTTCATGACGGCTGGGGCCTGATCCGAGCCTCCAACACGCAGCCGGCGCTCGTGCTCCGGTTCGAAGCGACAACCCCTGATCGCCTCCAGCGCATCCGAGGCTTCGTAGAGGCCGAGTTGCGAGCCGCCCAGCAATCACCCGTCTAAGCGTCCCCCTGCTGATCCGCCTACTCACCCGTCCCACTCACGCCTTCGCCGACTCCAGAGCCGGTTTCATCCTCGAATTTCACCGTAGGGAACCGCCCGCATCATGGCGCGCCTGGCCTTGGTGCAGGCCGGTCCCTGATTGCTCGGCCTTTTCAAAATCGATATAATGGGCCGAGATGAGGCGGCATCGCCTCCTTTTGCAGTCGCCGGTACGCGTATGTCCTTGTATCCCCTGACACTCACACGGTTCATCCTTCAACGGCAGGCCACCCACCCCGGGGCCACAGGCGAGTTTTCTGCCCTCATGACCCAGATCGGGGTCGTGGGCAAGATGATCGCGCGGGACCTTCGCCGCGCGGGCTTGCTCGACATTCTTGGCGCGACCGGGGGCATCAATGTTCAGGGCGAAGCCGTTAAGAAGCTGGATGAGATTGCCAACGAGACCTTCGTCAGGGTGTTCCAGCATAGCGGCCTCGTCTGCGCGCTGGCGTCCGAGGAAATGGAAAAACCCCTCCCGTTGCCGGAGAATTGGCCCCAGGGGAAGTACATCCTGGTCTTCGATCCCATGGACGGGTCCTCCAACACCGACGTGAATATGCCGCTGGGGTCGATTTTTTCAATCCTGCGGCAAGAGCAGAAACCGGAGCTTCCCGGCGACGCGGCCCTGGTCCGACCAGGGACCGCACAGGTGGCGGCGGGATACATCATGTACGGCACGAGCACGATCCTTGTCTACACCGCGGGGCAGGGGGTCCATGGCTTCACGCTGGACGCCGAGGTGGGCGAGTTTTTGCTGTCGCATGAAAACATGACGATGCCGACCAGGGGAAAGGTCTACGCGGCCAATGAGGGGAATTACTACAATTGGCCGAAAGGTGTGCGGCGATTTATCGAGTATGTTCGAGCCCAGGACAAGGCAACCGGCAGGCCCTATGCCGGGCGGTATTCAGGTTGCCTGGCGGCCGATGTCCATCGCCTGCTGATCGACGGCGGGATATATCTGTATCCAGCCGAGGCAGGGAAGCAGGATGGCAAGATACGCTTGCTGTATGAGGCAAACCCGCTGGCGATGGTGGTCGAGCAGGCGGGTGGGCGCGCGAGCACGGGGAACCAGCGGATTCTGGCGATCGAGCCGGAATCGCTCCACCAGCGCGTGCCGCTTTTCATCGGCAGCCGTG
>JBFGRM010000183.1:0-5288 GCA_041563675.1 Nitrospiraceae bacterium | reverse complement strand
GAGACGCAGGGCGTCGTGCCGGACATCGTGACGATGGGCAAGCCGATGGGCAACGGCTACCCGATCGGCGCCGTCGTGACCACACCCGAGATCGCCGCCTCATTCGACACGGGCATGGAATACTTCAACACCTTCGGGGGCACGCCCGTGGCCTGTGCCGTGGGCATGGCCGTGCTGGATGTGATCGAGCAGGAGGGACTGCAGCAGCACGCGGAGGTCGTCGGGAAGGCCATGACGGAGGGGCTGACCGGCCTCATGAGCCGGCACCAGATGATCGGGGACGTTCGAGGACGTGGGCTCTTTATCGGAATCGAGCTGGTGCGCGACCGCAAGACGCTCGAGCCAGCCACGCCCGAGGCCGCCTACGTGGCGGAGCGCCTGAAGGATCTCGGGGTCCTGGCCGGGACCGATGGCCCCTTCCGCAACGTGCTCAAGATCAAGCCGCCGATGGTCTTCACGACCAACGACGCCGACCGGCTCGTCGAGGCGCTCGACCGCATTCTCACCGAGCCCCGTTTGCGCTTACTTCGCGACCCACTCTAAGCAGTACTGAGAGTTCCAGGTTCCTGGCTCCTGGTCTCACGTTCGACGTCCCACCTAACACGCCTCGCCTGCCCGAACGTTACAGACCCAACTTACAGCCCGCCGAGGAACCAAAGGCGGGACAGTTTTCCCGCACCGACCCGATATAGTCCCGAGCGAATGTCTGTGGACATACCGAAAGGCACATGGTCGAACCGTCTGCGCAGGCTATTGCGCATGCCCCGCATTTGGGCTATTCGTAGAAGAGGCTGACAAACTAGCGGAAGCCTCCGCAGGTCCGGTGCGACCAACGATCATGTCCCGGTCGTTTCTACGCGCCATGTTATGCGAAGGAGAGGCATGAAAGTCCTACTTGCACTCGATCAATCAACCCACTCGCAAAACTCGGCGAAGTTCCTCAAAGACTTTCCTCTTCCCCCGGAGTCGACGGTGTTTCTGCTGCATGTCGCCGAGACGCCGCAGCTGACGCTCTTATCGCAGGTCTATGACATCGCGGACCTCGAGCAACGACTTGCCACAACCCGCGTCAACTTGCGGACGAAAGCACAACAGTTCCTCTCCAAGCTCAAGGGGTTGTTGCAGCGTCAAGGGTTAACCGTGACCCTCGCGATGCGGGACGGACTCCCCGGCGCTGAGATCTTGAAGTTTATCGAGACGGAGCACATGGACTTGGTCGTGTTGGGAACACGAGGCTTGTCGAAGGTAAAAAGATTTTTGCTGGGTAGCGTGAGTGAGTGGGTGCTGGGCGACGCCCCTTGCTCGGTCTTGCTTGTCAGAGCGCGCGCGGGCAGACGAGCCAGGACACAACAGGGGATCCATGTGCTCTTGGCCACGGATGGCTCCCCGGATGCGCAGGCCGCGCGAGAGTTTCTGGGCAAGCTCCCATTCCCTTCGTCATCGCGCCTCACGGTAGTTCACGTCGTCGAGCAGAACTACGAGCATGTGACCTCACGCGAACTGTCCGCGACTCGTGGGGAATTGGCGCGCATCGGGAAGGACCTGCTGCGCTTGCGCAAAGAGAGCGGAATGAAAATGCTCGGCGCGATCGGTCAAACGTTTCGCCAACGGGGGTGGCAGGTACGCGAATCGCTCCTGGTCGGCCATCCGGCCGATCAAATTCTCAAGGCCTGCGAACAGACGCGCCCCGATCTGGTCGTCGTCGGATCCCGGGGGCTGACGGGCCTGCGACGATTCCTGCTCGGCAGCGTGTCCCACAAGATCACCAGGCGTGCGCCCTCGTCAGTGCTGGTCGTGCGGAGACCCGACGAGGAAACGACCGCCGGTCGGCACGCCTGAGTGCGTGCGCACACCTCTGATTTCTGATCGTCGTCAGGATGAACTCGCTCGATGAGAAATCTGTAGGACCCCACGCTGCCGCAGCACAAGGTTCGCCGTCCCTGAATCGCCTTGCGTTCAGCGCCACGGCGCATTGCCTCAGTGGCTGTGCCGTGGGGGAAGTGCTGGGGATGGTCATCGGCACAGCCCTCGGCTGGGGCGACTGGCCGACGATCGCGCTCGCGGTCGTGCTCGCGTTTGCGTTCGGCTACTCCTTTACCTTGGTCCCCTTGATCCGGGCGCGAATCCCATTCGGCAAGGCGCTCAAGCTGGCCCTTGCGGCCGACACCGCGTCCATCACGATCATGGAGATTGTAGACAACGGCATCATGCTCGTCATTCCCGGCGCGATGAGCGCCGGGCTGGACCAGTTGCTGTTCTGGGGCAGCCTGATGTTTTCGCTCGTCATCGCCGGGGTAGCGGCGTTTCCCGTGAACCGCTGGCTCATTGCCCGCGGGCGCGGCCATGTGCTGGTGCACGGGCATCACGGACATCATAGACCACCCGCCTGAAGCGCGGAAAATTACCGCGACCCTGCCGAAATTTCATCTTTCATGGCCTCTAAGGGGGTCTTGGCATATCCTATGAGCCGAGTATCGCAAGCACCGTCTTTCACCCTGAGAGGATGTGTCATGGAGCTACCACTTCACCCCATCCTGGTGCACTTTCCCATTGCGCTGCTGATCACCAGCGTCCTCTTTGACGCCGCCGGCGTGATCTTGAAACGAGAGGCCTTGCGTGAAGGCGCGCTCTGGCTCCTCATCCTCGGATTGGTCGGGGGCATCGCTGCCGCTGGGGCGGGGCTCTATGCCGAAGAAGCCGCGGAGAAAGCCGGGATCGCAGAGTCGCTGATCGAGCGCCACGAAACCCTGGCCTTCGTCACCCTCGCGATCTTCGGCACGTTGCTCGGGTATCGACTCTTCCTGCGCAATCAGTTGGCACAGGTCACGCTTGCGGTCTATCTGATCGGCGCGGTGGTCGGAATCGGGACCCTGTCCGCCACGGGGTATTTCGGCGGCCATCTGGTCTACGAGCACGGCGCCGGCGTCAAGGCGACGGGAAGCGTCGTGCCACCCCTGGCCAGATCGGCCGATGAGGACTGAACCGGAGCCTGGCTCCGGTCTCAGAACCGTGAAGCGGTCAGCGTGACCGTCGCACGGGACCAGGCCCTCTCCAAGCGACCCTGCACCTCGTCCGCCTCCCCGTTCTTTGCCTGCGCGCGCAGGCTCTCCCGGAGCCCGAAGAGGGACCAGCCATTGCGCGGATTCCGCTTGAGGTCTTCCTCGTAGACGAGCTCGGCCTCGCCCGGACGCCCTGCGTGCAGCAGCGCATCGCCCAGGAGCATCCTGACGGGCACGTACCAGTACGGAGGCTCCATGTAGGGCAGGCCATCCTGAATGTCCACGCCCATCTGAAAATGGCGAACGGCCTCCCCGTGCTGGCCCCCCTGCCGCGCCAGCTCGCCGGCGAGGGTATGCTCCGCAATCTGCACGAGCCGGGTCGCTGGAAATGCGAGCGCTTCGGTGTCCAATGAGCGGATCTTCTCGTTGGATGACAGCCGTTGGAGGTTCGCCAGCTCCCCTTCCGCCCCTTGAAGATTTCCCTTCGCCGCCAGGGCCATCCCGCGGGCGTAATGCCGCATGGCTCGATGAAAGGTGAACTCCGGCGCCGGCATCGGCTCTGCGAGAACCTGGTCCCAGCGACCAAACTGGGTCAGCGCGTAGAGCGGCGTCGGGAGAAACAGCTCCAGTCCGGGCTGGGCCCGAACCTGGTCCTCGCCGATGATCGTCACCAGACGGCGAGCCGCGTTGATGGCCACGGCATCCCGCCCCTCCAGCGTGGCGCTGTACCAGAGAAAATGAATGTTGTGCGGGTAATACAGTGCGGGGTACAGCCCCTGGGAAAGGCTCTGGGTAAAGTACGACTCGTCGGCCTTGGCCGCCCGCTCGTTCGCGCGGGAGGCCGCGTCATAGTCGCCGACGCGAAGGTAAATATGCGCCGGCATGTGGACCAGGTGCCCGACGCCAGGAACCAGATCGCGCAAACGGTCTGCGGCCGGCAGAGCCTTCTCGGGATGCGCCGCCTCAACCGCGTGAATATAGAAATGGTTGGCGCCGGGGTGGTTGGGGTTCCGTTCGAGGACATACTCGAGCGTCGTCAAAATTTCGGTCGTGCCCGGCCGCGGCTCGCCCTCCGGAGTCCAATAGTGCCACGGCATCGTGTCCATGAGCGCTTCGGCAAACAAGGTCGCGGCATCGAGATCATCCGGGTAGCGGTGGGCGAGCCTGCGCATCGCCTCGGCGTAGGCGACGTCGAGGGCGTGCCGGTCGGCCGTCGGCTTCTCGACATAGCGTGCCGACAGCGCCTCGATGTAGGCGCGCTCCGCGTCGTTGGCCTGCGGGGCGAGCTCCAGCGCGCGCTGCAACGCCTCGTACGCTTCCGGCACGGCCTCTGCCGGCATCGGCGCGTTGATGTTCGGTCCGAGGGCATTGGCCACGCCCCAATAGCACATTGCGCATTGTGGATCATGCCGGATTCCTTCACGGAACGACCGAATCGCTTCGCCGTGGTTGAACCCATAGGTGAAGATCAGTCCCTGGTCGAAATAGCGCTGTGCCAGCGCTGAGCTCGTCGTGATGGGATGGCCGTGGCTCCCGAGATTGTCGAACAGGGCCGCCCTCTGCTCCGGTGCTTGAGCAGGCTGACTCGAGGCGTTCATCCCGGGTCTCGCCTCGCCGGCCGCGCAACCAATGGTCAACCCGATCGCGATCAGCAACGGGATCGTTGCAACCCCACGAACCTGCATGGAAGTCACCTCCTCTGTCTGACATCTGACGACGTGTCACCGACTCGGGTTGCCGCCTCCCACAATCCTGCGGGGGGGGGCAGACTTGCAGACAGCCTTTATGCGTCAAATATAAGGGAAGGTCAACTCGGGGATTTCCCGCCTCCTCGCTCGGAAATCCCCCCCTCCTTTACCGGCTGGGGGGAAACGTGAGCCGGGCCAGGCGGGGTAGGGTAAGAGGGGTGGCGGGGCCGCCCACAGGTTGCATTTCAGCCCCGTCTCTGATACTGTTCTGTGACCTCATCACGAGAGGCCCGGTGACGAGGACTGAATTAACGGGGCCTAACACTGATGTTGTTTTGTCCGGGAATCTGAGTGGAAGCCAACCCAAGCCGCCTCACGGTTCGCGTCTTCGGCCCGTTCCTTCCCTTCAAACCTTAAGTTCTCGTGTCTAAGACAATATCACTTTTCAGAAGGAGGAACCCCCATGGGTTCGAAGTTGTATGTCGGTGGATTGCCGTATTCCGCAACGGAAACGGAGTTGCAGGACTTGTTCGCTCAGCACGGCACCGTTGAGTCGGCGCGCGTGATCACGGACAAGTTCACCGGGCAGTCCCGGGGCTTT